>NZ_JAVIWJ010000001.1:1417500-1717500 GCF_034314105.1 Pseudomonas sp. AB6
CGCTGTCCAGCCATACGCCAAGACCACCGTCGCGCGCTTTTAGGGCGTGACCGTGATCGAGCCATAAAGCCAAGGGCACGATCAGGTCGTCGCAATTGGACAACTCGTCCAACGTCGCGTCCTTGGGCAGCAGGTGCCAGGTCTCGTCGATGACTTCGTTGTTCTTAATGATTCGCTGCATAGACGCGCTCCTTGAAAGGGTCAATGCCAATACGCTGGAAGGTGTCGATGAAGCGCTCATCTTCGGTGCGTTTCTCAATGTAGACATCGATTAACTTCTCGATCACATCAGGCATGACTTCCTGAGCGAACGACGGGCCGAGGATCTTGCCCAGGTTCGCGTCACGGTTGCTGCTGCCACCGAGGGATACCTGGTAGAACTCTGCGCCTTTCTTGTCGACACCCAGGATGCCGATATGGCCGACATGGTGGTGACCACAGGCGTTCATGCAGCCTGAAATGTTCAGGTCCAACTCGCCGATGTCGAACAGGTAATCCAGATCGTCGAAACGGCGCTGGATGGATTCGGCAATCGGGATCGATTTGGCATTGGCCAGGGAGCAGAAATCGCCACCCGGGCAGCAAATGATGTCGGTCAGCAAGCCGATGTTCGGCGTCGCGAAACCTTGCTCGCGCAACTCACCCCACATGGCGAACAGTTGGCTTTGCTCAACGTCCGCCAGAATGATGTTTTGCTCATGGGACGTGCGCAGTTCACCGAAGCTGTAACGGTCAGCCAGGTCGGCAATGCCGTCGAGCTGTTTGTCGGTGATATCGCCTGGCGCGACGCCGGTAGGCTTAAGTGACAAGGTCACCGCAGCGTAGCCGGGCTTTTTATGCGCCTGAATGTTGCGTGAGCGCCAGCGTGCAAAACCTGGGTGATCAAGATCAAGCTGTGCCAGTTCGGCGGTTTGATCACTCAGCGCCTTGTACTCGGGGTCGATAAAATGTTTGGCGACGCGTTGCACTTCAGCTTCTGTCAGCGTGGTTTGGCCACCCTTAAGGTGGACCATCTCGGCGTCGACTCTTTCAGCGAAAACTTCCGGGGTCAGGGCTTTGACCAGGATCTTGATCCGCGCCTTGTATTTGTTATCACGACGACCATAGCGGTTGTACACCCGCAAGATAGCGTCGAGGTAGCTCAACAGGTCTTGCCATGGCAGGAACTCATTGATGAATGCACCCACCACTGGGGTACGGCCAAGGCCGCCGCCGACGAGAACTCGGAAACCCAATTCGCCTTCAGCGTTAAGCAACGGCTCAAGGCCAATGTCATGCACTTCAATCGCTACGCGATCACTGCGCGAGCCATTTAGGGCAATCTTGAATTTACGCGGCAGATAAGCGAATTCGGGGTGGAATGTAGTCCATTGCCTAATGATCTCGCACCAAGGGCGCGGATCCACCAGTTCATCGGCGGCGACACCCGCGAACTGGTCGGTGGTGACGTTTCGCAGGCAGTTGCCACTGGTCTGAATCGCGTGCATTTGCACGGTCGCGAGTTCAGCCAGAATTTCTGGCACGTCTTCCAGAGCTGGCCAGTTGAACTGAATGTTCTGCCGGGTACTGACGTGGGCATAACCCTTGTCATAGTCACGGGCAATTTTTGCCATCATTCGCATCTGGCGCGAAGTCAGCTGGCCATAAGGCACAGCGACCCGCAGCATCGGCGCGAAACGTTGAACGTAGAGGCCGTTCTGTAGGCGTAGCGGGCGAAACTCTTCTTCGCTCAGCTCTCCGGCCAGGTAGCGTCGGGTCTGATCCCGGAACTGCTTGACGCGGTCCTCGATGATCCGCTGATCGTACTCGTCATATACGTACATATAGGTCCTGTTCTCAGCTGCTTGCAGCAAATCCGCGCGCACGGCCGCGCACTCCAAACGGAGCCGGGGAAAGATAACAGTTTGCAGTTATGCGCAAAAGTGAAGTTTGAGTATATGCAAAGAACTAAACGAACTAATGAGCGATATATGTTTGGATAACCCTACTTGAGCGATCGCCAATGCTCGGCTTTACTGTGGGGGTGATCCCCGCGTTCTGATGGCAGAGTGCAGGTCACGCTTCATGCAATCACCCATAAAATTGAAAAGAGGCGATGCAATGAGCAACCGTGTCCGAATCGCAAAACCAGATAGCAAAGTAGATGCTTGGGCCATTCTCTTCATTATCATCCTGGTCGTTTCGACGGCCGTGTTTTGGGTGAGCCACCAGTAACTGCCAACCTGCGGCTGTCCGGCACGGGTGCCGGACAGTGCGTCATTTAGGCGTCGCAGACGTCTATCCCACTGCGAAGTGCAACACCAACTGCACGATGCCAAACAGCGTCAGCGCAAACACCCCTGTAAACAAAATCCCCAGCAGGACAAAATGGCTCGGCTTTCCATGGGTAAAGTCCCGTTCGCGATTTTTGCCACTTTGTACGCCAAAGGCGGCTGCCGTGACGCTCTGCAGCATTTGCCAGAGCGTCGGTGGTTTGCCCTTGGAGTGGTCTGGTGAGTCGTTCATACGTCCTCGCAGATTTGCTTGTCTAACCCAGTCCCTGTAGGCGCCAACACGTTGGCTCCTACGGTCGATTAAAGGGTAGGTAAGTGATGAGCGTAGGCCACAAATGAAAAACGACCCCGAAGGGCCGTTTTTATTCAGGCAAAAATACAATCAATTGTCATAACCCAGGTTCGGCGAAAGCCAGCGCTCAGTCATGCTCAAGTCCTGGCCTTTGCGCGCGGTATAGCTTTCGATCTGGTCCTTGTCGATTTTGCCGACCGCGAAGTATTGCGCTTGAGGGTGGGCGAAATACCAGCCGCTGACTGAAGCCGCAGGGAACATCGCGTAGCTTTCGGTCAGGAACACGCCGCTCAGCCCGGTCCGGCCATCGTCGCCACGGTCGAGCAAATCAAACAGCGTGCCTTTTTCAGTGTGGTCCGGGCACGCGGGGTAGCCTGGTGCGGGGCGAATGCCGACGTATTGCTCTTTGATGAGGTCTTCATTGGCCAGTTGCTCGTCCTTGGCGTAACCCCAATGGTTTTTCCGCACCTGCTGGTGCAGCCACTCGGCGCAGGCTTCGGCCAACCGGTCGGCCAAGGCCTTGACCATGATCGCGTTGTAGTCGTCGCCGGCATCCTGGTAAGCCTTGGAGACCTCTTCAGCGCCGATGCCGGCGGTGGTGATAAACCCACCGACATAATCGGTCACACCGCTGTCCTTGGGCGCGACAAAGTCGGCCAGGGAGAAGTTAGGCTTGCCGTCGGTCTTGATGATCTGTTGCCGCAGATGGTGCAGCTTGACCCGAGGCACGCCGTCATCGCCGTACAGCTCCAAATCATCGTCATCCACCTGATTAGCAGGCCAGAAGCCAAACACGGCCCGGGCGCTGATCAGCTTTTCGTCGATCAGTTTGCTCAGTAACTCTTTAGCATCGGCAAACAATGACGTCGCGGCTTCACCCACCACTTCGTCAGTGAGGATGCGCGGGTATTTGCCCGCAAGGTCCCATGAGATGAAGAACGGCGTCCAGTCGATGTACTCAGCCAGCACGTTGAGGTCTATATTTTCCAGTACCTTGATACCGGTGAACGTTGGTTTCACTGGTTGATAGGTTGACCAATCAAACTTCGGCTTCTTCGCCAGCGCTGCGCCATAGCTCAAGCGCTCAGTGCGCGAGCTGCGGGCGGCGGTGCGTTCCCGAACGTCAATGTACTCAAGCCGGGTTTTCTCGATGAAGGCTGGTTTCAGCTCCTTGGACAGCAACTGCGTGGCCACACCCACGGCGCGGGAGGCGTCGGTGACGTAGATCACGGCGTCGTTGCTGTATTTGGGCTCGATCTTCACCGCTGTGTGCGCTTTGGAGGTGGTCGCGCCGCCGATCATCAGTGGCAGGAAGAAGTTCTGCCGCTGCATTTCCCGCGCAACGTGAACCATTTCATCCAAGGACGGGGTGATCAGGCCTGACAAGCCGATGATGTCGCACTTGTGTTCTTTGGCGGCCAACAGAATTTTTTCGGCAGGCACCATTACCCCGAGGTCGACGATGTCGTAGCCATTGCAACCGAGGACCACGCCGACAATATTCTTGCCGATGTCATGTACGTCGCCCTTGACCGTGGCCATAAGAATTTTGCCCTTGGCCACCGGTTTGTCGCCTTTTTCCAGTTCAATAAACGGGATCAAGTGCGCAACGGCTTGTTTCATTACCCGCGCCGATTTCACCACCTGTGGCAGAAACATCTTCCCCGAGCCAAACAGATCGCCAACGATGTTCATTCCGGACATCAACGGGCCTTCGATCACTTCGATCGGGCGCTTGAACGACTGCCGCGACTCTTCTGTGTCTTCAACGATGTGCGTGGTGATGCCCTTGACCAGCGCATGCTCCAGGCGTTTGTTCACCGGCCAGCTGCGCCACTCTTCGGTTTCCGCTTCCTTGACACTGCCGTCGCCCCGGTACTTGTCGGCAATCGCGACCAGCGCGTCGGTGCCGTGAGGGGTGCGGTTGAGGACGACGTCTTCGACGATATCGCGCAGTTCGGTAGGGATCTGGTCGTAAATTTCCAGCTGCCCGGCGTTGACGATGCCCATGCTCAAGCCGTTGCGGATCGCGTACAGCAGGAACACCGAGTGAATCGCCTCACGCACTGGGTTGTTGCCCCGGAACGAGAATGACACGTTGGACACGCCGCCCGAGGTCAGGGCGTGGGGCAGGTGGTCGCGAATGTAAGCACAGGCGTTGATGAAATCGACGGCGTAGTTGTTGTGCTCTTCAATGCCGGTCGCGATGGCAAAGATGTTCGGGTCGAAAATAATGTCTTCCGGCGGGAAGCCCACGTCGTTGACCAGAATGTCGTAAGAACGCTTACAGATTTCTTTTTTGCGTTTCTCGGTATCGGCCTGGCCGTTCTCATCGAACGCCATGACGACCACGGCGGCGCCATAACGCTTGCACAGCTTGGCATGATGAATGAACTGCTCGACGCCTTCCTTCATGCTGATGGAGTTGACGATGCCCTTGCCCTGAATGCATTTCAGGCCGGCTTCGATCACTTCCCATTTTGAGGAGTCGATCATGATCGGGACGCGGGAGATGTCTGGCTCCCCGGCAATCAGATTGAGGAAGGTCACCATGGCCTTCTTCGAGTCGAGCATGCCCTCGTCCATGTTGATGTCGATCACCTGAGCGCCGGACTCAACCTGTTGCAACGCCACTTCCAGGGCTTCGGTGTAGTTATCTTCACGAATCAGTCGGGCAAAACGTGCGGAACCGGTGATATTGGTGCGTTCCCCGACGTTGATGAACAACGAGCTGCGATCAATGGTGAACGGTTCGAGCCCTGACAATCGACACGCTTTTGGGATGTCGGGAATAGGGCGTGGCGGATAATTGCTCACCGCATTGGCGATGGCCTTGATATGCGCGGGGGTAGTACCGCAACAGCCGCCAACAATGTTGAGAAAACCGCTCTGGGCAAACTCTTCGATAATCGCAGCGGTCTGGTTCGGCTCTTCATCGTACTCACCAAATGCATTAGGCAAACCTGCGTTTGGGTGAGCAGACACATACGTACCAGCCTTGTTCGATAGTTCTTCCAGATAGGGCCGCAAATCAGCGGCACCCAGCGCGCAGTTCAAGCCCACGGAGATGGGTTTGGCGTGGGCCACGGAGTTCCAGAATGCTTCAGTCGTTTGCCCGGACAAGGTACGGCCCGAGGCGTCGGTGATGGTTCCGGAAATCATGATCGGTAATTCAAAGCCGACGTCCTCGAACACACCCTGTACCGCGAAAATCGCCGCTTTGGCGTTCAGCGTGTCGAAAATCGTCTCGATCAAAATCAGGTCGGCGCCGCCTTCGATCAGCCCGAGGGTGGCTTCGGTGTAGTTTTCCACCAGTTCATCGAAGGTAACGTTGCGATAGCCTGGGTTATTGACGTCTGGCGACAGCGAGCAGGTGCGACTGGTCGGGCCTAGAACGCCGGCGACGAAACGAGGTTTATCCGGCGTCTCCAGGGTTTTTGCGTCAGCCACCTTGCGGGCGAGGCGGGCGCCTTCTACGTTCAACTCATAGACCAGCGCTTCCATGCCGTAGTCGGCTTGGGACACTTGGGTCGCGTTAAACGTGTTGGTTTCAAGGATGTCCGCCCCTGCGTCAAGGTACGCTTTTTCAATAGCGCCAATCACGTCCGGACGACTGAGAATTAACAGGTCGTTGTTGCCTTTTACATCGCTCGGCCAATCGGCAAAGCGCTTGCCGCGGTAGTCTTCTTCTTCAAGCCGATAGCTTTGAATCATGGTGCCCATGCCGCCGTCGAGAATCAGAATGCGCTCTTTGAGGGCTTTTTGGAGAGCTGAAAGGCGAACGCTGCGATCGGACATAGGACTACCTGAAATAGGCTGATACAGAAGGTCGGGGATAATAGCAAACTTGCGCGCTTTTAGTGAGAGTCGCGGTTTTGCATGAATATTTCTCATGTTGAAATCGCCGGTTTGCAGAAAATAGTCCAATGAAATGCTTCAGTGACTCATACGGCGCCGGTGAAGTGCTGGTCACTAGGTGGCTGTACGATCCCTTGTTTCTCACATGCCAAGCGACCGGCCGATCTATCGGTCAATACTCGCCGCCCCACCTACCGGTCATCAAACCGTCGCAACCTTTTCGACTATTACGCGGTCGGAACTACGAACACGACCTGGGGCAGCCGCTGTTCCAGGTTCTTGGTCGCGATTGAAAAACAGGGTGAGTTGCAGATGTTGATTTCGGTTCAAGCCTTGCGGGCACTCGCCGCGTGGGTCGTTGTATGCCACCACTTCATGCAGATTTTCTTTGATTTTCATGCGTCTGGTCCGATAGGGCGATTCTTCACTGATCGGGGGGCGGTTGGGGTCGATATCTTTTTTGTGATCAGCGGCTTGGTGATTTACCTTTCAACGCAAAGCAAAGACATGCCGGTCGGTCGTTTCATGGTCAATCGCATCATCCGCATTGTGCCTGCCTATTGGGTTTATACCGCCGCCATGGGCTTGTTAATCGTGTTCGCCAGGCCGTTACTGCCGCATGCAGTTGTCGATTGGCAGCATTTCATGCTGTCGCTGCTATTTATTCCCTCGGAAAACCCTGGCGGCTACGGCATGTACCCAACGCTCAATGTGGGCTGGACGCTGAATTACGAGATGCTCTTCTATTTATTGTTCTCGACGGTATTCTTGGTTCAGCAACGCCATCGGCCCCTGTTAGTAGCGACAGCATTATTTGCCGTGAGTGGCGTACTGGCGCGCTATGGCTTGATTAGCCATTTTTATGGCAATGACATCGTTTACGAATTTCTCCTCGGGATCGGAATCGGTGTGATCTACCGTCGCGGTTGGGTCGGCAACGGTTTGTGGCTGCCCTTGTTAGCGATTACGGGCGCGTTGATGACTATTTATCACTTGCCTGCAGATGATCGATTTATCAACTGGGGCCTGCCGAGCGCTTTGATTGTTATCGCCTGCATCTCAATGGAACCCTATTTTGAGGGCAACCAATTGCTCAAGGCGCTGGGGGATTGCTCTTACTCGGTCTATTTGCTGCATGTGTTGGTGCTCTATAGCGGGTGGTTAGTTGCCGAGCGTTTTGGGCTGAATCCATACGCGGTGTTTGCGGTTTGCGTGCCGGTAATAGGACTGGGTGCCTGGGGCAGTTACCAATGGATTGAGAAAGGACTGTACCGCCGCCTTAAGGGCTGGTTGGACCAGCACCGAATCGAAAAGACCAAAACGGCCCTTTCCCGACAAAATTACTAGGACTTTGTGCGGCGCGTTTGATTGGCGTAAACTCTGCCTACGTCTGCGAGGAATTTTCATGACCGCTATTACTATTACCGATGCTGCCCACGATTATCTGGCCGATCTGCTTGAAAAGCAGAACACTCCGGGCATCGGCATCCGCGTGTTTATTACCCAGCCTGGCACCCAATATGCTGAAACCTGCATTGCTTATTGCAAGCCGGGCGAAGAAAAACCTGAAGACAACGCCATTGGCCTGAAAAGCTTCACTGCCTGGATTGATAATTTCAGCGAAGCCTTTCTTGACGATGCCGTTGTCGACTACGCCACTGATCGCATGGGCGGCCAACTGACCATCAAGGCGCCAAACGCCAAAGTACCTATGGTCAATGCCGACAGCCCAATCAACGAGCGCATCAATTACTACTTGCAAACCGAAATCAACCCTGGTCTGGCCAGTCATGGCGGCCAGGTGACGTTGATTGATGTGGTCGAAGAAAACGACGAAAACATCGCGGTCCTGCAATTCGGCGGCGGCTGCCAAGGCTGTGGCCAAGCTGACGTTACCTTGAGAGAAGGGATAGAGCGTACGTTGCTCGAACGCATTCCCGAACTCAAAGGCGTCCGCGATGTGACCGATCACTCGCAAAAAGAGCACGCTTACTACTAAGGCTGCTGTTTGACCTGAACAAAAAAAACACCCCGCGGGTTCGGGGTGTTTTTTTGTCGCCGATTTGAGTCGTGCAAAAAGTCACAAAAATTAACGCCGATACACATGGGCATGCCCGGCACGGTATAGCGATGAGTCGGCAAAACTGTTGTTGCCCAGCACCCGGCCAACCAATATCAAAGCCGTACGGCGAAAGCCTTTGGCCCGCACTTTTTCTTCTATATCTGTCAAGTTTCCTACTACCCAATCCTGATCCGGCCAGCTGGCACGATGGACCACTGCAATCGGGCAATCAGCGCCGTAGTGCGGCATTAGTTCGGCCACTATCTTGTGCAGATTGTTCACCCCTAGATGAATGGCCATGGTCGCCCGATGTTGCGCCAGGCTCGCCAGCTCCTCGCCTGCCGGCATCGAGGTTTTGTCCGCGTAACGGGTCAGAATCACGCTCTGGGAAATGTCCGGCAGGGTCAGTTCCACGCCTAACAGCGCTGCGCACGCGGCGGTGGCGGTGACGCCCGGGATGATCTCAAAAGCTATATTCAGTTCGCGCAAGTGACGAATTTGCTCACCAATGGCGCCATAAAGGCTCGGATCGCCGGAATGAACCCTGGCGACGTCTTGGCCTTGTTCATGAGCAGACTTCATCAGCTCAATGATCTGCTCCAAGTGCAACTCTGCGCTATTGATCACCTGCAAAGCGTTATGGCCTGCCAGGACCGCCGTCGGCACCAACGATCCAGCGTAGATAATCACCGGGCAACTGCGAATCAAGCGTTGACCTTTGACCGTGATCAGCTCCGGGTCGCCGGGGCCTGCGCCGATGAAAAAGACGGTCATGGAATCTCCTGAAGCTACAAAGGGCTGGATGAGTGAGCGGAGTGCGGATTATCGAGGATTCGGTACATCACCTGCCAAGGCAAATGTCGCGTGTCGATTTTTGCTGCGGTTGATCAGCAATACGCTGGGGCGTCCGCTGAGCTGTTCCGCCAAGGCCAGGGCTGCGCTTTCTGCCACGCCATGGCAACCGGTATGGGCAAAGGCCAGCGCCGATCGATAGCTCAGCTGTGCGTCGAAGCTTGCCAATTGCGCGGCACTGAAAAACGCCACCGGCAGATCAAGCAGCGCAGCCAGCGCTAGCAGGCCCGGTTCAGTGCTTTTCTGATCAATGGACGCCAAGGCGGTAATCGCGTCGATCCGCAGGCCATGGGCGGCCAGGCTTTGTTCGATCAGTTCGAGCAGCAGGCTTGCAGGGCAGCCGCGCTGGCAGCCAAGCCCCACCACCAGCGTCGTCGACATCCGCTTGCTCCGCTATCGGTAAAGCGTGGCAGGAAACCATGACCGGGCGCGAAACGTCAATCGCGCGACCTGTCGCGAGGCGCTGGTGATTGACCTGCCCAAGGTCACTGCGTAGCCTTGCATCCTTGAGGTTCTCCGGCGCAGGCCGGGGCTAAGAAGGGAACGCGGTCAATGCCGCGGCTGCCCCCGCAACTGTAAACGGTTATGTTCATTGCACAGCCACTGCGCCTGACGCGGGAAGGCGCAATGAACGCGTGCTCGGCGTCTCGCGATGAGGCAGTCGACATGCCACCGTAAGCCAGGAGACCTGCCTCGACATCAGAATTCTCACTACAACCGGGCGGGGTGATCCGGTGGCGAATTGATC
Source organism: Pseudomonas sp. AB6 (assembly GCF_034314105.1). Classification (NCBI taxonomy): domain Bacteria; kingdom Pseudomonadati; phylum Pseudomonadota; class Gammaproteobacteria; order Pseudomonadales; family Pseudomonadaceae; genus Pseudomonas; species Pseudomonas sp. AB6. The sequence goes on from NZ_JAVIWJ010000001.1 coordinate 1,427,586, forward strand.
CGCGTGCATATGCTGCGCGGTTCTCGTCCTGTTTTGCCCGCCGCTTTGCCAAAGGGCACCCAATGAAAACGCTGGCCAAACTTCCTGTCACCATCGTCACCGGCTTCCTCGGTTCGGGCAAAACCACTTTGCTACGGCACATGCTCGACAACGCTGACGGTCGGCGAATTGCAGTGATCGTCAATGAGTTCGGCGAACTGGGGATTGACGGCGACCTGCTCAAACAATGCAGCATTGGCTGCACCGAAGAAGAAGCCAACGGCCGGGTTTATGAGCTGGCCAACGGCTGCTTGTGCTGCACCGTTCAGGAAGAGTTTTTCCCGGTCATGCGCGAGCTGGTCGCCCGCCGTGGCGATCTGGACCACATCCTGATTGAAACCTCGGGCCTGGCGTTACCCAAACCTTTGGTCCAAGCCTTTCAGTGGCCGGAAATTCGCAACGCCTGTACGGTTGACGCGGTGATCACCGTCGTCGATAGCCCTGCGGTGCTGGCCGGCACCTTCGCGGCGTTCCCGGATCAAGTCGATGCCCAGCGTAAGATGGATCCGAACCTGGACCACGAATCACCGCTGCACGAGTTGTTCGCCGATCAGCTGTCCAGCGCTGATCTGGTAATCCTCAACAAGGCTGACAAGATGGACGCTGCCGGCCTCGCCGCAGTCCGTGCTGAAGTCTCGGAGGAGCTGCCGCCAGCGGTCAAAGTGATTGAGGCCAGCAATGGTCGCTTGCCGATCAGCGTGTTGTTAGGCCTGGGCGCCGAGTCCGAACTGCATATCGACGGTCGCCATAGCCATCACGATTCCCATGAAGGCGCAGACCCTGCTGATCATGACCATGATGCGTTTGACTCAATTTCAATCACCTTGCCGCAGGCTGACGAAAGCTTGTTATTCGATGCCTTGAACCAATTGGTGGTGCAGCACGGTATTTTGCGGGTCAAAGGCTTTGCCGCGATTCCGGGCAAACCGATGCGTTTGCTGATTCAGGGTGTCGGTACCCGTTTCGACAAACATTTCGACCGCGCGTGGCGTGCCGACGAAGAGCGAGTAACCCATTTGGTGTTGATCGGTCAGAAGCTCGACGCCGGGGTGCTTGAAGCCCAGTTGCACGCAGCGGTTGCTGGCTGACCCATGCATTTACTGAGAACCCAGCCCGGCGGATTCGTCCCCGACGACAGCATCGCCGATTTGGGGCAAACCCCGGCCGAGCTGGTGATTCTCTGTAGCGGCGATTCCCACTTGGCGCTGCTCGCGGAAGCGGCGCAACAGTTGCCCGACGATTACCCCAGCGTGCGCCTGGCCAATCCGATGCAGGTGCAGAATCATGCATCGGTGGACCTCTACGTCGATCAAGTGCTGCAACACGCCAAGGTCATTCTTATTTCCCTGCACGGCGGTATCGGTTATTGGCGCTATGGTGTTGAGCGCCTGGTGCAGCTGGCTGAGCGTGGTGTGAAGCTGATTCTGGTGCCCGGCGATGACCGGCCTGACCCGGAGCTTAGCGGCTTAAGCAACGTGACGGCGGAAGAGGGCGAGCGGCTTTGGCATTTTTTGCGTCAGGGTGGCATGCACAATGCGCTGGAGTTGTACCGGTGCTTGGCCAGTCGTTTTCTAGCGCGGGATTATCCGTGGGCTGAACCCGAAACCCTGCCACGCACCGCGATTTATCACCCGCACAAAGCCAACGCTAGCCTGAGCGATTGGCAAGCCCAATGGCAGCCGTCGCAACCGGTGGTAGGGCTGCTGTTTTATCGCTCCCATCTGCAAGCGGCCAACACCGGATTTATCGACGTGTTTTGCGCCCGTTTGCAGGCTCAGGGCCTGAATCCACTGCCCATTGCAGTCGCCAGCTTGAAAGAAGCGGGTTGTCTGGCGGTGGTGGAGGACCTGTTCGATCAGGTCCGGGCTGAGCTGATCCTCAATACCACCGGCTTTGCCCAATCCAGCCCCGAAGCCCCTCATCTGCGACCGTTTCGGCGCAACGTGCCGGTCATTCAAGCTATTTGTGCGCAGGACAACGAGCCCGCTTGGCAGGCCAGTGAACAAGGCTTGGGCGCGCGGGACTTGGCAATGCACATCGCGTTGCCGGAGCTGGACGGGCGGATTATCAGTCGGCCGATCAGTTTCAAGGACTTGGCGTGGCACAGCGAGCGCAGCCAGTCGGACGTGGTGTGTTATCGCGCCCAGCCCGAGCGCATGGATTTTGTCGCGCAGTTGGCGCGGCGCTGGATTGATCTGGCACGGCTACCGAACGAGCAAAAGCACATCGCGTTGATATTGGCCAATTACCCGACCCGAGATGGTCGGATCGGCAACGGGGTGGGGTTGGACACGCCAGCGGCGGCGCTGAATATTTTGCGCGCTATGCAGGCGCAAGGTTATCCGATGGCGCCGTTGCCTGAGAGCGGCACGGCCCTGATTCATGCACTGCTCGGCGGCGTGACCAATGATCTGGACACGATCGACCAGCGTCCCTGTCAGCAAAGCATGGCGCTTGATGACTACCTTGCCGCGTTCAGCCAATTGCCACTGGCCAATCAGCATGCGGTGACTGCACGCTGGGGCGCGCCGCAGGCCGATCCCATGTTTCGCGCTGAGCGAATGATGGTCGCCGGGCTGCGTTTTGGAATGACCTTCGTTGGTATTCAGCCGGCACGGGGTTATCAAGTAGATGCCAGTGCGGTCTATCACGACCCGGATTTGGTGCCGCCCCACGGATACCTCGCGTTCTATTTCTGGTTGCGCAAGGCCTATGGCGCCCATGCGGTGATCCATGTTGGCAAACACGGCAATCTTGAATGGTTGCCGGGCAAAGGCGTGGGGTTGTCGCAGACCTGCTGGCCGGACGCGGTATTGGGCGCGATGCCGAACATCTATCCGTTCATCGTCAACGATCCGGGCGAGGGGGCTCAAGCAAAACGCCGTACCCAAGCCGTGATCATCGACCACTTGATGCCGCCGTTGACCCGAGCCGAAACCTACGGCCCGTTGCGTGACCTGGAAGTGCTGGCCGACGAGTTCTACGAAGCGCAATTGCTCGACCCGCGCCGGGCACGGGAACTGCAACGCGACATTCTTAAGCTGGTCCGGGAAACCCACATCGACCGCGAGCTGCAACTGGGCGAGCAGCTCGACAGCGACGCCGATGCGGGGGTCTGGCTGCCGCGTCTGGACACCTATTTGTGCGACCTCAAGGAATCGCAGATTCGCGACGGTTTGCACATCTTCGGCGAATCGCCCAGCGGTCGGTTGCGCATCGACACCTTGCTGGCCCTATTACGCATCCCCCGAGGCGACGGCCGTGGCGCTCAATCGAGCTTGCTACGGGCCCTGAGCAAAGCTTTCGAGTTGGGTTTTGACCCGTTGAACTGTGAGTTATCCGAGCCTTGGAACGGCCCTCGGCCCGATGTGTTGCTCAGCGTCAGCCAAGACCCTTGGCGAACGGCTGGCGACGTTCGAGAGCGGTTGGAATTGTATGCGGCGCAGCTGATTGAGCAAGTGCTGCACGGGTTACCAATCGACGAATTATCTGAAAACAATGACTTAAAACTTATTCTTCATTCATTGCGCGAAGTGGTTGCGCCGCGCCTTGATGCCTGTGGCCTGGCTGAAATGCAAGGGTTGCTCGATGCACTGAGCGGTCGATTTGTCCCGGCAGGCCCCAGCGGCGCACCGAGCCGTGGTCGCCTCGACGTACTGCCCACCGGGCGCAATTTTTTCTCAGTAGACGTGCGAAATCTGCCGACCACTACCGCTTGGCGAATTGGATTCCAATCGGCCAACCTGCTGCTTGAGCGTCATTTGCAGGACCATGGTGATCACTTGCGTCAGTTGGGTTTGTCGGTGTGGGGCACCGCAACCATGCGCACCGGTGGCGACGACATCGCTCAGGCTATGGCGCTGATGGGCGTGCGTCCGGTCTGGGCTACTGGCAGTCAGCGGGTCGATGATTTTGAAATATTGCCATTGAGCTTGCTGGATCGTCCTCGGGTCGACGTGACACTGCGGGTTTCCGGGTTTTTTCGCGATGCGTTCTCCAACCTGATCCGGCTTTTCGATGCGGCAGTGCAGGCGGTCGCCGCGCTGGATGAACCGGATGAGCTAAACCCGCTGGCGGCCAAGGTCCGTGAAGAGCGGCTTAGGTTTGAAAGCGAGGGATTGCCTGTCGAGGACGCAGCGCGCCAAGCGGGCTGGCGTATTTTTGGTGCTAAACCCGGCGCTTACGGCGCAGGCGTGCAAGGCGCTATCGATGGGCGCCTCTGGCAAACCCGCCAGGATCTTGCGGAGGTTTACCTCAATTGGGGCGGTTATGCGTACGGCGTGGCTGATGAAGGCACGCCCGCACGAGAGCGTTTCGCGCAACGCTTGGGCCAAGTGCAAGCGGTTCTGCAAAATCAGGACAACCGCGAACACGATTTGCTCGATTCCAATGACTATTACCAGTTCCAAGGCGGCATGCTGGCTGCGGTGGAAAGTCTCAGTGGCCAAGCTGCCGCCAGCTATCACGGCGACCACAGTCAGCCGGATTTACCGAAAATTCGAACCCTTAAAGAAGAGCTGAATCGGGTGGTGCGATCGCGGGCGGCCAATCCAAAATGGATCGAAGGGGTCAAACGCCACGGCTACAAAGGCGCGTTTGAAATGGCAGCAACCGTAGACTTCTTATTCGCCTTCGACGCCACGACTCAGTTGATCGACGATCATCAATACGCACTGTTGGCTGATGCTTATCTACTTGATCCTTCGACCCGGGAGTTTATTCAGCAGCACAATCCCGATGCGTTGCGCGACATGACCGAACGCCTGCTCGAAGCTCAGCAACGTGGGTTGTGGCAAGAGCCCGGCGAATACCGCGAGGCGTTGGAAAACCTGCTGCTGGACATTGAAGAAAATTAATCACTTTTGAGAGTTGCACATGAGCGATATCCCGCATTTTCCCTTGGCCGCAGTGGTTGGCGCCGACGAACTCAAGTTAGCCCTGTGCCTCACGGCCATTGACCCGAAGATCGGCGGTGTGCTGATCGAAGGCCCTCGCGGCATGGCCAAGTCAACCCTCGCCCGCGGGTTGGCCGATTTGCTGGCCAGCGGACAGTTCGTCACGTTACCGCTGGGTGCGACGGAGGAACGATTGGTCGGCACATTGGACCTGGACGCGGCACTGAGTGAAGGTCGGGCGCAGTTTTCACCAGGGGTACTGGCCAAGGCGGACGGCGGGGTGTTGTACGTCGACGAAGTCAATCTGCTGCCTGACCCGCTGGTTGACCTGCTGCTGGACGTCGCGGCGAGTGGCGTTAACGTCGTGGAGCGGGACGGGATCTCCCACCGTCATTCGGCGCGGTTCGTGTTGATCGGCACTATGAACCCGGAAGAAGGCGAATTACGCCCACAATTACTGGATCGCTTTGGCTTGAACGTGGCACTCAGTGGGCACACTGCACCGGCTGAGCGCGGGCAGATTATTCGTCGTCGACTGGATTTCGATAACGATCCTCTGGCCTTTTGTGCTGCGTGGTCGATCCAGCAAGAAGCGCTGAAACAGCAGTGCGAGCAGGCGCGGGCGCTGCTGCCGACTATTGCGCTGGATGACCTTTCCTTGGCAAAAATTACTGAGCGGTGTTTCGAGGCGGGTGTCGATGGTTTGCGGGCCGACCTGGTCTGGTTGAGGTCAGCACGAGCCCACGCGGCGTGGCGTGGCGCATGGAAAATTGCCGACGAAGATATCGATGCGGTAGCGGAATTTGCTCTGCGTCACCGCCGTCGTAACCCACCACTATCGCCACCGCCGAGCGAGGCCGCTGTGCCGCCCATTGCGGGCCAGTCTCCCAATGAGCAGCCTGACGATGCGGCTGATGGGCAGGGCAATTGGGGCGCGTTACCTGCGCAAGCCGTTCCAATTGGCCAGCGCCGCGACATACCGAGCTGGCCAAAAAAGTCCTAGGCATCCGCCCTCGATTACACGCGGGGGCGGATGCCACCCCCCGGCCCGGCAGGCTTCATGGCGGCAACCGAGGCGCTGCGCGGAAGGGCGCCGACGGCGCAGTTCGATGGGTGTCTACACTGTTACGGGGTCGCCCGCGCACCCGAAAAGACCTGATTCGCATGCCGCGTAGCAGTGAGCCTCAGGAGTTATGGCTGGTGATCGTCGACGCCTCGGCTTCGACTCGCCGTCATCATTCGCTGAGTCGTGCCAAAGGCTTACTAAGCCAACTGTTTGATGACGCTTACAGACGTCGCGTGCGCTTGGCGTTGTTGACCGCTAGTGGTCACTCTCCCAGCTGGAAGCATCAAGGTCTTAAAGCCTGCGCCAGTTTGAACCCTTGGCTTGACCAGTTGGGGGCCGGTGGCGGAACGCCGCTCTTTGCTGCGCTGCAATTGGCTATTCACTGGCTGGCCATACGGGAACAACAACGCCCCAACGAGCAACAGCGGGTTCTAATGCTGACCGATGGCCGTGTAAAAGATATGCCAATAATGGCCAAACTCCAATGCCCTAGTGTGTTGATTGATATTGAGTCCGGGCCAATACGCTTGGGAAGGGCGATGCAATTAGCATCCGTTTTAGGCGCGGATTACTGCCATATTGATGCATTCTCGATAAACAGCGAACTCGCGCTGTAATCGTCAATGGCCTCTCCCTCTCGCCAACTTGTTGGCGAGGCGTGGACCTGAAGCGCATCAAATAGGCATCGTCCACGGTTTCAAGCTGTATCCACCTTGACTGATTTCTGCTCGCACCTGTTCCAGCAGGTGTTCCAGTTGTGCAGGGTCGCAATAAGCGCTGCTGGGAATTCGCTTTCGGCCAATGCTGTTATTCGTGCGATCAATGACCGTCAAATTAAGTTCGCCGTTGCCATCTTGCGGGGCCCAAGCAACGCATTGAAAAGGCTCGAATGCATGACCCGCGATCAAAAGTGCTTCATTAAAGCGCAGTGGGGTGTTCATGGGGTATTCCTCTGTGTGCCGCATAAGTTCTAGCGCTGTTGGTAGGCTTACCGTTCAGCTGGTTCCTTTACTGATGACCACAGGGTCGTGTTAAGTCACAACGGCCTGTTAAAAACCTAATAACTCTGTGTTTCACCGGTAAGCGCCTGAAGCAGTAGATCTGCGGGCGGTGCGCGATATAAAACAGACCGCCTATTGGCACTGCAGTCCTTAACCGTTAGTTGTTTTTCGTAGTCATATATAGCCAATCGGTATATGTAAGCGTCAATGTTTTGCTAATGTTACAACCGGCCTAGCCAACTTACTGTTTATAAAAGAGTTATAAAATTTGGCGTCAAGGAATCTCTATGCATGAATCGGCTCCACTGCGTCGCCTGTTGGTTGTTGATCCCTGCGACGACTGTCATCGATTGATCCCAGCACTACGGGATGCTGGTTGGGGTGTAGACAGCAGCACTTTGGAATTGGCGGTCGACCGTACCTGTGATCTGGGTTTGCTTCGGCTTCTGCCTTATCACGTTGAACACCCCGAGGCGGTTAAGGATTTAATCACCCGCAGTCATACCGAGTGGATCGCCGTGGTCAGTCCTGAAGACCTACGTCGACAACAGTTTGGTGATTTTGTCTGTGAGTGGTTTTTTGATTTTCATACCCTGCCGTTTGACGTTTCTAGAGTCTTGGTAACCCTTGGGCGTGCTTACGGCATGGCACGTTTGCGTGGCCAAGGAGCGGTTCAAGTTCGGGAGCTGGAACATGAGCTTTTGGGGGAAAGCCGGCCCATTCGTGAATTGCGTAAGTTACTGGGCAAACTGGCGCCCACTGAATCGCCAGTATTGATCCGTGGAGAAAGTGGCACCGGCAAGGAGTTGGTGGCGCGTACTTTGCACCAAAAGTCCCACCGAAAAGGTAAGCCTTTTGTGGCTATCAATTGCGGGGCAATTCCTGAACACCTTATTCAGTCCGAGTTGTTCGGTCACGAAAAAGGTGCATTCACCGGGGCCCACCAACGCAAGATAGGACGTATAGAAGCAGCCAATGGAGGTACGTTGTTTCTCGATGAGATTGGTGACTTGCCGTTGGAGTTACAAGCCAACCTGTTGCGATTCCTTCAGGAAAAACATATTGAACGGGTGGGCGGCCGCGAACCTATTCCAGTTGACGTCCGCGTGTTGGCAGCGACCCATGTCGACCTTGAAGCGGCCATTGCTCTAGGCCGATTTCGCGAGGATTTGTACTACCGGTTGAACGTCCTGCAAGTAAGCACTGCACCGTTGCGTGAACGCCACGGCGATCTAGCGATGCTAGCCAATCATTTTGCACATTTCTATAGTCAGGAAACGGGACGTCGCCCTCGTAATTTCAGTCAAGACGCACTGGTGTCCATGGGTAAACATGCCTGGCCGGGTAACGTTCGGGAATTGGCAAATCGAGTCCGACGTGGTCTGGTATTAGCGGAAGGGCGGCAAATCGAAGCAGTGGATTTGGGGTTGGTGGGGCAGCATGAAGTAATTAGCACCATGGGCACGCTAGACGATTATAAGTCGCGGGCCGAGCGCCAAGCACTGTGTGACGTGCTGACTCGGCATAGCGATAACCTCAGCGTGGCCGCTAAAGTATTGGGGGTGTCGAGGCCGACGTTTTATCGGTTGCTGCATAAACATCAAATTCGCTGAAGGCGCTAGGTTAGTCATTAAACCCGCGATGTTCGCGGGCTTTTAATGTAAGCCTTCTCAGAAGTAATAAGGGAGTTTAACGCTAAAGGTAAAATCCGGTGCATCGGCCGTCAGTCCGATCGAGAGATTAGGAACAATGGTCAGTTTATCCGATACCGCCAAGGTCATGCCAACGTTGAAATACCCAGCATTGGCGTCGCTGTTACTAATGGTTTGCCAGCCTGCACCCTCTTGATTGACCTTACTTTTCATAGCGATCAAGTCAGATACCGAGAACGACATGCTCATTTTTTCGTTCAAGGCGAACGCGATACCGGCGCCGATCTGGAAGGTATCGCCAAGTTTCACTCTGCCCGGCACTTTGATGCCTTCGGTAGGGCTGATATCGCTGAACGAATCCTGCATGTTGTAAGTGTAAGCGATGCTGCCAAACAGTACCGCCGGGTCGATGGTTTTAACCAGCGAGAGGCCCGGCGTCACCGACCATACGCCATTACCGGTCGGCAGACTTTCAGGTGTAGAAAGATTATCGTTTTGGCTGGAGCGTTGTAGTTTGATGCCATAAGGGTTTTTGCCTGTCGGTGCTTTGATGCGGAAGGTAAAGATCGCATCGGGCCGGTTGGCAGTTTCATCAAGAAATTTATAAGCGACCCCAAAGTTGATATCTCCTACCGTCGGGTCGCGCTTGACGTCGACCTCGGAAATCCCGGTGCTGGAGTTGCCTGCCCCCGCCGAAGAGTAGGCGGTGTCTCGATAAATAACGGGTACGTTCAGGTCGAATTGCCAACGTTGGTCAAAGTTATAGCGCCCGGTCAAATCCAGTGTCCAGTTATCGGCCTTGACGTGGTCGACACCGATACTGCCGAGAAATATTGAATCAAGCGCCAGAAAGCCATTGAGGATTAGCTGGTGAGTGTCGTAGTGAGTATAGGTAAGGCCGGTCTCCAAACTGAAAGTGCCGCCTCCAAAAAATCCGCTGGCCTCGTTATACAAGTTGGTCACGCTCTGCGCTGGCTCGGAATCATCTTTTAGCGATTGGCCGTAAGAGCTGCTGGAGGTTGATGAACCCGAAGCATGGCCGCCGATGCTGGCGGAGGACGCGGTGCTGCCGTTGACAGAACTGGCGGGTGAACGTACCAGCCTTTTGGGTTGAGGGATCGCCGGTTGGTCCTCAACCTGGCGCACGCGTTGTTCAAGCACCATTAACGATTTTTGCTGAACATCGTAACGTTGTTTCAGTTCTAGAAGTTCCTGTTTCAGTGTCTCGACATCTGCGTCGCTTGCCGCCTGAACAAAGGCCGTTGGCAACAACGCACTTAAACAAATAACCGCGTGAAACGAGAACGATCGGTGCATAATTTTCTTGCCTTCCGTTATTGTATTTTTTATAGGCACAGCGTAGTTCAATAACCGAGGGACCGAAGCCCCTTTAACTGCTCCAGGCTATTATTTAACGAACCCGCGGAAGGGAGTTCGTTTCTTAGCACAATATTGAGTTGTGTCAAGTTTTGAACTTGGTTGCCAGAGCCAATCAGGTTGACCGCCTGTGACACTCCGCCGGCCGCAATGCGCTGTAAGGCGTCTCCTTGATTATTACTGCCTTGAATGGCTAATTGCACGCCGCCATTGACTGCTGATACCGACAACGCCCCTGCGCCATTGGCGGTGCTGATGGTTGCGCCGCTGTTCAAAAGTTGGCCCTGATTGGTTACAGTCGGGGGAACTTGTCCGTTTTGCTGAATGCTTATATCGACATTATTGCTGGAATTGTTGCTGTCACCGGCCGTGCGAGTGCTTTGTGCTACGCCCTGAATCGTGTTCAAGCCAGCACCACCGGTGATAGAACCAGTGCCATTAATCGGCGTAGCCCCGTTACCCTTTTGATTAACAAGCGATACATAAAATTGTGGTTTAATAATGTTTTGTTGAACGTCCAATGTCGTTTTTGCTCCCAAGACTTCACCGGCAGCATTTTGCCACGTGCTGGTCATAGTCAATCCGAAATAAACGATACGGTCGGGCATGACATAACGACCGCGAAGTTGAGCCAATTCCTGATCTTTGAGTTCAATTGGTTGAAATGATGTAGAAGCGTGCGTGGAAAAACTAACGGCCAGGCCAGCAGCAGCTAACCACTGATAACTGTTCATGTGCGGCTCCGTGTGCCCTTGTTATTATTAGGTAATTACTAAATAACCCTTAGAAAAAATCGCTTTTCATAAAGCCGAATTCCAACAACTCAGCATCTCGGACAGGTTTGAAGGCATCCACTCCACCCTTGGCAGTAACGGGCAGCGGCGGGTCCAATAGGGCATTGCTCTTGTCATACCCTGGGCCAATAACAGCAAAAATGATGCCGTTCCAACCTTTTGCGAAGTCTTCACGCGTATAACGTTTATGACCCAATACCGGATCACCGATGTACACCCAGTCCTTCTGTGCTTTTTGCATCACTACAAAATGCTTGTAACCGCGAATATCCATCAGCACTACCACTGGAATAGTGAGGCGGTCCAGGTTGTCTGCTGGGATGCGATAGCCTCTGGCGCGCATTCCGATGCTTTCTACGTAGCGTTTCATGTCGAGCATGGAAAAACCCTGAGTGCGAACCATGCTCGGATCTGCGGTGACGAGCATCCCCTCGATCAATTGATTTTCCGTGACATCCAGCCAGTAGGCTTGGCGCAATACAGTGGCCAGTGCGGCAGCGCCACAGCTGAAGTCAGTTTTCTGTTCTACTAAATCGCTGAACCGGCGCTCGCGAATACTTTGAATATGCTTATATACCAAGTTCGAACCTGGTAACCCTGGCACCGCCATTTGGCCAGCCTGAGTCAGCCCTGCGAGTAACAACAAGCAGAAAAGAGCTGTACTGCGCATGGTTAAACCCTCTGCGATTACGGCGACATCAGATCACTAATCTTCAAGTTTGACTTGAAGAAAGGGGCTCTCTAGGAGAACCCCATTTACCATTTGCTTTACATGCAGGCTTTGCAGCCAGCCGCAATGGACAGCGAGTTGCTTTGTTGGTTGCCAATGCCCGCAGATACGTTAGCGCCGACGTTGCCGGAGACGTTGTTCAACGAATTGCTCAATGATGCGCTGTTGGTTACAGGGTTTGCCCAACCGCTTGGAGTCAATACCTGATAAGTCGCAACGCCGCTCAGCTCAACGGTCCCACTTTCGGTGAAGGACAGCTTGTCTTTATTGCTGCGTTCGCTACCCCAGCCACGGTTTTCGTTATTCGCCACGGTGCCTTCGCCTGTGCCCTTATAAGAACCTTTAACATCGACAGTATCTTTAAGAGTTACTTTGTCGTAGGTCTGAGTAGCGTAGTTGCCGACGGAGGAGCCGCTGGACGTCTGGTTGGCGGAGGCTGATGCGGAGGCGACACGACCGCCAGACACGGCAATAGCCAAGTTGTTTTTCTGTTGGTTGAAGTCGCCAGAAGCCACGTTTACCCCTACGTTGCCTGAGCTGCCATTGGCCGAGTTGCTGAGCGAGGCGTTGTTGCGTGAAGAGTAGTTACCCACTGTGTTATTGGTATTGGTTTGGGTCGCACTGGTGGCCGATATAGCGCTGCCGAAAATGAAGCTTTCGTCAGCGGTGGCGATGGCTGCAGCATTGTCCTGTTGGTTCGCGTCGCCGCCCGCGACGTTGATTCCCAAGTTGCCATTGGCATTAGAGCCAGAACCTTCGACAGTCGCGTTGTTTTGCGTGCCTTGGTTGAGAATCTTGTTGTTATGGCTGCTTTGTGAATCCATGACAGTGGCTGCGGAACCGGCATTGATTAAAAGGCTCAGCAGAGGGCTGGAATCATCATTGTTCCCGCGATGGTCGTTGCTGCCATGTTCAGCCGCTTGAGCGGCTACAGCCATGATTGCGGCGAGTGCCAAGACCAAAGGCTTGATTGCAATTGTAGGTTTCATGGTGTTTCTCCATTCTTATTAGGTAGGTAAGTGTTGGAACATTTGTTGCTGTCTACCGCCGGGTCAGTTCGATACCCGGACGCTTAGGGTGTTCACCGATTGGTTTCCCACCCCAGCGCTCTGATTCAACTGAACAACTCCACGACTACCGGTGAAGGCCTGATCGCTAGTAGCGACCTGGCGGTTGCCGGGAGAATGTTCGGGTGAACCGGACCCTTGCAACAGCGCCACGTTTTGCTGTGACAGAGCGCTGTCGTCGATGCTTTGCGGCTGAACACTGACGCTCAGGCGCACAGCGTTAATTTGTTGGTTGTTGGCGCCTGATGACTGGTTTACGCCAAGAATTCCGTCGCCGTTGCTGAAGGCATTGCCTTCGATGGTCGATCGCGCGTCCCGTGCGGGGTCGGCACGAGTGCTGAGTTGCTGACGATATTGGCCGCTTGTCCGCGCTTGGGTGCCAATAGCGATAACGCGTCCATTGACTTGTTGCGTTTGATCGCCTGCGGCTTGGTTAACTGAGAAGTTACCCTGATAACTCTGCCCACTACTGTTGAGCAGGGCTTGATCTAATACCGAACTGGTTGAGTCGGCGTGCGCTACGCAGGAACAGAGCATTGCCACCAGCAATACCGAGCGGCTCACTTCATATCTCCTGTCATCATTCGCAGCGGTGCCAGGCCTTGTTGAACGGCGCTGGTTACTTGTCCGGCGACTCCATTGGTGCTTGCGCCCGAATGGCCCGAGCTTAACCCTGGCAACCCGCGGTCAATCGCGTTGATGCCGCGCAAACTGCCGCCCTGCATCAATACATGGCTGATCGTTGCACCACTGCTGACGCTAGCAAAATCACGGTCAGACAATTCGGAGCTGCGAACGGCCCCAAGAATTTGACCCGACGGGTTGGAATTGACAGTGGTGGGATGTGGATCGGGGCGCATTAATGGGCTAGTCGCCACGTGCGGTTGAACCGTACGTTCAAGAACAATTACACCATCACCCGCAAACGCTGGTAAGTGTATGAACATACTGCCGGCGCAACTGAACGTTAGCAGGCTAAACAATCCTTTTTTGAAACGCCCCATGACACTCCTCCTTTTTAGATGCGCTGGCCCTAATCAGCGATGCAGGAAAGAGAGCAGGAGATGTGCCACTTCAAAAATCTTATATAAAATCAATATATTGCGAACGAACGCAGGTATATTTAATTGAGGTCGTAACTTATTTGATACACATCCAATTGGATAGACCCGAGTTTGTGCCGCGTTGTACCCCCAATGAGTGCAGCAATTGGAGTGTGTCATTTATGTAACACATGAAGGCGTTTTGATGGCGATGTGTCTAATGCAGCGGCTGGAACGCTTCAGCTGTATCAAAAACGGACAGTAGTCTGATTTTTTAGCAATCAGAGCGTGTTTGTACCTTCGTTAAAAGTTGGTTGACGGTAATGGATGCTTGTTTCTCTCTGGAGTTCCAATCGCCGCCGATTACTTGGTACGGTCGTGAATGGGTCTTCAGCCACTGCTGACCAGCATTGAAAAATGCTTGGCGATCGCTTAAGTAAAGCTGGCAGCGTTGGCCGTCACCGACCCATCCGACACCTTCTGGAGCCAGCAATAGGTGCAGGTCGTAGTGCCGATTCAATAATTGCAGCTCGAGCCAAGCTGGACATTTGCCAAATAGTGTTTGGCTCCACAGTATGTTGCTCAACAGGTGGGTATCGAGAATCAACAATTCCGGCATTTCAGCTCGTGCGGCATCTTCCCAGGCCAGTTGACCTTGGGCGATAGCGTTAATGTCTTCATAACAGGTGTCGCGCGAATGTTTTTCAATGAAATGGCGCACGTATTCGCCGACCAACAGGCCACCGAAACGCGCTTGAATACGGGAAGCCAACTCACTTTTACCGCTGGACTCAGGACCGGCCAACACCAGTACTTTCATCGTAAAAGCACCAGATCGTTGCGCCATTCGCGCCAGCCCTCAACAGCAATCAAGGTAAACAGCGCGTACAGACCGGCAGTGAGGTAAAGGTCTTTGTAGATGAACAGTCCGACAAAAATGACATCCAGCAGAATCCATAACGGCCAGCACTGCACACGCTTTTGCGCCATCCACACTTGAGCAACCAGGCTGAATCCCGTCAACGTTGCATCCAGCCAAGGTTGAGCGGCATCGGTGAAGTGCGCCATGACGGTGCCCAAGGCTAGGCTGACTAACGCGCCCATAGCCAAACTCATCAGCAGTGAGCTCATATCCAGATAACTGACCTGCCGCGCCGGGTGTGCCGGGTTGCGACGTGTCCATTGCCACCAACCGTACACTTGCAACAGGGCGTACACCACTTGCAGCAGCATGTCGGAATACAGCTTCACGTCGAAAAATACCCACGTATACATCAGCACCATGACCAGGCCTATGGGCCAACACCAGCGGTTCTGTTTCACCGTCAGCCACACAGCAGTGACGCCCAGTGCGGCAGCGAATAGTTCAAGCCCGGACATGACAACTCCTTGCACTGCGGGGAAAAATCCGCGTGGGATTGTAAGCGGGTTAAGAATGGCGGGGAAGTTGGGGTGTATGAGAAAGGGGCGTTTTAGATATCGGACTTGTTGGCGAGGTTTTCTCCGCGGGTGCGCCAGGTGAGTGGCTCGCCAACAAGTGGTTTTCTACAGCGGATCGGGTTTTGCCTTTGGATTAGCTGCAAGCCTATACCCGAAACTGCCCCAACAACGTGTTCAACCGATCACTCAGCGTACGCAGTTGCACGCTGGCGGTGCTGGAGTGTTCTGCGGCGTAGGCAGCATCTTGTGACAGGCTTGCCGCGTGGGTGACGTTTTGATTGATGTCTTCGACCACATGCGCCTGCTCCAAGGTGGCGCTGGCAATCGAGGCATTCAAACCGTTGAGGTTGCGCAAGGCTTGGGTGATTAAGGTCAGGCTTGCACCGGCTTGATTGGCTTGGTCTATAGTCAATTGCGACGCGTGGCTGCTGTCGCCGATTACTTTGACTGCCGCATTGGAATGGCCCTGAAGACGTTCAATCATTGTCTGGATTTCAGCCGTTGATTTTTGTGTGCGTTGTGCCAACAGGCGGACTTCATCCGCCACCACTGCAAAGCCGCGACCTTGCTCTCCAGCCCGGGCTGCTTCAATAGCCGCGTTTAACGCCAGCAAGTTGGTTTGATCAGCGATGGAGCGAATGACCTCCAGCACGCTGCCAATCTGCGTGCTTTCAGCCGCCAGGGTCTGGATGACGGCTACTGCCTGGGTAATGGTATTGGACAACAGATCGATCTGTCGCAAGCTGCTGTCGATGTTGACCTGACCTTGTTTGGCCTGATTTTCCGCATCGCGCATTTCACTGGCCGCCTGCTCGGCGTTCTTGGCGACGTCTTGAACGCCGTAAGTCACTTCATTGATGGCGGTCGCCACAAGTTCCATTTGCTGCGATTGTTGTTGGCTATGGACCTGCGCTTGGGTGGCGCTACTTCCCAGCTCGGTTGACGCCAACCCGAGCGCCGCCGCCGCGTCCAGCAGTTGCTCCACGACCAGCTTCAACTTGGTGGTGAACGCGTTGAAATGAGTCGCAAGTTGCGTCACCTCGTCTCGTCCATGGGTATCCAGGCTTAAAGTCAAGTCACTTTCGCCGCTAGAGATATTAGCCATAGCATCAACGGCGTCCTGTAATGGCCGCACGATACTTCTGGAAATCATTACCACCAGCAACGCCATAAGCAACGCAATGCTGAATCCTGCAAAAGATGCTTTCCAGACCTGCGCATAAAATTCTTCCTGCAGGTCGTTGATGTAAACCCCCGAACCGACTACCCAGCCCCACGGTTCGAATAATTGAACGAAGGAAGTCTTTTCTACCGCAGTGCTAGCGCCCGGTTTGGGCCAGCGGTAATTCAGCGCGCCCGAGCCTTTAGTTTTTGCGATAGCGACCATTTCATTGAAGATAAATATGCCATCGGCGTCTTTGATCGCTGACAGGTCTTGGCCTTCGAGTTTTTGGTTGGCCGGATGCATGATCATCACAGGGCGCAAATCGTTTATCCAGAAGTACTCGTTCTGGTTGTAGCGAAGCCCGCGTACAATTGCCTGCGCTTGTTGTTGCGCTTGATCGCGACTGAGTTTGCCCGCGACTTCCTGATCATGAAAGTAAGTCAGGATGCCGCTGACGGTTTCTACAAGATGGTGGGTTTTTTCGGCTTTTCCGGCGTACAGGTCAGCGTGAATTTGCTTGAGCATCAATACGCCAAGCATAAACAGCATAACTGCCGAGACCACTAGAATCAGCCAAAGACGGCGGCTGATCGACATACTGCGCAAACTGTTCATGAGGTTCCACTCCATAACGTTTTATTCTTTTTTTACTGTCATGCAACCGCATAGAGCAGGCACCACACTGTTCACTGTACAACGTTAATAACGTGTGTCTGTCAGCATTTCGGCGCGTTATGCATAAACATGAGGGTCTCACACCTTTTTCACGTATCAATGGCCACACTGTCACCCCGATAGATATCGGACGTCGCGAACGCACTTCAATTAGACATACTAATAAGGCATGCCGAGAGCAGCGCCTCATGGGGGGAATGATGGATCTTTGGACCGCCGCACAAGCGACGATACTTGGGGTTGTTGAAGGGTTGACGGAGTTTTTGCCGATTTCCAGCACGGGACATCAGATCATCGTCGCTGATTTGATTGGCTTCGGCGGCGAACGGGCAATGGCGTTTAATATCATCATCCAGCTCGGGGCAATTCTGGCGGTGGTTTGGGAGTTTCGGCGCAAGATTTTCGACGTTATCGTCGGGCTGCCCAAACAGCGCGAAGCTCAGCGTTTTACGTTGAACCTGATCATTGCTGTTTTACCAGCGGTGGTTTTGGGGATCATGTTTGCCGACTTGATTCACCAATACCTGTTCAACCCAATCACAGTCGCCACCGCGTTAGTAATCGGTGGGGTAGTCATGTTGTGGGCTGAGCGTCGCCAGCATGTGGTACATGCCGAAACGGTGGAAGAGATGACCTGGGGCGACGCCTTGAAGGTCGGTTGCGCGCAGTGCCTTGCGATGATACCCGGCACCTCGCGTTCGGGTGCAACGATTATCAGCGGTTTGTTGTTCGGTCTGTCACGCAAGACCGCAACCGAATTTTCGTTCTTCTTAGCCATGCCGACAATGGTCGGTGCCGCCATTTATTCGGGCTTTAAATATCGCCATCTGTTCCAGCCGGACGACTTTCCAGTCATTGCGATTGGTTTTGTAGTGTCGTTCATTTTTGCCATGATCGCGGTACGCGCGCTGTTGAAGTTCATCTCCAGCCACAGCTATGCAGCATTTGCCTGGTATCGCATTGTCTTTGGCTTGCTGATTCTTGCCACCTGGAAGTTCGGGTGGATCGACTGGTCGTCGGTAACGGCGTAAGAGACCTGACCAATGGACCAGAGCGCTCACTCTCGTGTGAGGAAACAGACTGTGCAGCATCTTCGGCTCAAGCTGTTTCTTCTGTTGGGGCTGTGGGCGTTGCCGGTTTTCGGCGCATTGTCGATGCTGATCGGCCATGTCTCAGCGGTTCCGGCATTGTTATATAGCGTAATGAGCGTGCTCACCTTCTTTCTTTACTGGCGAGATAAGTTCCAGGCGCAAAATGCGCAGTGGCGCATGCCGGAGAAAGTCCTGCACGGTGCCGAACTGTTGGGTGGTTGGCCGGGAGGTTTAATCGCGCAGCAAATTTTTCGACATAAAACGCGGAAACTGTCTTACCAAATCATCTTTTGGCTCATCGTTTTATTGCATCAGCTGTTTTGGTTTGATCGTTTGCTGCTAGGCGGGCGTTTTCTAGCGCGGCATCTTTACTGATCGAGCCTTAACCCAATCTGACGAATCTTTGGCAACTTACTTACTACCTGCTGATGCGAGCGGGTGAGTAATTCACATAGCTCATTGTCGCTGAGCGGGTAAGGCGGGGCGATGCTGACCCAAAAAGCTCGAGCCAAATAAGGCGCCGGACGGATGCCAGCGCGGTCGACATAGCCAAGAAATAGCTCAGGCCCAATCTTGAACGACAAACCCATTCCTGCCAAATCAAGCACGGCAAACATTTTGTTTTGCACCACTGAAAATACTCGGGTACCCCCCCATTTGTAATCTTCTCTGGCGCCCGGAAGCGTCAGGCAAAACTGTGCAACCTGTTCTGGGGTCATCATGGGATCCTTGCTAATTGCCGTTGAAAGCAGCCGTGATCCCCTGTGTCGTGGGTAAAGGCTGCACTGATGTGATCAATCCAAGCACGCACCGCCGGCAGTGTACCGCGTCGTTGGGTATAGGCCGCTTGCAGATGGCCACCGGGCAATGACCAGTCGGGTAGCAGTTGTACCAGGCGCCCATCGGCCAGTTCTTCACGACAGTTCATCAGGGGCAGCATGCTAAAACCCAAGCCTCTTAACGCGGCGGTTTTTCGGATGGGGAAGTCGTCAATGGCCAGCCGTGCGTCCATGGACATCTCGCAACGCGTACCGTTGCGGTGAACCAATTGATAATGAACCTTGCGATCCGCCTCGATGGCGCCCAATACCGGGAGGCTGGCCAGGTCTTGGGGCGTGCTAATGATCCGGTCGAGCAGCAACACGGGCGCCGCAACCAGTACGGCCATTGTTGGAGCCAAGTTCCGCACAATCAGGCTTGGGTCTTCGTCCCCGATATCTCGCACCCGTAACGCGACGTCGATGCCTTCGTTAACCAAGTCCACTCGGCGGTTGACCAGCAGCATTTCCAGCTGAACCTGGGGAAAGTTGGCGACAAAATCACTGACCACATTAGACAGTTCCCAATGGATCAACCCGACCGGACAGGACACTCTAAGCCGACCCCGAGGTTCGGCCGACAGCGAAGCCACGGCTTCATCTGCCATGTCCGCCTCAAGCAGCATGGCCTGGCAATGTTGAAGGTAACGCTCGCCCACGGCGGTCAGCGCCAATTTACGCGTGGTGCGTTGCAGTAAGCTGGCATTGAGCCGGGTTTCCAACTCAGCAATTCGCCGTGACAGGCGAGACTTGGGAATCCCCAATACACGTCCGGCCGCAGCGAAACCGCCTGCTTCTACCACTTTTGCGAAGTAATACAGATCGTTAAGATCCTGCATGGGAAAACCTGACTGTTCTATGTGTGGGACGAACTATCGCATTTATGCTGACTAATCAGCTATTAGTTTGCACTGTAGGATGATCCGTACTTGATTGCCCTTGCGGCAATTCCTACTTGGAGAGCTTCATGAAACTTCTGCATCTCGATTCCAGCATTCTTGGCGATCACTCTGCCTCCCGTCAGCTCAGCAGCAGCGTTGTTCAGGCATGGAAAGCGGTCGAGACCGGCGGCCAAGTGACTTACCGTGACTTGGCTCAAAGCCCGCTGGACCATTTCTCAGCTGCCACGCTCGCCGCAGGTGGCACGCCTAGTGAGGCACGCAGCCCGGCGCAACAGGCCGAAGTCGATACCAATGAAGCGATTCTGCAAGAGTTTCTATTGGCAGACTTGGTGGTGATTGGCGCGCCGATGTATAACTTCACCTTGCCGACTCAACTGAAAGCCTGGATCGACCGTATCTCCGTAACCGGTCGAACCTTTGCCTACGATGAGAATGGTCCAAAAGGCCTATGCGCCGGCAAAAAAATCATTATCGTCTCCACCTCTGGCGGGCTGCATGTTGGCCAACCGTCTAGCGTTGGTCACGAAGACTATCTTAGGCTCCTGTTTGGCTTTCTCGGCATCACCGATATCCAATTCGTCTTCGCTCACGGTTTAGCCTACGGTGATGAACCTCGCGCCAACGCGATGATTGCCGCACAAAAGCAGATCAGTGAAACGTTGTTTGCCGCTGCTTAAGCGTTTCATTACCTGACAACACTGTTGTTATCAAACTCCGTAGCCCCGCATTGTCATGCCAGGGCTATGGAGTTTTTTCGTTTAGCGTCATTTATCGCTCTTTTTACGACCGATCATCAATCTTGACGGAGAACTGACAGGTAACCCAATGTCGTTAGCAGTAATATTGATGCATCAACGCTGACGCTAAAAATGCTTGGTGACTTTAAACAGATATTTGAGGGCTTGGCCCGGCTTATGCACTGTTCGTCGGGTAGCTACTCTTATTTCATCAGCGCTGTCAGCGTTAGATGGTGCAGAGCGCGGAAACTCGCAGTGAGCTGCACACCTAAATTATATGGATCTACAAAGGTGGGGCCTGACGATGGTACGTCTTTGTGCGGTGTTAGTGATTTGCTTGTTCACAAGCCTGATTTCGGTGCAAGTCGAAGCAGCGGGACGCTGGAGTGCGGGCTATCATCGCCTGACCTTCCTTGATCCCCTAGATCTTCAGCCTATGCACGCGATTGCCTTTTATCCGTCCATCGGCGAAAAAAAGACCAGCCGGGTCGATGGGTACTTGATAGAGGCCAGTGAAGACGCTGACATTGCAATGGGTCGATTCCCATTACTAATGCTGTCTCACGGGAATACGGGGACGCCACTGGCCCTGCATGATCTTGCTACCTCCCTTGCCCGAAAAGGTTTTGTTGTAGTTGCAGTGATCCATCCCGGGGATAACTACCTTGATCACAGCCGGTTGGGCAGTCTTAGCAATCTCTATGGGCGACCGTTGCAGATTTCAGAAGCAATCAGCGCTGCGCTTGCCGATCCAATGTTGTCGCCTTACGTCGATGCTCAGCAAGTGGGCGTGATTGGTTATTCAGCCGGTGGCGAGACTGCATTAATTTTGGCCGGGGCTCAGCCTGATCTCCAGCGCCTGCGCAAATATTGCGTGGAGCGCCCTGAAGACAAAGATGCGTGCAAGACTCAAGGCGAATTACTTGCCGACCGGGACGACCTTCGGCCAGAAGCCGATCCAAGGGTGGGTGCTTTAATGTTGATGGCACCCCTGACTTTGATGTTCGGCCGCCACGCGCTGGCGGATGTGCATGTGCCGGTTTTGATGTACAGCGGCGACGGCGACCAGTTGCTAGCACTGGACAAAAACGCCCAAGCACTGGCGCGCAAGCTACCCCAGGCACCGGAGTTCAAATTGTTGCCAGGCGCTGGGCACTTTGTGTTTCTTGCACCCTGCTCTGACGAACAGCAAGCGACCCAGGCGATTTTGTGTACCGATGCCGAGGGCGTAAACAGGGTAGACATTCATCGCAATTTGACTGCCGACGCTGCGCGATTTTTTAGTGAAACCATAGGTCAGTCGAGCCGGTCAGGAATGCAGACGGCGCATCAAGAATAGACGGCAAACGTTCGTTTAACGTGGTTGATGCCGGGAGGACAGATTTCCCGGGCAGCCAACTATTAGACGCTATTGAGTTTGTAACGAGTCGGCTACCGACCAAGGCGGGGAGGCGGACACAGCGTAATTGTGGACTTGGCGAATGAGTTTTATCTCGAAGAGAATCTAGTTTTCACTTCGGTTCAAGCATTTACCAGCGATCTCAGATAATCCCCAAACCCACCCGCGGCGCGACAATCAAGTCGGGTGCTGGTCGTTACTCTGGGGCCGCAACTCCACGCGATTCGCGCGCCGCATAACTCTAGTTGTTGAACAAGTGTTACGTCTTCATGGCAGGCCAAGGGCGGAAATCCTCCGGCACGGACGTAAGCAGTCGCGCTAACGCCAAGGTTGGCTCCATGGATATGACGATGCCCGTCGCCATTTTGATATGCCTGCAAGTAGCGAGTTTGTACTTCAAGCGGAATCTCTGCGTGCCATTGACCGGGTATTACTGTGCCGCATACCGCATCGGCTTCTAGCGCTAACTGCTGCACCAACCAATCTTCGGCGACAGTGCTGTCGGCATCGGTGCAGGCGATCCAGCGCACTCCTTGCTCTAGCAACACTCTGGCGCCGGCAGCGCGGGCCAAACCAACGTTACGCACGGTCAACTCCAAGGTTAATACTCCGAGGCCCTGCGCGATATTCGCCGAACTGTCGGTACAACTGTCTAGCACTACCAGCACCAACACTGCTTCGCTATTCAGCGCTGGGTGCTGAGCGGCTATTAGGACGGTCTGAAGGCACAAGCTCAATAGCTGCTCTTCGTTATGAACGGGAATCAGTATTCCGATCATCGCAACCCCTCCCTTTGAGCCACAGACATCGGATCTCTGCTCCAGAGGTCCAGCAAAAAATCCTCCTCCTGATGGGCAAATAATCGGCGCATTGAGAGTCGCTCTCGCAGGCGCTTATGGACTTGGTCTGCGGTTTGCGGACAGCCCTCAATGGTCGAGCGCCAATGGCAGGCGAGTATCTCGCCGTTTGATGCCAACGAGGCGAGAGCTCGGTCGATCCATTGGTCCAGATCAAGCGGGTCTAGGTAGTAACCCAATTCACTGAAAACGATCAGATCAAAGGTTTCGTCGGGCCAATCATTCGGTAAACGGGCGTGAAGCACCCTAACGTGATCAAACCCTCGTAGTCGCTGCTTGGCGAGATCGACTGCAATTTTAGACGTGTCGCAGCACAGCAACCGATCACCACGAAGCGCTAACTCCGCGCTTAGCTCTCCGTTGGCGCAGCCCGGTTCGAAAATTGCGGTGTAATGGTCACGTGTCAGAGCCGCTAAAGTCAGGGCTCTTTTACGTCGTTCATACCATCGCTGTTTAAACGCCCAAGGGTCGTCGCAGTGTTCAAAAAGCTGCTGGAAGTAATGGTCGCCGACGCTCATAGGAACACCACTTCAAACGGTTGCAGCAGTCGCTCTAGTACATGGGCGGTCAGCACCGGTGGCAGGCCTATTTCGGGATCACCTTGCAGCTGGCTGGCAAAGGCGTGGGCCGCATAACGTTTGCGTGCGATGGTCATGGGATCAAGCAGAATTTTTCGCGCGCGTGGCCAAGGAATCACTGGATCTTCGGGCTGCGCCCAATGCCATGCCCATATAGGCACCTGATGACACTGCGCACCCACGTTTTCGGCGGCACGCAGGGTCGCTCTTCCGGCGGCATCGTGGTCGCTATGACCGTCATGATCCCAAGTAACGAAAACGACGTCGGTGGCGCGCAGGTAGCGTTCTATGAATCCGCACAGACCATGTTCATCTTGGGCGACGGCACTGTCTCGGAAACCGCCACGAATCCATTGCAAACGATGCAAAGGCAAGTCAAGACGGCGCAACGCTTCTGCGGATTCCTGGGGCCGAATAACTGCCAGCCTTTCGATCGGCCATGTGCTCGAGCCCGGATGGCTGGCGCTGCCGTCAGTCACCGAAATTAGCTGCATGGCCCGACCCAGCTGTGCCAGCTGTTGCATTAGGCCGCCGAAGCCCAGCACCTCATCATCGGGGTGAGGTGCCACAATCACCGCCCGAGAACCAACGGGTACGAGTAGTTCAGCGCTCATGACGGGAAGTTGCGCCAAGCTTTTGGAGTGATTCCAGGTTTGTAGCGACGTGCCCTCGCCAACTATCAAATTTACGCTCATAGCCCCCACATCCTTGTCGGCTGACGGCCAACGTCTGGCTCACTGTCGAGTGAGTGGTTGGTAAATGAATTACTGGTGAGTTGCCCAAGCGCGGCGAGGTCTCGTTCGGCATGGCTTTGGCGCAGAAAAACAGGCAAATCAGCGCTCAGACGTGCGAAGTGCGAATCCTTGCAATAGGGTCCGGCGCCCAATGCTCGGCCGACGTGCTGGATCACGAGTTCGACAGAGGCTTCAACCACCGCTCGACTGCGCCGCGCTATGTGCTCGGCATTGATAGTCGGTTGATCATCAATGTATTGAGCGCTGCTGCGCAATACGCTTGCTGCGCTGTGCAACGCGGTATCGACCGCCCCTAAATGCGCCAGCGCATGGGGTTCTCCGTGTTTGTTAGCCTGCACTAACAAGCGGCTTGCGAGGGAATTAGCCGCCCCATACCAGCAGGCGGCAATACCGATTCCGCCATGCCAAAACCCGAACCGCGACAGGTATTGTTCTGGGAAGCCGACTTGATAGCCCTGCGCCCGTTCAAAGTGCACTTCCACGCTCCCAGTGGCGGCCATGCCCACCGCACGCCATCCCTGCGTGGTGACCCTAACGCCAGGTTGATTTAGGGAAACCGCCACCAATTGCTGCTGATTTTCATCGTCCCACGCGGTTACTAATGCGTGACTGAGGACGGCCGCGCCTGAGCACCAAGCCTTGCGGCCATCTAAACGAACAGCTTGTGCATCGCCGTTTTTAGTCACGCCACCATCTATGCTGATAGAAACTCTGGCATGGGGCGGTTCAGCTGCCCACATACCCCAGGTGCTGCCGACTGGGGGAGGCGGGGCGACCAATTCGGCCATGATCGCTAGTGCGTCGGTGTGCCCTTCATACAACTTGCACAGTCCCAAATCATGACCGGCTATACAAGCTAAGCCCCGCCAGCGGGCGAGGGTCTGACCATTGGCGGGTAGGGGAAGCTGATCAAGCCCCTCATATACAAGTGCTTGCAAGCATTCGCCCAGCGCTTTCGTATCGGCATAACCGTGCTTGCGCCAACCCAGAAATTCGCCGAGCGCCTGACTCATGCCTGTTCTTCGTGATGCAGTTCGAACAGCAGCAGGGATCGCGGTGTGACGGCGTATTGCGTTTCAAAAGGCAGCTGATCATTACCTCGGATATCCGGCTCGTTGGTATCGACCAAACGGGTCCAATAAACGCCTTCCGGAACTTCGGGCAACGTGAAGCTGACCACCTCGTGGTGTGAATTAACTACTAACATCAACGTTGCGTCTGCACCGGGGCGTCGGATCCCGGTTACTTGCGCACGGCCATCCATCAACATGCCCAAGCAGCGGCCATTAGTGTCTTCCCACTGCTCAATGGTCATTTCACTGCCGGTTGGCGCGAGCCACGTCACGTCCTTGACACCGATTTCTTCGTTGTAGTCGCCCACCAGAAAACGCCCACGTCGCAGGATCGGATAGCTTTGGCGCAGCTTGATCAAACGGCGGACAAATTTAAGTAACGATTTGCCGTCTTCGTCCAGGTTCCAATTGACCCAGCCAATCTCGCTGTCTTGGCAGTAGGCGTTGTTATTGCCGTGTTGAGTGCGGGCAAATTCATCACCTGCTACCACCATGGGTGTGCCTTGCGCGAACAGCAGCGTGGCGAAAAAATTGCGCATCTGCCGTAAACGCAGGGCATTTATTTCAGGGTCATCCGAGGGGCCCTCTACACCATGGTTCCAAGAGAGGTTGTTGTTGCTGCCGTCTTGGTTGTTTTCATCATTATCTTCGTTGTGCTTGTCGTTGTAGGACACCAGGTCGTGCAACGTAAATCCGTCATGGGCGGTTATGAAGTTGACCGAGGCAAAAGTACTGCGCCCTCGTTGATTGAACATCTGCCCAGATGCGGTCATGCGCGCAGCAAAGTCCGACAATTGAGCTTCGTCGCCTTTCCAAAAGGCGCGCACTGTGTCCCGAAACTTGTCGTTCCATTCCATCCAGCCCGGTGGAAATCCGCCGACCTGATAGCCGCCAGGGCCGCAATCCCAGGGTTCGGCAATCATTTTCATTTGGCGCAGCACCGGGTCTTGACGGCAGGCCACCAAGAAGCTGTGGCGTTCGTCAAACCCGTCGTGATAACGGCCAAGAATGGTAGCGAGGTCGAAACGAAAACCGTCGACGTGCATTTCTGTGGCCCAATAGCGCA
The DNA here is from genome assembly GCF_034314105.1 of Pseudomonas sp. AB6. NCBI lineage: Bacteria > Pseudomonadati > Pseudomonadota > Gammaproteobacteria > Pseudomonadales > Pseudomonadaceae > Pseudomonas > Pseudomonas sp. AB6. The sequence goes on from NZ_JAVIWJ010000001.1 coordinate 1,453,806, forward strand.
GCGAGTCTGTGACCATCTGCAATACGCATGGATGGCTGAGGTCCAGCGTGTTTCCAGTGCCGGAGTCGTTAATATAGAAACGCTTGTCGTCCGGCATTAGGCGGTAATACGAGGCGTTATCAATCCCGCGCATGGACAACGTCGGGCCTAGCTCATTGCCCTCGGCGGTGTGGTTGTAAACCACGTCAAGTATCACCTCCAGACCCGCATCGTGAAGGTGCGCAATCATCTCCTTGAACTCGGCGATCTTACCGTGAGCAAGGTAGCGGGGGTCCGGGGCAAAAAAGGCGATGCTGTTATAGCCCCAGTAGTTGGTCATGCCTTTTTGCAACAAATGCTGGTCATTGACAAACGCATGGATCGGTAGCAATTCGACCGAGGTGACTCCCAGCTTACGGATGTGCTCGATGACCTCGTCGTTCCTTAATCCGGAGAAGGTGCCACGCAGGTCTTCAGGGACAGCCGGATGCCGCATGGTGAAACCGCGCACATGAGTTTCATAAATGATGGTTTTATCCCACGGCACATTGACTCGTTGATCGCGGCCCCATGTATAGGCGGGGTCAATGACTTTGCTTTTAGGGACAAAAGGCGCGCTATCGCGCTCATCGAAACTTAAGTCACCGTCTTCATGGCCAATGGTATAGCCGAACAAGGCCTCAGACCATTTGAGCTGGCCGACCAGTTGTTTCGCATAGGGATCGATCAGCAATTTGTTGTGATTGAAACGATGGCCTTTTTGCGGATCGTAAGGACCGTACACCCGATAGCCGTAGATCAAGCCCGGGTGGGCATCGGGCAAGTAGCCATGAAAAATCTCATCGGTGTATTCAGGCAACTCAATACGTTCCAACTCCACTTCACCACTGGAGTCGAACAGGCAAAGCTCAACTTTGGTGGCGTGGGCGGAGAACAGCGCGAAGTTGACGCCCAGGCCGTCCCAATTGGCACCCAGCGGAAAGGGAAGCCCCTCACGGATTCGTGAAGTTACTTGCTCACTACTGTCTTTTGATGAAGGTGTTTGTTCCTCACCCAGATCCTTTGATGCTTTAGTGTGTGACGTACTCATAAACATTCCCTGCGGTTTGATGCTTTCTGGTACGCGGCCGAAGTCTTCACCGCGGGCGTCAGAAGCCCTAATGTGGGTGGTTAGTTCAATCGGAACTGCCGCAGGTATCGGAGGTTAAACCCATCCCTACGGCCTTACACTTCGCGAGATTATTAGGTCAGGTCGCGGAGGGTTTACGGGGTGTGCCTGGCTTCTTTGCAGACGCTGCTACCGGAGCCGCTGCCGCTCTGGAAGTCGGTTTGGAGGCCGCTTTTGCGACGGGCTTGGACGCTACCGGCTGAGTGTCAGCTACGCCGTCAACCTTGGGCAGCTTGGGCTTGGCCGTCTTGCGCACATCCTTTTTATCGGGTGCCAACGCTTCAGCTTCGGCCAGTTTGCGGGCCATTTCCCAATGGCGCTCACCCTGGCCTTCAGGTTGCCCTTCTGACTCCCAGATTTGGTACGCAAATTCCCGAATACGTTTCTCGTCGGCACTCATCTTGGCACTCCCAGGTATTACACAGTTTGGATAATCAGGTTTACAGGAAACATTCCGAGTGCCGCACTAAGCAGCAGCTCCTCGCCCATCGAAACTGCCGCCTCGGAAAAGAGCCCCTTCCAACGATGGCTGGTCTCAGCAAATGGCAACACCACTCGTGTGTCGCCCCAACTATCTGCATTGACTAATGGAGTTTGCGCGGTGCCCAATAGTTCAGTGATTAATCGCGGCACGATTACGACCGCATGGTGTCCGTCGCTCTCTCGCGCAAACGCCAGAACGTGATCGGCATATGTACCCAGCACGCGCAAGGGAATGTAACGACCTCGGCTGAACAACCGAGAATGTTGAGCACGCAGGTTAAGTGCACGATAGATCAACGCCTGCTTGATCCTGCCATCCTGCCAGTGCTCAATCAGCGCCTCAGGGCTCAGCGCTTGCGTGAGTGCCTCGACTCTAGCGGGATAGTCCACTGGACGACGGTTGTCTGGATCTACAAGACTAAAATCCCAAAATTCGGTGCCCTGATACAGATCAGGAACCCCTGGGGCGGTGATTCGCAACAATGCTTGAGTAAGGCTGTTTAGAGCACCAGCGACGGCAATACGATTCGCCGTAGCACCCAATGATTGGCGTAAGGCCAGGCCCTCAGGCGCCAACAGCAGCCCATTGAGGAAGTCTCGGCAAGCGTGTTCATACGGCTCATTCGGCGTGCTCCAGCTGCTTAATAACTTGGCCTCCCGAAGGGCTTTTTCTTGCCACTTAACTACCCGGTCTGCGAACGACTCGAACGCAGCCTCACCATCCATATTCAGCGGCCAACTACCGAGTAACGCCTGATAAAGCATGAGTTCGTCACCGGCGCTGATGCTGACCTCGCCTACTTTTAACGGGCCTGCCAATTGTCGCCAGTGCTCGACTTGCTCGGCATACCAACCCGCGTATTCACTTAATACTGCCAGCCGTGTGCGGGAGTCTTCGCCGCGCTTGTGATCATGGGTTGCGGTGGCCAATAGGTTGTCCGGAAAAAACTCGGCGCGACGTTGGCAGGCTGCATGAAAATGTTCGGGTGTTGCGCTGAAATGCTGAGGGTGAAAGCCAACGTCATTGCGCGAGAGCAGCACTGCTGAGCGGTAAAACGAGGTGTCCTCAACGGATTTGGCGGCGACCGGTGACGTTAGTTGCTGGAAGCGCACGCAAGCATTGCGGTGGAGCTTACGCAAGCGACCCAGTGGCAATTCACGCCAAGGTTGTCCGCCGAGCCAGCGCTGCAAATACTCCAGCACTGGCCAGTCAGCTTCGCTGAGGCTAAGTCGAGCGCCTTCGAGGGCCTGTTGAAAAAAACGGTCATCTTCGGCCGAGCGCCCACCTGCACTGATGTAGGTTCGGTAGATTGGAAAGTTAACCACAAGCGCCAGAAGCGCCCGGCGAATTGCGCCAAAGGTCAAATCACGGCTCATGAGATCGCTGCGGGCTACTTGCAATAACGCCTGAGCGACGCTTTCAAAGTCACCGGCCAACGTGCCGTGCAACACCAAATTCCGAGCTTCCAGCACCTCCTGGTTGAAATCGGCGGTACGCCCGCTAAGCCGGCTCCATAGTTCGCCAAGGGGTGCTTCGCCGTTAGGGTCGTGCTGCAGCAACGACACCTGATTCATGAATTCATAACCGGTGGTGCCATCGACACCCCAGTTCAACGGCAATTGTTCGTCAGGCCCGAGGATTTTTTCGACAAAAATGGGTATGTGACTGATTTGACTCGCAACGGGGCGTTGCCAGAGCAGCCCCTGAACTCGTCGGCGCAGCTTTCGGCAGTAAGCACGTGGGTCCGCGAGGCCATCGATGTGATCAACGCGTAAGCCGTCCACTAGGCCCTCGCTGATCATTTCGAAAATTTTACCGTGGGTCGCTTCGAACACTATCGGTCGTTCGACCCGCAAACCGCCAAGTTCATTGATATCGAAAAATCGTCGCCAATTGATGTCATCGCCCGCGGTACGCCAACTGGCCAAACGATAATGCTGCCGTTCCAGAAGTTGATGAAGTCGCTCAAAGCCTTGGGTTTCACTGGCGTCAAATTGCTTCAGACCACGCTCAATAGCCTTGAAGACATCCGGCTGCTGCGAGAGCTCAACCAATTCAGCACGGGCCTGTCGGGCGCGCTCATAGGCTTGCGGATAGTGTTCAAGTGCGGCAAAACGTTGGCTCAACCCAATGAGCTTCGGGTGTTGTGCCGCATCGAGCAGCGGGGCGTAGGTGCCGGGGTTGATGGGGAAGCGGTGCTGATAATGCTCAATGTAAAACCCACCAACAGTTGCATCGAATCGCAACGGAATTTCTCCCGCTTGCAGTACGGTGCCGTAGTCACTGCTCAGGAACGGCAGCAGTAATTGACCTTCAAGCAATGGATCAGGCGAGTGCCATTGAATGTCGAAAAAGTCGGCGTATGGGCTGCGACGGCCCCACTCCAGCAGGTCCAACCACCATGGATTGTCCGAACCACCAACCGCCATGTGATTTGAAACGATGTCGAGGATCAGGCCCATGCCGTGTTTGCGCAACGCACTGACCAGCCGACGCAACGCAGGTTCGCCACCCAGTTCAGGATTGATCACCCGCGGATCGACCACGTCATAGCCATGCATTGACCCGGCCCGGGCCTTGAGCAACGGCGAGGCGTACACGTGGCTGATTCCCAAGCGGGCGAAGTAGGGCACCAGCGGCACGGCGTCGTCTAGGGTAAACCCCTTATGAAATTGCAGCCGCTGAGTGGCGCGTAAAGGTTGTAACGATGGGTTAGGAGGGATATTCATTGATCACGCTCCGCAGCTTGTAGCCGTGCTTGCGATAGCAATTCAAGACGGCGGGCAGCAGTTTCATCATCAAGCAACGTTGCACTGTCCCCAGGAAGTCGTCGGCGCCAGTTGGGATGGCTATCGATGGTGCCTGGCAAATTTGATTGCTCTTCAACGCCAAGTGCGTCCTCCATTGGCAGCAGCACCAGCGGCGCACGGGTATGACCTAGATAGCGGACACTGGCATCCACAATCTGCGCGGTTTCATTGAGAGAGTCGCGAAAGTTTGCCCAGTCTTGGCTCAATGCTTGACGCAGTCCTTCGCGCTCGCGCTGTCGGTTATCTCGCGCTTGGCACTCAGTGTCTTCATCGATCAGGCCCAGGCCCCGACTCCAATCGATATCCAGTTCATTCCACCAACCGGTAAGCGTTGGCAAATCGTGGGTGCTGGTGGTGGCCAACGCTTCGCCGGACCATTTCAGAATCGGTTTGAAATGGGCGTTGTCTTGTTCAAACAATAGGACGCGCATGCCGAGAATTGCTCTGGCTGACAGCTTGTCGTGCATGCCTTCGGGAACGGTGCCGAGGTCTTCGCCGAGCACCACTGCTTCGTGACGCAAGGATTCCAGGGCGAGCAAACGTAGCATGTCGTCCAACGGGTAGTTGAGATAGGCGCCCTCGCTGGGCGACGAGCCAACCGGCACCACCCACAGGCGTTGCAAGCCCATGACATGGTCAATACGCAAGCCGCCGGCGTGAGCAAAATTAGCTCGGAGCATCTCGATAAACGCCCGGAAACCGTTTCGTTTCAAGCCATTGGGTGAAAACGCTGAAATTCCCCAACTCTGCCCTGAGCGATTGAGGATGTCTGGCGGGGCGCCCACGGTCAGTGCTGACAGCAACTCATCCTGCCGGCTCCAGGCCTGGCTGCCCGCGCCGTCTGCGCCGACGGCCAGGTCGGCAATCAGGCCCACGCGCATGCCGCTGCTGCGTGCTGCGACTTGCGCACGCTGCAGCCCTTGTGCAATCAACCATTGGGCGAAGGCATGGAAACGAATTTCGTCGCGGTATTCGTCCGCGAAGTCAGCTACAGCTGTGCTTTGCGGGTTTTTAAATTCTTCTGGCCATTCACGCCAATCCTGGCTCATGCCACGGGAAAGGCATTGCGCCTGCAGCGCTTCAAAGCGGCAGTGATTTTCTAGCGCTTCGCCGCCCTTACTACAAAAGCTGACAAAATCTTCATTCAGCGGATGCGTGCCATTGCTGAAGCTCGCATACAGAGCGTGTAGCAGCTTCCATTTGGCCGCCGCTGCTGCTGGCCAATCGATCAGCGGCAGCCCTTCAAGACGCTCGAATTCATCGTCTAGCTCGGTATTTTCAAGCGCCACGCGCAAGTCGCGCTCACCGAGGATGGTGCCTGGGGAGGCATACAAGCTATTAAGGAATAAACGGCTAGAGGGTGAGTAGGGGCTGTAACGATGGGGGTCGCTGGCAAACATTGCGTGCATCGGGCTGATCGCAACTGCGTCGGCGCCGCGTTCTCCGGCAGCGCGAACGAAAGACTCTAAGGCCTGGATGTCACCAAATCCACCGTCACCTTGGCGCCGCAAGGAATACAGCTGCACGGTCAAACCCCATACCCGTGGGGTGGGTGTCTCGATTGCCATGGCCATGCTGAAGCAGGTTTTCGGTGCTACCGCTATCGTCAGGGACTGGCCGTCGATCAGCAACCGGTGGTAGCCGACAACCCCCGGCGTCGGCAGCTGCACGGTTTCAGTCAGTTCGCCGTTGAGGGTGACGCCTTCTTCAAGCTCCAGCACAAAAGGAGTATGGGGTGCGAACCAGCTCGAAAGATCCAGCGTATGACCGTCATCCACCGTCAGCAGGGGCGGCGCGCTGTGTTGTATATCCGACTCGCTCAAACGTTGCAGGCTGATTTCAATATCGTGAGTGCTATAGGCGGGGTATCCGAGGCCTTCCAGCACTCTGCACAATACGTCTGGGGCGACGGTTTGTGGCCGTCCGTTAGCGTCGACCCAGTGGACCGACAGCCCCGCGCGAATTGCCAATCCATGGAGTTGCTCATTGCTCATCCTGTTCCTCCAAAACATCGATCGCTGTCAGGCTGACAATTGCCGTGTAGGGGTTGAGGGTGCCGTGCCGAGAAAGTTCTGCTGCATGCGGCGGAGTTTCAAAAAGTACGGTGCCGCGTTCACAGGGGAATACATCAACCGCACGTTCGCCCAAGTTCAAGTCCATGCGTAAAACGCTACCATCGCCCATGCGCCAGCGTGCAATCAGGGCTCCGCGGCCCAGCACATTGGCCTCCAGAGGTTCGGCTCCAACAAGGCGCGGCATGATGTATTGGTGACGCAAAGAAAGCAGTTGCTTGTACAGTGCGAGCCACTGCTGGTGATCGGTCCCTTGATCGGTTTCTAAAAACACTACGTCAAAGGCCGGACGCGACTTCTCGAAGGTGCTTCGGGCATTTGGGTCAGGAATACTCTCGCGTGTTTTCTCGTCGGAGAACGCCGGAAAATCAGCAAATTCGCTACGACGACCTTCACGTACTGCTTTGGCCAACTCGCCGTGGTGACTGGTGAAAAACAGAAACGGTTCGCTAGCAGCCCAGTCATCACCCATGAACATCAATGGGATCATCGGCGACAGCAGCAACAACACGGTGGCGGTGCGCAGAGCGGCACCTGGGGTTAACAGCGGAAGACGTTCGCCGTACGCCCGATTACCTATCTGGTCGTGATTTTGCAAAAACAACACGAATGAACTAGGCGGCAAATGCCCACTCGGTTCGCCCCGTTGGTGGCCATGACGATTGTCTTCGCCCTGGAAAACGAAGCCTTCGCTTAGGCAACGGGCCAGTTTTTGTGTGGGGTCGTTGGCAAAGTCAGCGTAGTAAGCGTCGCTTTCGTCGGTTAGCAATACGTGCAGCGCGTTGTGCCCGTCGTCGTTCCACTGAGCATCAAAGCCTTCTTCCAGCAAACTGGCCGCGTTGTGCTCATTTTCCAAATTCAGCCAAACCACTCTGGGCGCATCAATGCGCTGACGTACTTGCGCTGCAAATTCTTTAAGAAACGTAGGGTCTTTGATCTGGTGCACTGCATCCAGTCGCAAACCATCGAAGCGATAGTCCAATAACCACATCAGTGCATTGTCGATAAAAAAATCGCGGACTTCGCGGCGACGAAAATCGATAGCAGCGCCCCAAGGCGTTTTAATATCTTCGCGGAAAAACCCCTTGGCGTAATTGCCCAAGTAGTTGCCGTCTGGCCCAAAATGGTTGTAGACCACGTCCAAAATAACCATCAAGCCGTGCCCGTGAGCGGCGTCGATCAAGGCTTTTAGCTGGTCGGGGGTACCGTAGGAAGATTGTGGCGCATAGGGCAGGACTCCGTCATAGCCCCAGTTGCGATCACCGGGAAATTGCGCCAAAGGCATTAGCTCGATGGCGGTGATGCCTAGTCCTGCAAGGCGCGGCAGCAGTTTTTCGACCTCGGCAAAACCGCCAAGCACACCAACATGCAGCTCATAGATAACCGCTTCATGCCACGGACGTCCTGCCCATTCAGGGTGTTTCCACGGATAAGTAGAGTGATTGATTACTCGGCTTGAAGAATGCACATCGCCAGATTGAGCCCGTGAGGCTGGATCGGGCACTTCCAGATCATCGTCGATCTTATAGCGATACAAAGTTCCGGCAGGGCAATAGGTCTCCAGCACGAACCAGCCATTGGTCTGCGACAACATCATTGCTGACGGCTGGTCGTCAAACTCGACACTTACGGATTGGGCGTCCGGCGCCCATAGGGCAAACCGGGTATGTTCTACATCCAACATGACAGCGCCGTGGCGCCAGTTTTTATCCGTGCGCATAGGCATTCGTTCAACCCCTTTTAATTGTGGACAGTTGCACCCACATTCTTTTTCAGAAGCTCCTGGTACAGCTCTGCGTAAGGTTCAACCGCTTGATGCCAGTTGAAGGGTGCGGCCATTGCGCGGCAACGCATTGCATTGAGAAGCTCGGGATTTGCGAACACTTTGATCGCCCTGGTTAGTGCCTCCGCGTAGCTTTCTATGGTGGCGTCTTCAAACAAGAAACCGGTGACACCATCCTCAATGGTGTCAGCCAGGCCACCGGTATTACGCGCTACCGGCAATGAACCGAAACGCTGAGCGTACATTTGGCTCAAGCCGCAGGGTTCGTAGCGCGAAGGCATCAATAGAAAGTCGCTGCCTGCGAACATTCGGCGGGCATCGGTTTCATTGAACCCGACGCGAACGCTGACCTGACCGGGAAAGCGCAGCGCTAAAGCACGCATCGCGTCTTCTTCCTCTGGTTCGCCGCGGCCGATAATCGCGATTTGACCGCCCGAATTGACTATGTGCTCAGCTACACCAATGGTCAGGTCCAGCCCTTTTTGGAACACCAACCGTGAAACAACTGCAAAGAGCGGCCCCTTCGACGGTTTAAGCTCAAACAGTTCACGCACATAGTCGGCGTTGATTTCCTTGCGCTGCCATTCATTGGGCTCAAACCGGCAAATCAAGTGTTCATCCGTAGCGGCATCCCAACTGGCATCGATGCCGTTTGGAATGCCGCTCAGTAGGCCTTGCTCGGCTTTGCTTTGTAAAAACCCCTCAAGCCCGCAACCGAACGCCGGGGTGGTGATTTCCTTGGCGTAGGTCGCGCTGACGGTGGTGATGTGACTGGCGTACGCCATGCCAGCCTTGATAAACGAAAGCTTGCCGTAGAACTCCATGCCTTCGGCACCAAGGGCCTGATCGGGAATACCCAACTCACGATTACAACCGGTACTGACCGTCCCTTGATACGCAAGATTATGAATCGTAAAAATGCTCGGGGTACTCTGCCCACGCCACTTCATGTAGGCAGGTGCCAGGCCGGCAGGCCAGTCGTGGGCATGAACCAACTCGGGGCACCATTGGGTTTTTACCGCACCTGCAGCAAAATCAGCGGCGGCAAGGCCCAATCGAGCAAAGCGAATATGGTTGTCCGACCAGTCACGGCCGTTGTTGTCACCATAAGGCGTACCTTCGCGCTCGTATAACTCGGGGCAGATCAGGACATAAATGACCAGACCGTCTTTCATATCCATCCGGCCAATTTTGCACGGCGGTAGAGCGGCATAACCGCTTAACTCACTAATAACGTGAATCGGATTTCCGCTATTTAATACTTGTGGATAGCCAGGAATCAGCACTCGGACATCGTGCAGGTGACGCATGGCTCGCGGCAGTGCAGCAGATACATCGCCAAGCCCTCCGGTTTTCACCAGATCAGCTAACTCCGACGTCACGAATAGGATCTTTCTTCTATTCGTCAGGGTCGTAACCGTCGGCTGTGAGGTCGGCAGCATCAGTGGAGCGCTCGTCGATGCGAAGACCGGCAGATGGGTCGGCTCGCTGGCCGGCTGATGAAAACTCTCTCCCTTCTGGGTTTTGACAGCGGCGCTAATCATCTTTTTCTCCCGTTATAAATACAGTGTTGGTGCAGCTCTCGACTTGTTATTAGCCATTCCATACGGCTGAGCACACAAGCGCTACGCAAGAACGGTACCCATTTACCGGATGCGTGATAGCAGAAAAGGGGGCAGAGCCCTAACTCGGGTTACGCCAATAGCTTAGGCTCTCTTTCATGATGACCCACCGATGTATCAGAAAGTTTCGATTATTTTTTCAAAGTGGCGTGGCGTGGGGGTCTGGGTCCAATAGGCCGGGTTCCAATGAAATATTACAAGCCATTTATTAGCTGAAACGCACTTTTTTGAGGTATGTCAAGTAGAGCGCTGAGACCAAGACCATTGGTCGGATTGTTCGACAATGACCTGTAACGTCGGCCTTCTGAAATAAATCCGCTTAATAACTCGCCTGCAATCACTAGTGAACCTTAAGCAGCGCCATTTTCCAGTGCGTACTTTTCGTATTTAAGGAAAAATTTGGCTAATTTGTGTGCACAAAAAAAACGCCTCGTACTGACTCGGTTGGATTGGGGTAAAAAGAGGGCAACATTGATAGCCGGAGCGGCAAGATGCAGCGCATCAGGGACCAGACCCACAGCGGAACGTTAACAGGCGTATCTGGTCCGAACACTCGTGACCCACGCCTGCGCACCTTCTGAAAAATATTGAAACAGGCAGGCTCACCCAGGCCCCCTGCCTTCGACATATTCTGGTACGAATGCTGCGCACTACTGGTTACGTACCGCTGGGCTATAAGGTGAGGCACCCCTTTCTTCGTATTAAGGAGCACGCCACATGCAACTTGGGATTATTGGACTGGGCCGCATGGGCGGCAATATCGCAAGACGGTTGATGCTTAATGGCCATACAACGGTTGTGTTTGATCGCGATGAAAGCGCTCGCGTCGTGCTAGCTAAAGAGGGCGCTACCGCTGCGGTTGACCTCAATGAACTGGTTGCCCGGTTAGAAAAACCGCGTGCGGTGTGGGTCATGCTTCCGGCGGGCGCTCCTACCGAAGACACGATTAATACCCTAAGTGAAATGTTGGAACCCGGCGATGTAATCATCGACGGGGGCAACAGCTTCTACAAAGACGATATGCGTCGTGCCCAGATGCTGACTAAGAAGCAACTGCATTATGTTGATGTCGGTACGTCAGGAGGAGTGTGGGGTCTGGAACGCGGCTACTGCATGATGATCGGTGGGGACTCCGCCGTAGTTGAGCATCTGGATCCGCTATTCGATAGCCTTGCTCCCGGTTACGGTTCTATTGAGCGAACCAAGGATCGTAACGCCACCGATGACCGTGCCGAGCGCGGTTATATTCATGCTGGCCCGGCTGGTTCCGGACATTTCGTAAAAATGATTCACAACGGCATCGAGTACGGAATGATGCAGGCGTTCGCCGAAGGGTTCGACATTCTCAAGATGAAGAACTCGGAAAACTTGCCGTCTGAGCAACGCTTCGATCTCAATGTTGCCGATATCGCTGAAGTTTGGCGTCGGGGCAGCGTGGTTTCTTCTTGGCTGCTGGACCTAACCGCTGATGCGCTGGCCACTGATCCTCAGCTCAATGCTTACTCCGGCAATGTGGCCGACAGTGGCGAAGGTCGCTGGACCATTGATGCGGCGATGGAGCAATCAGTGCCAGTGCCAGTGCTCTCCAGCGCATTGTTTGCTCGATTCCGCTCGCGGCAGGAAAGCACCTATGGCGATAAAATGCTCTCAGCCATGCGGTTCGGTTTTGGCGGCCATAAAGAAGGACCAAAATAATGGGACTGTCGCGTACAAAGTCCAATCAAGCGCCTAACGTTGCCCCGCCAGCCACACTGTTTCTGTTCGGTGCTCACGGTGATTTGGTCAAGCGGTTGCTGATGCCGGCGCTGTACAACCTCAGTCGTGATGGTCTGCTGGGCCACGGCGTCCACATTGTTGGCGTTGACCATAATGCGATCAGCGATGCCGATTTCGCGAAGAAGCTCGAAGATTTTATTCGCCAAGAGGCGGCAAACAAAGTCGCCGAAGGCGCAGCCGAGCCGCTGGACCCCGAATTGTGGAGCGATCTGGCTAGCCGCATCAGCTATGTGCAGGGTGACTTCCTAGACGATTCGACCTACAGCGACATCGGCGAGAAAATTAAAGCTACCGGCACCGGCAGTGCTATTTTTTATCTGGCCACCGCACCGCGTTTTTTCAGCGAAGTCGCCAAGCGATTGGGTTCGTCGGGATTGCTGGTCGAGACCGATGACTGCTTCCGACGCGTAGTGATCGAGAAGCCGTTTGGTTCCGATTTACCCAGCGCGGTGGCCCTTAATGCCTGTCTGCTAAAGGTGATGGCCGAGAAACAGATCTACCGGATCGACCATTACCTAGGCAAAGAAACCGTCCAGAATATTATGGTCAGCCGTTTCTCCAACGGATTGTTCGAATCGTTCTGGAATAACCATTACATCGACCACATTCAAATCACCGCCGCCGAAACCGTAGGTGTTGAGACTCGAGGCAGCTTTTACGAGCATACCGGTGCGTTGCGCGACATGGTGCCCAACCACTTGTTCCAGCTGCTGGCGATGGTTGCTATGGAGCCACCAGCCGCTTTCGGTGCCGATGCGGTACGCGGCGAAAAAGCCAAGGTCATTGGCGCTATTCGCCCTTGGAATGAGGAAGAGGCGCTGGCCAACTCGGTACGCGGACAGTACGCAGAAAGCACGGTGGACGACAACAGCATTGCCGGTTATCGGGAAGAGCCCAATGTAGCTTCGGACAGCACCACTGAGACATACGTAGCACTGAAGGTGATGATCGACAACTGGCGCTGGGTGGGTGTGCCGTTTTACCTGCGCACCGGCAAGCGCTTGAGTGCCCGCGACACTGAAATTGCGATCTGCTTCAAACCCGCGCCGTATGCTCAATTTCGCGATACCGACGTTGAGCAGCCAAAGCCCAACTACCTGAAGATTCAGATTCAGCCTAACGAGGGCATGTCGTTCGACCTACAGGCAAAGCGCCCAGGGCCAACGCTGGACATCGTAGACATCGAATTAGGGTTCGCTTACAAGGACTTCTTCGAGATGTTGCCGTCAACCGGCTATGAAACCTTGATTTACGACTGCTTGGCTGGCGATCAAACCTTGTTCCAACGCGCGGATAACATTGAAAACGGTTGGCGCGCCGTGCAGCCATTCCTGGATGCCTGGGCCAAGCATCCTCAAGTCGAGCAGTACAAAGCGGGTGAAGAGGGGCCTGCTGCTGCCGATGAGCTGTTGAAACGTGACGGCTTCGAATGGCGCTGCATCGGATGAGTGCCCCCGCGCAACCCCTCATCCAGTTTTTGCTTTCCGACATCGACGGCACGTTGTTAGGTCCTGACCACAGTCTGAGCCAGACCAATGTCGACGCGATCAATCAACTGCGTGCTGCCGGGATCCACTTTACGTTGGCTAGCAGTCGACCCCCCAGGGCCATGCTCCAGCAGATCGAAGCGTTGGGCATCGATCTGCCTACTGTGGCATTCAATGGTGGCCTGATCACCCACCCCGATGGCCGAGTGTTGTCCGCCCACCGTATTCCAAGTGCGGCGGCCAGAGCAAGCCTGGCGATGTTTACCGGCCAGGATTGCTCGGTGTGGGTCTTCGCCGATGATCAATGGCTATTGCGCGATCTCAACGGCGCGTTAGTTGATCATGAACGCAAGACATTGGGTTACGACCCAGTGCTGGTCTCCAGTTTTGAGCCGTATCTGGATCGAATCGACAAAATCGTTGCCGCCAGCGCCGATCATCAACTTTTGAAAAATCTGGAAGCACGGCTCAATCCGCAGATCGACGGCCTGGCGTTTGCATCAAGGTCGCAGCTGTATTACTTGGACGTGAATGCTGTTGAGGCTAACAAAGGCAACGCCTTGGTGACCCTTGCCGAATTTTTGGGAGTGCCGCTGACCCAGACTGCCGCCATTGGTGACGGCAGCAATGACGTGGCGATGTTCCATGTGGCCGGGCTGTCAATTGCCATGGGCCAAGGCGAGGAGAGTGTTCGCAGTCAGGCAGATCACGTCACTGGCAGTAATCTGGAGGACGGTGTGGCGACAGCCATACGGCGTTACATTTTGCCCGGCTAAACGACTTGATTGCTCAAAACAAGGCTTCATCCTGCAGGCCCCATGGGAGCGGGGGCCTGTCGAAAAATCACTCACTGACCTTTTCGGATATCTATCTATGGCCGCATTGATTGAAGACTATGCATTGCTAGGCAATTGCAAAACTGCCGCGCTAGTCGCCAAGGATGGTTCACTGGATTGGTTATGCTTCCCCCGATTTGATTCCCCTGCGTGTTTCGCAGCGTTGCTGGGCGATAGCAACAATGGTCGCTGGAAAATCGCTCCCTCAGATCCCATCACGTGCACTGAAAGGCATTACCGCGAAGGTACGTTGATTCTCGAAACTCTGTTTGAGACTGACAGCGGGCGCGCCATGCTGGTTGATTTCATGCCCACCGAAACGGGCAGTAGCGTGGTTCGAATCGTGGTCGGTCTGGAGGGCCACGTCGAGTTCGACATGGACCTGGCCATACGTTTCGATTACGGAAGCAGCGTACCGTGGGTTGAAATGAAAGATCCGCGCACACTCACAGCCATTGCCGGTCCGGAAATGCTAATTCTGCATACACCGGTTGAACTCTATGCTCTCGACCATCACACCGGCAGTCACTTTGCTGTCGAGACCGGCCAGCGTCAGGTGTTCGTGCTTAGCCATCAGGTGTCGAATCATCCCGTGCATTCCGGAATCGACGGCGAAGTGGCGCTGAAGAAAACCGAGCACTTTTGGCTGAAATTTTCCAGCCGCTGTCCAGAAGTGGGGCAGTGGTCAGCACAGGTCAAACGTTCGCTGATTACCCTCAAAGCGCTGACCTATGAGCCCACTGGCGGGATCGTTGCGGCGGTCACCACATCGCTGCCGGAACAGCTGGGCGGTGAGCGCAACTGGGATTACCGATTCTGTTGGCTGCGTGACGCTACCATGACCTTATTGGCGCTCATGAACCTTGGTTACTACGAAGAGGCCGATGCCTGGCGCAGCTGGCTGTTACGCGCAGTGGCGGGCAACCCAGAGCAGATCCAGATCATGTACGGCCTGGGTGGTGAACGACGACTGCCAGAGTACGAGCTGCCATGGCTGGCGGGCTACGAAAACTCGGCTCCAGTACGTATCGGCAATGCGGCGGCCACACAAGTGCAGCTGGATGTCTTTGGCGAAGTGGCCGACGCCATGGTCCAGGCCTCGAAAGGTGGTCTGCCCAGGCCGCCGCGCAGCGCTGCGATCATCAAGGTGATCATGCCGTTTCTGGAGACTGTCTGGCACCGTCCGGATAAAGGGATTTGGGAGATGCGTGCTGAGCCTCGGCATTTTACCCACTCCAAAGTCATGGCCTGGGTCGCCTTCGACCGAAATTCACACCTTGCTGAACAGTCTGCTGAAAACGATGAAGACCGTGCCCTGGCAGTCCATTACCGGGCCATCGCTGACGAGATTCATGCTGATGTGTGCCTTAACGGTTTCGATACCCAGCTAGGCAGCTTCGTGCAAACCTATGGTTCAACGTCATTGGACGCGAGCCTGTTGCAGATTGCCTTGACGGGTTTTTTGCCCGCCAACGATCCCAGAGTCTTGGGTACAGTGGCCGCCATCGAGAAGGCCCTGTTGCAGGAGGGTTTATTGCTGCGCTATGACGCTGATCGCACCGTGGATGGAGTGTCGGGCCACGAAGGGACATTCCTCGTGTGTTCGTTCTGGCTGGCCGACGTTTATGTACTTCTGGGCCGCTACGAAGACGCTGTTGCGTTGTTCGAGCGGCTATGCGGACTATGCAACGATGTGGGCCTGCTCGCCGAGCAATATGATCCGCGAGGAAAACGGATGCTGGGCAATTTTCCCCAAGCGTTCAGCCATATTGGCATCATCAATACCGCGCTGAATTTGCATCGCTCAGCGTGTCCGGCGGTGTCGAGGGCCAATGGTCGTAGCGAAACTGCAGCCTGATAGCCAGTAGCGATTAATTACTCGGCTTTACGAAAGGTAAAGTTGATGCGTTGATCGCCTAGCAAGGGGTGGTGGGCTAATTTAAGCGGTAGCACACCGTGATAGCGCAGCCGGTCTTCGCCCCCCCACACAACAACGTCGCCATGGAATAGAGAAATTCGCTGGGCTTTGGCGCTCCGCTCCGGTCCACCGAATAGAAAGGTCGCTGCAATACCCAATGAAACCGAAACGACTGGCCACTGGTAGCTGCGTTCGTTTTTATCTTGATGCAAAGACATTTTCGCGCCGGGCACATAGCGATTGACTAAACAAGCATCGGGGGTGAATCCGGCAAAGCCACATTCCGTCGCTGCAGCCTGAGCCAATTGCATGAATACTTCAGGTAGTGCTGGCCAAGGATTGCCAGTTTCTGGATCGGTTCGGGTATACCGATAACCGTTGCGATCGGTGACCCAGCCAACGTCGCCGCAGTTGCTCAACGCGACCGACATGGTAAAACCACCGGGGGTCGTCATGTGCCTAAAAGGGCATTGCTCGACAACGTGCTGCAACGCCGTTAGCAGTTGGTCTATCAACGGAAGCGCAAAGCCTCTCAGCACAAATGACCGTGGACCAATAGGCTCCGTGCGGGGAGATTGAGCGACATCTTCGGCAAACAGACTTAATGTATGGGGTTCTGAATCGATGCGCTTGAGCATTTCTATCCCCCCCCTGCGAAGCATCCAATACACAGCCCTGATGGCCGCATGTGTCGACAGTGATCGATAAACGCCCCAAGCCTGTGATCGAATCCAGCGCCTAAAGCGCTTTGCTGACTTTTACATCGGTAACCTTATCGTCGCTACCGCTGTGCATCTTTTCAAGGGTGGCGGTGGCTTCTTGCGCAGAAGCTGATTGCAATTGGGCAAACTCAAAACGGCGTTCACCGTTGAGTTTGTAGCTGATGGCATATTTAGTGGTAGGCGTAGGTTTGCTCACTAGCAGTTCCTTTCAGACGGCATTTAACCTGTCAACTCAACCGCGTAGCCGAGCGACGAACGATTTTGATGGTGTGAGTAAACTCGGGCTTGCGTCCGCCACCGGAGTCGGCTTTGCGGCCAGCAGTGTCAATTGTGATATTCCAAAAGCCGGTGCTCGGTGCTGCTATTTTTGCTGGAAATCGGTCAAAAGCGCCGCCGTGATAGGTGTGACGACCGCCGTTTTTAAAACTGCGAAAATTGGCGTCGTTCATTAAGCGGATGTTACAGAGCTGGGAGCACTCGATAACGACAATGTCGTCTTCGTTCAAGTGCTCGCGCTGATGTACAAATTTCATGGTGTCTCCGAAAAGGCTTTTTCTACAAAATCAAAAAGATAGCATGGGAGCGGCGGCATTTATCGGTCGTGAGTGGTTTTATTACGGTTATACCCGATAAAAGTGCCTAAATAGGGATCTATTCGGTCATAAGCGTGTCGTAGATCTTTTAGTGGAGTGATTTTATGAAAATAGCGGTGGCGATTTTGGCACTTGCAATGACAGGCTGCGCAACGGTTGCAGACCTTGAGCATTCCCTCCCGACCTTGAGTGTTATTTCCGGCAAAAGCCCCCAGGCTTATGCCGACTGCGTAGCTCACAAGCTAATCGACAGCCGTAAACCGCCTTTGGTTGAACCTCATCATGACGGTTTGCGTATGATTATCGCGCAGAAGTTCAGCTCTGACCCTGCTGCGGTGTTATTGATTGAGAGCCGCAGCAACAATGGCAGCTCCATCAAGCTCTATGAGCACTTTTCTAACGTGCCAATACGGCCAAAAGATGTCCAAAACGCCGCTACTGCCTGCATTTCCGGTTGATGGTCAGCAAACACCCAAATTGATGGAGCGGTAATGAAGCGCGAAGAAGTAAAGCAGCACCATACCGAAGGCCATATTTCGGCTACACACATCATTCAAAACCCAGCAGTAGTCGGCGAGTGGATCGTTTTTTTCAAGAAGAGCGAAGGCAGAAGTTTTTTTTTGGTGGATGACAGTGATGAGGTCGAATCTTTCAGCCAGTTGGACGACCTGGTATTAATCGTTCGTGGATTGGGAATCAAGTTTGCAGAGATCCACCTCTAGCAGTGTGTGCCACTACACAACGCGGCTTGTGAACTTCATAAGCTCGCCCTATTCAGCGCGCCGCCAGTATTAGTTATTTACACAGCACCACCAAGCTACGGCTTTTATAGTTGCCGACGTCTACCCAAAGGGTCTTATCGCTTTCTTTGGGTTGTGGGGTGCCGTCAGTTGCAACAATGTTATAGCCTTTGTCAGGGCAAGAAATGTCGGCTTTTTGGTAGCAACTGTCCCATGACATCGCTTCACCCGAGCAGTCAATACTGACGCCTTGTTGGCCGTTATTTAGGTAGGTATTTGAGGCTGTAGCGCAACCGGCGATTCCCAATACTGCGACAACCCACAAAATTTTATTCATGATTTCTGTGCTTCGCAGTTAAGATGCCGGTGAGTGAGAGGAAACTCAGTAGGGATGGTTCGATCATCCAATGATGTGATCGTTGTTCCTCGCCACAGAGGGTTTTGTCTTTAGGATTTCGGACCTGAGCGACGACGAGTGTGAGCCTTGGGCTGGTCTTGCAATACAGCCGCCACTTCGATTGCAGCGCTTTCAGAATCGAACGGCCCGGCGATTGCTTCGCCGGTGGCGTCCGATACCCACCACTGACCATCTTGAAGTTTATTGATCAGGTACCCGTTTACATTCTTGACTTCAGACATCGTTAAATCCCGCTCATTGGTTCAAACGGCACATAATAGGGCGCATGCCGATACGCTGCACATAATTCCCACGGAGTCGTTGGTGCTCAGCTAGGCTTGGCCGAGCTAATACCATCCATCCGGGCTGCTGTCGGTCAAGGGCTGTCTACCGCGCAATGGAACTATCGTGCCCTAAATCTCTCTATCTACGCAGAGGACGGCCAGTAAGGCATTGTAAGGTGCTCTGTGCCTGATTAGACTGCGCCGCAATCAGCTACAGCCTTTTTTATTAGGGAATTATATGAGCCAGAATGTGATCAAGAAATGCTTGTTCCCAGCAGCCGGATACGGCACGCGCTTTTTGCCAGCGACAAAAGCCATGCCCAAGGAAATGCTGCCAGTGGTTAACAAGCCGCTGATCCAGTACGGCGTTGAAGAGGCACTTGATGCTGGCTTGAAAGAGATATCCATCGTTACCGGTCGTGGCAAGCGTGCTTTAGAAGACCACTTCGATATTAGCTATGAGCTTGAGCATCAGATCAAAGGTACCGACAAAGAAAAATATTTAGTCGGTATTCGTCGAATTTTAGATGAGTGCAGTTTTTCCTACACTCGCCAAACCGAAATGAAAGGTCTTGGCCACGCGATCCTCAGCGGTCGCCCTTTGATTGGTGACGAACCGTTCGCCGTAGTATTGGCAGATGACCTTTGTGTAAACCTTAACGGTGATGGTGTTTTGACCCAAATGGTCAAGCTCTACAACAAATACCGTTGCTGCATCGTTGCCATCCAAGAAGTACCGGCTGATGAAACTCAGAAGTACGGAGTTATCGCGGGGGAAGAAATTCACCCGGGCCTTTACCGTGTCAGCCACATGGTTGAAAAACCAAAGCCTGAAGACGCTCCTTCAAATCTGGCCATTATCGGGCGTTACATCCTGACTCCTGACATCTTCAAAATGATCGAAGACACCCCGCCTGGTAAAGGCGGCGAAATCCAGATCACTGACGCGCTGATGAAGATGGCGGAAGAGGGCAACGTACTGGCTTACAAATTCAAAGGTCAGCGTTTTGACTGTGGCGGCGCCGAAGGCTATATCGACGCGACTAATTTCTGTTTTGAAAATTTCTACAAAACCGGCAAAGCCTACTGAGTTTTTGCCTTATTTTTTGTAGGACAAAGCCACCGCTAGGTGGCTTTGTCGTTTATGGCTGTTGGCGCTGACCCAACTCGCCGAAGCGGTTATGCTGTGTGCCTGATAAGGAGACAGCAATGGCCTACGACTTCGACCTTTTTGTAATTGGTGCCGGTTCCGGCGGTGTAAGGGCTGCACGTTTTGCTGCGGGTTATGGTGCACGAGTGGCGATTGCTGAGAGCCGCTACTTGGGAGGCACGTGTGTCAACGTCGGTTGCGTGCCGAAAAAATTTCTAGTTTACGGGGCGCATTTCTCCGAGGACTTCGAACACGCCAAAAGTTACGGCTGGTCTGCCGGTGAGGCTGAATTCGATTGGTCAACCCTGATCAGCAACAAAGATCGTGAGATTCACCGTCTCAATGAAATTTATCGAAGTCTGTTGACCAACAGCGGCGTTACCTTGTACGAAGGACACGCCAAACTAGTCGATCCACACCGGGTCGAGATCAACGGTCAAACGTATAGTGCTGAACATATTTTGATTGCGACCGGCGGCTGGCCGCAGGTGCCGGAATTTCCTGGTAGCGATTTGGCAATTACATCCCAGGATGCGTTTTTTCTCAACAAACTCCCTAAACGTATTGTGGTCGTCGGTGGCGGCTACATTGCTGTGGAGTTTGCGTCGATCTTCCATGGCTTGGGGGCTGACGTGACCCAGTTGTATCGCGGCGAACTGTTCTTGCGCGGTTTTGATGGCGCTGTTCGCGTTCATCTGAAAGAGGAGCTGGTGAAGCGCGGTATTGATCTGCAATTCAATTCTGATATTGAGCGTATCGACCAAAATGAAGATGGCGCTTTGCGCGTCACGCTTAAAGACGGACGCCTGCTGACTACCGACTGCGTGTTCTACGCGACAGGTCGTCGTCCGATGCTGGATAACCTTGGCCTCGAAAACGTCAAGGTAAAACTGAACAAAGCTGGGTACATCGAGGTTGATGAGCTTTATCAGACCAGCGAACCCTCTATCTTGGCGCTTGGTGACATCATCGGCGGTGTGCAACTGACTCCCGTGGCACTGGCTGAAGGCACCGCGTTGGCGCGTCGACTGTTTAAGCCTGAGCAGTATCGCCCGGTAGACTACCGTCATATCCCAACGGCAGTTTTCAGCCTGCCGAACATAGGTACTGTGGGGTTGACCGAAGAAGACGCTAAGAAAGCTGGTCACACGGTGGTGGTATTCGAAAGCCGCTTCCGCCCCATGAAGTTGTCGCTTACCCAGGATCAAGAGCGCACGCTGATGAAGTTGGTGGTCGATGCTGATACAGATCGGGTGCTCGGTTGTCACATGGTCGGGCCCGAGGCGGGGGAAATCATCCAAGGATTGGCCATTGCGTTGAAAGCGGGTGCAACCAAGCAGATTTTCGACGACACCATTGGCGTGCACCCAACTGCAGCCGAGGAATTTGTCACGCTACGTACACCTGTAGGCGGCTGACCTTCAGTGACCAGCAGGGCGTCACTTGATCGCCAGGGAAGGGGTCGAGGTATATCCAGAAATTTTCAGGACGCGGACACATTTCTTGAACAATCACAACGTTTCGACGTCAACGCCCTGGTGCGAGCAGGATCGGCTTGCCGCCCTTGCTCGACTGGACATACTTGACACTCCCCCAGAGCTGACGTTTGAAGAGCTTGCCAGCCTCGCCGCGTATCTATGTGACGCACCTATGGCGCAAATCAACCTGATCGACATTGATCGGCAATGGTCCCTTGCGCAGTTTGGTTTGGCCGAGGGTGATCAACCCCTTGAATATTCGTTGTGTGCCCATGCCATACGGCAGCCTGATGGGATGATCATTGATGATTTGGCGGCCGACCCACGGTTCGCCACTCATCCGCAGGTTGTTGGAGGTGCTCGGTTACGATTTTATGCCAGCGCGTTGTTGATGTCGCTCGACGGTCCTTTGGGCGCGTTGTGCGTGCTTGATGTGCATCCTCGGCACCTGTCCAAGCGCCAGGTAGCCGCATTGGCAACTTTAGCGAACCAGGTCGTCAGTCAGCTAGAGTTGCGTCGTGCATTGGTGGCTCAGCGCGAAAGCGAGGCTCGGCACCGCCAGCAACAGGCGCGTCAGGCGTTTTTACTGCAACTTAGCGACCGACTGCACGACGCAGTTCGCGCTGAGGACGTCGTATTTAATCTTGGGGATAGTCTGGGGTCTACTCTTGAAATTCAGCGCATAGGCCATGGCCGTTTCGACGCACATGGCGTGTTGACCATCCAAAGCGAGTGGTTGGGAAGCCCTGCACGCAGCAGTCGTGGCGTTCATCAAATCGACGAATATGGCAAAGATTTGTTGGGGCGCTTGACTCAAGGTGAGTTGATCGCTGTCGAGGACGTGACTACTGATCCCCATACATCCGGCTCCTCTCAGCGATACGCCGACTATAACGTACGCAGTATTTTGATTGCGCCCCTGAGCGACGATCAGGGTTTCAATGCACTGCTGTATATAAGCTCCGAGGCACCTAGACGGTGGTCAAGCGAAGACATCGCGCTGGTTCGCGAGGTGGTGGAGCGCACTCAGGCGGCGGATGAAAGCGCTAAAGCGCGTAACGCACTTCTAGAGGCCGAACAGCGCGTCAAGTTAGCCAACTCCATCGCTGCCGTAGGTGTCTGGGAGTACACCATTAGCCGTAATCAATTGCATTTTGATAGCCAGACACGATTGATTGCCGAGATGTCGCCCGAGCAACTTAATCCAACCGTCGAGGATTTTCTTGTCGCCGTCCAGGCCGAAGATAGAAGCGTATTGGTTCAGGCGGTAGCGCAAGCGTTGAGCGATCGCTCAACCGGTGAGATCAGCCTGGACTTTCGGGTCCGTCCACGTGTCAGCGGCCTACCAAGCTGGCTAACCATACGGGGGCGCCGGATGCAGGAGCGCGATGGTACGGTCCGTTTGATTGGCACTGCACGGGACATAACGCTTGAACGCAACGGTGAAGAGAATCTGCGTCGAATCAACGCGGTGCTGGAAAGCCAGATCGTTGAGCGCGCACGTGCCGAGCGCTTCCAGGCAGCTTTATTGATCTTGGGTGATCAGCTGCGAGAAAAAACCGGCTGTACAGAGATTAGACAAGCAGCCGCCAGAGTTCTAGGTATGACTTTGGGAATTGAACGAGTTGCATTTGCCACTGTGAGCCTTGAGCAAGAAAGCATCGTAATCAAGCGCGATTGGGTACTGGATGAAATTCCAAGCCTCGTTGGCGTATACAGCCTCAACAATTTTGGTCCGCTATTTCAGACGCTGCGCCGGGGTGAAGGCCTGGTCATCAACGATACTTTACTTGATGCGCGCACGGCCCTGGGCGGTAGCGAGTTGCAGGCCAGAGGCATGCGAACGCTGATCAATATTCCGCTACTCGAACAGGGCGTAATCACCACTCTGTTGATGCTGCAGGGTCTAAAACCAAGGATATGGAGCGACGAAGAAGTCAGCTTTGTTCGCGATGTCGCTGAGCGAAGTTGGATCGCCATGGAACGATCACGTGCCGAGCGGGCGCTGCGCGAAAGCGAGCTACAATTTCGTACCTTGGCCGACAATATGAGCCAGCTGGCCTGGACAGCTGAGCCTTGCGGAAAAATATATTGGTACAACAAACGTTGGTATGACTACACCGGCATGTCGCTGGAAGCCATGCTGGCTTTGGGATGGCGTTCGGTTCTTGATCCTGCACACTTCGACCGAATTACTGCACGGGCCAAGCATTGTTTCGCGACCGGTTCGGTTTGGGACGATACGTTTTCATTGCGTGGTAAAGACGGAAACTACAGCTGGTTTCTATCCCGTGCCTTACCCATCCGCGATGGCTTGGGTAACGTCACCCATTGGCTGGGCACTCACACTGACATCACCGCACAGGTCAATGCTGAAGAGGCTCTGCGTGAGCTGAACGACAGCCTTGAGCGACGGGTAGCAGAGCGAACCCGCGAAATGGTTACGATCAACGAGCTGCTGCAAGTGGAAATGTCCGAGCGTGAAAGCGCGGAGGAGGCGTTGCGTCATGCGCAAAAAATGGACGCCATCGGCCAGCTCACGGGCGGAATTGCGCATGACTTCAATAACATGCTCACCGGTGTGCTCGGCGCGCTGGATTTGATTCAGCGGCGCGTCGCAGCAGGGCGCGTCGCAGAGGTGGACCGATATATCAATGCCGCGATGACCTCAGCTAATCGCGCCGCCTCATTGACACACCGCTTGCTCGCCTTTGCCAGGCGCCAGTCGCTTAACCCTCAAGCGGTGGACGTGAACGAGATGGTGATGTCCATGGAGGAGTTGTTGCGCCGCACGTTAGGCGAGAGCATCGAGTTGTGCATTGATCTTCAGCCGCGCTTGTGGCAAGCCAATACTGATGAGCATCAGTTGGAAAGCGCGTTGTTGAACCTGGTGATCAATGCCCGTGACGCTATGCCCGAGGGAGGCCGTCTGATGGTCAGCTCTGCGGTCGTTCACGTTGACACTCAACGAGAAGCCATGGCTCCAGGTGAGTATGTACTGCTCAGCGTCGAAGACAGCGGTTTTGGCATGTCGGCAGAGGTGATCCGGCGTGCGTTTGATCCTTTCTTCACCACCAAGCCGATTGGGCAAGGCACGGGCCTGGGGCTTTCAATGGTCTACGGATTCGTTAAGCAGACCGGCGGCCATGTCCAGATCGATAGCGTGGTTCAGCAGGGTACTCGGATTCAGCTGTATCTTCCGCGCCACCATGAGCAGGCAGCGGATCCTATCGCTGAGCCCGAGAGTCTCGGCGCTCCTAGGGCAGTGAAGGGGGAGCAGGTGCTGGTAGTGGAAGACGAGGTTGCGGTGCGCCTGCTTGTGATCGACGTGCTGCGCGAGCTCGGCTATTCGACATTAGAAGCTGGTGACAGCAAGACTGCGCTGCCAGTGCTACAAAGCTCAGAGCGTATCGATCTGCTCATTAGCGATGTAGGCTTACCCGGGTTAAACGGTCGTCAATTGGCAGAGATCGCCCGGCAATTCCGTCCAGATCTGCCAGTGCTGTTCATGACTGGTTACGCGCGAAACGCTGAAGTGAGAGCTGAGTTTCTCGACCCCGGAATGGATATGCTGACCAAACCTTTTAACGTTGATGAACTGGCGCTGAAGGTGCGCTTGATGATCGGAGATGGACAACCGGAGTGACCTTGTGGGCGCCGGCTCAGGCCGATTTCAGTCTTTTCTATGTTTTTATGGTTGACGAGGCCTCAAAGGCCAGCTGGGTTTTGATCAACTCCAGGCGCAGTATTTGCTGACTCTGTGCATGTTCCTCCAGCGTTTGCTTAAGGGCAGCGCTTTCGCTCTGCGCCGAACTCAAGCGCTCTTGCAGCAACGCGCACTGGGTGTGGGCGAGTTGATATCTTTCGTCGAGTCCAATCGCGTCGTGAGTCATTTTTTTTAGCTGTTGCTGGTGCGTTTTCAGCTCACGCAAGCTGCTGCGGCTTTCGCTCAATAAGCGCTCATTGTCTCGATTGAGCTGAGTAAGTTCTTCCTGCCGTACGATCGCGACCTGCTGTGCTTGGCGTAACTCCATCTGCACTTGCTGCAGCTGTCCTTCGTGGCGCCGCTGCTCCTGTTCGCGCTGTTCCTTTATTGAATTGCGGTAGTGCTCAAGTGCATCGCGGGCATGGATATGCTTGTCTTCTAACGAGCGAATTTGTCCGTCTTTGTCTTGCAAACGTACATTTAGATCTTGCTGCGCCTGCTCCAAGCGAGCGTTTGATGTTTGCTGGGCCTGCAAAGCACCGCGAGTGGCGTCTACCACAAGTTTTTTTGCCGCCAGATCAGTATTCAGCACGTCGAGTTGTTGCTGCTGTGCGCTTGCATGCAACTGAGTCCTTGCCAATTCCTCTGACAAGGTTTGCAATTTTTCGTCAAAGGCCGTCTGCGCGAGATCGATACGATCCTGAGCGTGTTCCTGAAGTCGCTGAGCGAGGCGGCTCACCAGTTCCGTCAATTCAGTGCCAATCTCGGCAGCGGGTACAGCATTTCTGAATTCGTGCTCCTCCAATTCCTTTAAGCACCGGTGAATCGTGGTTTTCGAGCCGGTGTTGCCCATCTCGATACGCACGGCGTCGATGCTCGGATTTTCCCCGCGAGCCAGTAACGCTAGGCGCGCCGTTTGAACTAGCGCTTTATTGACCCCACCCCTTGCCATGCCGTACTCCTACTATTTCATACCGTGGTACGTACACTGTAATTACATACTAAAATATTAACAATGGTTTCCATTAATAAGAGGAAATACACATGGGATATTGGGGTATTATCCCGTGTCATTAATTAAAATAGTGTTTCAGCTTGGGTTCAGTACACAAAAGGGTGAGTTCGGCATGAATGAACTGGATCGCTACTTAGCCGCTGCCACACGCGACAACACACGGCGTAGCTACCGAGCGGCTGTTGAGCATTTTGAAGTGACCTGGGGAGGGTTTCTGCCTGCGACCAGCGACAGCGTTGCTCGTTACTTGGTCGCCTTCGCGGGAGTGCTTTCGATCAATACGTTGAAACTGCGCTTGTCAGCGCTCGCGCAATGGCACAGCAGTCAAGGATTTCCGGACCCGACCAAAGCGCCAATGGTGCGCAAAGTATTGAAAGGCATCCGGGCCCTGCATCCCGCACAGGAAAAACAAGCTGAGCCTTTGCAGTTGCAGCATTTAGAGCAAGTGATCGCCAGACTTGATCTGGAGGGTGTGCAGGCGGAGTCAAAGGGCGATCAGCCTACGTCATTGCGCTGCCGTCGTGATGCGGCATTAATTCTGTTGGGTTTTTGGCGGGGCTTTCGCAGTGATGAGCTGTGCCGCCTAGACATCGACAACGTTCAAGCTATCGCAGGGTCGGGCATTACCCTGTACTTGCCTCGCAGTAAAAGTGATCGCGAAAACCTCGGTAAAACCTATCAAACGCCTGCGCTCCTGCGCCTCTGTCCGGTTCAAGCGTATATCGAATGGATAAAATGCTCGGCGCTGGTGCATGGGCCTGTGTTCAGAGCTGTTGATCGCTGGGGTAATCTTGGAAGAGAAGGCTTGCACGCGAATAGCATTATCCCGCTGCTGCGTCAGGCGCTGGAGCGAGCAGGACTTCCTGCCGAACAATTTACCAGTCATTCACTGCGCAGGGGCTTCGCCACTTGGGCCCACCAAAGCGGCTGGGACTTAAAATCGTTGATGGCGTATGTCGGTTGGAAGGATATGAAATCAGCATTGCGCTACATCGAAGCCGCCCCGTTTTCGGCAATGAATGAAACCCTACATCTGTCACAGATTTCTTCTATTAATACAGATCTCTTATAGTGAAAGGTAATCAGCAGCATGAGCTTTGCCAATGAGCTCATCTCGCTGTTTAGCGTAAGATCCGCCCATTAGTTTTTCCCAACCCTCCGGAGATTTATCGATGCCTATCATCAACAGCCACGTCAAACCATTTAAAGCCACGGCGTTCGCAAACAACGAGTTCGTTGAAGTCTCGGAAGCCAACCTCAAAGGCAAATGGTCTGTCGTTTTCTTCTACCCGGCTGACTTCACCTTCGTTTGCCCTACCGAACTGGGCGACCTGGCTGACAACTACGCTGAGTTCAAGAAATTGGGCGTTGAAATTTATGGTGTGTCTACCGACACCCACTTTGCTCACAAAGCCTGGCACGACACCTCCGACGTGATCGGTAAAGTTAAGTTTCCACTGATTGGTGACCCGACTCACGTGATTTCCCGCAACTTCGACGTGTTGATTGAAGAAGCAGGTCTAGCTGACCGTGGCACTTTCGTAATCAACCCAGAAGGTCAGATTAAAATTGTTGAATTGAATGATGGCGGCGTTGGCCGTGACGCTTCTGAGCTTTTGCGTAAAGTTAAAGCCGCTCAATACGTCGCTGCCCACCCAGGCGAAGTGTGCCCAGCTAAATGGAAAGAAGGCGAAGCCACTCTGGCCCCGTCTCTGGACCTGGTTGGCAAGATCTAAGTCGATATGCGTCGGCTGGGGGCCATGGGCTCTGCTTCCAAGCATTAAGTAATCCGCATCGCCCCCAAAAAACGCCCGGGCGACCATCGCTCGGGCGTTGTTTTTTCTACCGAATGAAGAAAAGGAAATCGCGCCATGTTGGACGCCAATCTTAATACCCAGTTGAAATCGTACCTGGAGCGGGTGACCCGTCCAATCGAGATCGTTGCGTCCCTTGATGACGGCGCGAAATCCCAAGAAATGCTGGAGCTACTTAAAGAAGTAGCCAGCCTTTCGAGCTTTATTACGCTTAAAGACGACGGCTCTGATGTGCGCACCCCATCGTTCTCGTTAGACAGCCCGGGACAAAATATCAGCCTGCGTTTCGCCGGCATCCCCATGGGTCACGAATTTACATCTTTGGTGCTGGCGCTACTGCAAGTGGGTGGCTACCCCTCTAAGGCCAGCGCGGACGCCATTGAACAGGCGAAATTGCTTAAGGGTGATTTCACCTTTGAAACTTACTTTTCTCAGTCCTGCCAGAACTGCCCAGACGTCGTTCAGGCAATAAACCTGATGGCAGTGCTCAACCCGGGCATCAAGCATGTCGCCATCGACGGCGCGCTATTTCAGGCTGAAGTGACTGACCGTCAGATCATGTCAGTGCCTAGCGTCTACCTCAACGGCGAGCTGTTCGGCCAAGGCCGCATGGGTCTGGAAGAAATTCTGGCCAAAATAGACACCAGTGCCGGTGATCGCCAGGCAGAAAAGCTCAACGCTAAAGAAGCATTTGATGTGCTGGTAGTCGGCGGCGGCCCGGCAGGTTCGGCCGCTGCGATTTACGCGGCACGTAAAGGTATTCGCACCGGCGTCGCGGCAGAGCGTTTTGGTGGTCAAGTGCTCGACACCATGGCCATCGAAAACTTCATCTCTGTTCAGCACACCGAAGGCCCTCAACTGGCCGTAGCACTTGAAGAACACGTCAAACAATACGAAGTCGATATCATGAATCTGCAGCGCGCAGACCAATTGATTCCAGGCAAGGCGGGCGAGCTACACGAAGTGAAATTCGCCAACGGAGCCTCACTCAAAGCCCGTACAGTGATCATTGCCACCGGTGCACGATGGCGCGAAATGAACGTGCCGGGCGAGCAGCAATACCGGAACAAGGGTGTTGCGTATTGCCCGCATTGCGACGGTCCGTTGTTCAAGGGCAAGCGCGTTGCTGTCATCGGTGGCGGCAACTCTGGCGTTGAAGCAGCGATCGACTTGGCCGGTATCGTCAAACACGTAACCTTGCTGGAATTCGACGTGCAACTGCGCGCCGATGCGGTATTGCAGCGTAAATTGTTGAGCCTGCCCAACGTGACGGTAATCACCAATGCGCTAACTACTGAAGCGCTGGGCGATGGCCAGAAAATTAACGGCTTGCGTTACAAGAATCGCTTGAACGACGAAGAAGTTTCCGTCGATCTGGAAGGCATCTTTGTGCAAATCGGCTTGCTACCCAATACCGATTGGCTCAAAGGCACCATTGAGTTATCACCGCGAGGCGAAATTATTGTGGATTCCCGTGGCGAGACCTCGATCCCCGGCATCTTCGCCGCTGGTGACGCCACCACCGTTCCGTTCAAGCAGATCATTATTGCCTTGGGCGAGGGTGCAAAAGCGTCCCTTAGTGCGTTTGATCACCTGATCCGTACGTCAGCGCCAGCGTAAGCCAGGGTTACAACTGAGAGACATAAAAGCCGGGATCTGATTCAGATTCCGGCTTTTTTTGGTCTCTTGTAACTATCAGAGCATCGATTTGCTAAACCTGAGGTCGAAATTTGGTTGCACCCGAAACCTTGTGCGTTTAACGGGGCAGCTTTCACGAGGAAATCACATGTTGAAATCAATTGTATTGGCGTTGTCTCTTGGGCTGGCCGGTTGTGGTGGCGTTCAAGTGTCTCAATATAGCCAGCAGACGCCGAAGCTCGACTTGCGCGATTATTTTTCGGGGCAGGTGCTAGCGTCAGGTATTTTTCAAAAACGCTCCGGTGAGGTGATCAAGCGCTTTCATGTGGTAATAGATAGCCACAGCGAAGGTGACGCGCTCATCATGCATGAGACTTTCAATTACAGCGACGGCACAAAACAGACCCGTGTCTGGACCTTGCGCCCGGATGGTCCAGGACACTGGCGTGGCACCGCAAGTGATGTGGTCGGCGAAGCATTCGGTGAGGTTTCGGGCAATACGTTCCATTGGAACTACGTGCTAAACCTGCCAGTGGACGGCAAAACCTATGAAGTTCGTTTCGATGATTGGATGTACATGCTCGATAATAAAACCTTGGCCAACCGTTCCTACATGAGCAAGCTGGGTGTCGAGCTGGGGCAGGTGACGCTGTTCTTTACCAAGCAATAACGACTCGAACAGCGCTTCTACAATTTAAATACCTATGAGTCGGTAGGCGCTGTGCTGCTGGACGCGGGGAGGCCTATCACAGCGGCGTGGGTTGAATGATTTCAACCCAGTAGCCGTCTGGGTCTTTGATGAATGCGAGGCTGTTCATACGTCCGTCGGCCAGACGTTTTTGAAAAGGCACACCAAGGTTTTCAAAACGTTCGCAGGCTACGTGGACATCGGGGACCGAGATGCAGATGTGCCCAAAGCCGCGTGGATCGGCGTTACCGTTGTGATAGACGACGGCCGGATCGCTCTCGGTCCCGTGGTTATGGGTCAGTTCCAGAATCCCGGGGATAGATTTCATCCACTGGTTACGCACGGTGCTGTCGGCGGGAATCAATGCTTTATCGACCAATGCCAGAAAGTACAAGCTGAATTCGGCTTCTAGAAAATCTCGCTTTTCCACCAGGCTAAAACCTAGCACTCGAGTATAGAAGTCCAATGAGGCGGTGATGTCCTTGACCCTCAGCATGGTGTGGTTGAACACAAAACCTTGTGTCACGGCTTCCGGTACGGCGGTAACGCCGGCAAAGGTGTTCAATTCGTGCAAGCTCATGGGAATCTCCGATTTAAATGGTCGTGCAACTACTAAAGAATAATGGTCAGAACAATCAGCGCCAACCCTAAAGGCGAGAAGCGTTGATTAAATCGGAACCAAAGCCTTGTTCCGAAAGGAGGACAGGCTCAAACTTTCCGGTTCAATCGTTCTGGTGATACCAATCATGATCTACCCGCAATGCAAGTCATCGTTGATAAGCCTGAGCCTGCTGCTAGCCGTCAGCAGCGCTCACGCGGCAGATGCGATGGTGACTTGGCCTGCTGACTGGAAAGTTGAGCCACTGCCCGCGACAACCGCAGCCGAAGGACAGCCATCGGTTCAAATGAGACAGCGAGCGGTGAAGAATGATCAAAATGGAAATCCGATCATGGTTATGGAGCTCACCCAAACTCGACTTCAGCCTGGACATGAAGTGAATATTCAGAGCGTATTGATGGAAATGCGTAAAGCGATACAGATTAACTTCGCTCGTGATGGCTTCCAAAGCGTGTGCAGCAAAGTCCATGAAGGCACCCTTAGCGCACTGCCTACGCTAGAGACTACCTGCAGCATTACCCAGAACGGCGGTCATGTCATGACTCAGACATTGGTCGCGACGGCAACCAGGGACACCGCGTGGTCGTTATCATATGCGGGGTCTGCCGACGGCTATGCGTCTACCAAAGAGGAGGTGCAGCACATTCGTGACAGCCTTCGATTAGTAGTTAAGCAATAAGCTTGTAGTGATGAGGGCGGGGTAAGTGTTTAAGGGCTACGCCAAACAATAGGCAAAAATACGCCCGCCGAAGCGGGCATTGGGGCGCTAATCCTTTAGCAGCCTTTATCCTGAAAGAATCGATGTGAAAAATATGTGAAGAAATAGTGTTCCCGACTAATGGAAACGCTGCGAGTAGAGACTGCATTCATATGAGTTGAAAAATCCCGTATCTGCCTTCCGGCAAATTATACTGAATGCAACCTGCTAACATTGAAACGCCACTAGTTTGGCTCAGATTGAGTATCTAAGCAGCCCATTCATCTGAAGCCACTGTTTTACCTTCTTGATCGTGGAAACATGATGAGATGTTAACTATTATAATTACGGAATAGTCTCGATTGCCTGTAAGAAATTTCACCCTTGCAAGATCATGACTGTTTTTTTAATCTAGCGATTCTTTTCTGTCAGAACGCTGAACGGATTAGTTAATAGTGCGCGAGTAACATTGACAGGCATTAAAAAGCCCTGCCAGGCAGGGCTTTTTAAGTACCGCTGATTGATCAGGCTCGAAGCCATGAATCTACAGCGTCAACGCCGTATTGCTCTTTCCAGGACTTCAAGCCGCGGTGATTACCACCTTTAGTTTCGATCAGTTCACCGGTGTGCGGGTTCTGATAAACCTTTACGACTCGAGCCCTGCGGCGTTTGATTCCCGCTGGAGCGGCCTGTGGAAGCGAGCTCTTCGGGTCGAGAATGGCGACGATGTCGCGCAGGCTCTTGCTGTAGGTGCTCATCAAACCCTGAAGCTTTTGTTCGAATTCAATCTCCTTCTTTAGTCCGGCGTCATTCTTCAAAGTCTCCAGCTGAGCAAGCTGTTCTTGAAGGGCTTTTTCTGCTGCGCGAAACTCGGCAAGTCTGGACAAATATGTTTACTCCGGCAGTGTAGTTGGCTGATTTTAGCCTGACAAAGCGATAAGAAAAAACGTCTAGCCGATTCGATCCTTCAGTTCTCTACCCACCCCCCAAAGCGTTTTTGTCGGGGGACGAAACTAACGATTTGCTGTCAATTACGTTTGGTGAAAGGGGAAGTTGGTACCAGCGACGGACAAATGATGCACTTTTTTTTCGAGTTAGAAAATAGTCTTATGCAATTGATTAGAGTAAAGGGAAATTTACATTAAACCGGCGGTCGCGATTTCTGTGATATTTGGAGAAGCAGGTTGTAAGTAATTTCCGCGATTAGACTTTCAGTAGAAACCATAAGTGCCCCCTGCAGGCACCTATTTAGAGCTTTAGAGGCCTTGCTGCAAGACGGGGTCGTCGGGATTCTGTTGCTCAAGTTCTGCGAGCAACACCTGGACCTTTTGCAGTTGACCGCTTTCTTGCCAGTAATGAATCAGGAGCACTCGGCTGCGCCGGTTGGCAGGCTGACGTTGCAAAATGTCCTCAAGTTGCTTCTGCGCAGGCTCCAATTGTTCCAAGCCGTGCAGTGCAACTGCCAAGTCATATCGAAAATCATTGTTTTCTGGGTCAAGCTCAATCGCCTTTGTCAGGCTCAGCAGTGCATATTCGCTTTGCCCATGATCGAGCAACCACATGCCCAACGCGTGTTGCAGCATCGACGACGCGGGATTGTGTTCTAGCAGTTGTCCCAGTAGATGCCTGGCCTTTTCCGCTTGCCCATGCTTGTCAAAAAAACCGATCTGAGCCAGCGCGGCGTCGAGGTTATTGGAATCTAGCGCCAGGGACTGCTCCAATGCCTTGCCTGCCAGCGCTTGATCATCGGTGTGAAGGTACAGCTTGGCCAGCTGCAACTGGTCTTGACTGGTCGTCGGCGTTTCGGCGTTAAGCGCCGTTTTATATTCTTCGACTACCTGTTCCAGCGGGGTGAAGTACAATCCTACTTCGTCCGGTGTGAGACCAAGTAACGCTTTCGCCGCTCTGAATCTGGCCTCCGGTGTTTTTTCATCGAGCAAAGGGCCCAGCAATACGCTGCGCTGGCTTCCAGATACGAGCTTGACGATTGCGTCTATTGCCGCTTGCTGAACGATGGTTTCCTCGCTGTACAACGATGCGTCCACCCACTTCAGTGCCTGTGGGCCAGGAAAATTTGACAGTTCAACTAGCAATCTGGCGCGCCGAACTCCTGATAAATCGGTTCGGGCGAATTGTTGATAGAGCACGCGGGCGGCACCGGGTTTACCGTTGTGAGCCTGCGCCAACGCGCGACCGTAGCTAATAGTGTGGACAGCCGGGGGCGGTACCGAGGGACTACTTTGGAACCAAAGTAAACCCATACCTAAAGCGATAGCCATTGCTGCAATGAAATAGCCAAGAGGCCATCGATGACGCGGTTTCGGCTCGGCGGACGAGCCGCTCAAAGGTGGTTTTGGCATACCAGTTTCCATTTCATAACGGCCTGCAGCTTCTGCGAGTGATTGGCAGCTGTCAAACGGCGATCGCGCAGCTTGGTCTTTAACGTGCCCATATTGTGTTCAAAAAAACGCCTCCTATTAAGGAGGCGGTTTAATGGCGTGATCGAGGCCTTAAGACTGGGGTTGCCAGCCGCCGCCCAATGCCTTGTAAATGGCAACAATCCCACGATAGGTATCGATCTCGCCCAAGGCCTGAGAATCTTCGGCCGCCAGGCGCTCACGTTCGGCATCCAGTAGCACGAGGAAGTCAGCAGTGCCTTCGCGGTACTGAATTGAGGCCAACTCCGCTGCTTTGCGGCTCGATTCACTTTGACGAATTAACGAGATCAGGCGCTCTTGACGCTTGTTGTAGTCGCTGAAAGCATTCTCCGATTCTTCCAACGCCAGCAGCACGTGCTGCTCGTAGTTGGCCAGCGCACCTTCAGCATCGGCGTTAGCGCCTCGAATTCTTGCCTGTACGGTGCGCAAGTCCAGCGCTGGCCAAGTGATACTTGGACCCAGCGACCATGCGCTGGCAGCGGATGAGCCAATCTGCGAACCTCGAGCGGCGGTATAACCGAGAAAGCCGGTTAGGCTGACCCGTGGAAACAGGTCCGCGGTGTTCACGCCGATCTGCGCCGTGGCCGAGGCCAATTGACGCTCAGCTGCACGTACGTCGGGGCGATTGCGCAGTAGTTCGGTGGGGTCACCAATCGGTAAAGCCTTGGCAATCGCTGGCAACTTCGCCGGACTCAAATCGACAGTCATTGACTCCGGGCGCTCCCCGAGCAAGGTGGCAATGCGGTTTTTCTCTCGCACTTGCTCGGCTTGTAGCTGCGGCACCGTTGCTTCAACCGCCGCCAGACGTGCATCGGCGCGCACGACGTCGAGCTCGTTGCCGACCCCGGCGTCACGCAGGCTGACTGTCACAGCACGTGACTCTTGCTGGTTTTTAAGGTTGTCCCGGGCAATCCGCTCACGCAGTTGCGCGCCGCGCAATTGGCCGTAGGCATCCACCAGTTCAGCAGTGATGCTGACCTGAAGCTGGAACAGGTCGGCTTCGCTGGCTTGCTGATCGGCATTAGCCGACTCTATCTGACGCTGAATATGACCAAACAGGTCAATCTCCCAGGCCATATCCAGGCCAGCATCATAGCGCTCTGTGTTGACCCGCTGGGTAGTGGTGCCAGGCCGTTGGCCTTTACCTAATTGGCTACTGACGCCGCTAGTGATAATTGGCATCTGGGCATACGCGACTTGATCACGGATCGCACGGGAAGCTTGCAAGCGAGCAAACGACACGCGCAAATCCCGGTTACCGGTCATTGACTGACTGACCAGTTGATTAAGGATTGGGTCTTCGAACTGCGCCCACCAGACCGACTCAGTGTGAGCCCGGTCATAGTTGCCTTGCGCTACCGAAAGAACTTTGGCAGCAGGCGTCACCGGTGCCTTGTAGTCAGGGCCGACGGCGCACGCCGCCAGCGCGATAACTAAAAGGCTTGGGATAAAAAACTTCACTGTCTTGACGCTCATTGTTGCGTCTCCAACTTCAGGGCTTTGTCAGCTTCGCGAGCCTGTTTACGGGCTGCTTTACGACCTACATAGTTACGAATCAGCACGTAGAACACCGGCGTCAGTAACAAACCAAAGAAGGTCACCCCAAGCATCCCGGAGAACACCGCCACGCCCATGGCATGACGCATTTCAGCACCGGCACCGCTGGAAAGAACCAATGGCACAACACCCATAATGAAAGCGAAAGACGTCATCAGGATCGGGCGCAGACGCAAGCGGCAGGCCTCCAGAACAGCCTCCAACGGCGTTTTGCCTTTCTCTTGCTCGTCTTTGGCGAACTCGACGATAAGGATCGCGTTCTTACACGCCAAGCCCACCAGCACGATCAAACCGATCTGGGTGAAGATGTTGTTGTCGCTACCGGCAATAATTACCCCGGCAATGGCTGAGAGCAGGGTCATCGGTACGATCAGGATTACCGCCAGTGGCAGGCTCCAGCTTTCGTACAAGGCAGCCAACACCAGGAACGCCAGCAGTACGCAGAGTGGGAAGACCAACAGCGCAGTGTTACCCGATAAAATCTGCTGATAGGTCAGGTCGGTCCACTCATAGGTCATGCCGTTAGGCAGTTCTTCTTTCAACAGTTTCTCAATGGCTTCTTGGGCTTGGCCTGAGCTATAGCCCGGTGCAGCGGCGCCGTTGATTTCTGCGGTGATGAAACCGTTGTAGTGTTGAACGCGGTCGGGGCCCGAGGTGTTGCTGACCTTGATAAAGGTCGACAGCGGGATCATTTCACCAAGGTTGTTACGCACTTTCAATTGACCGATCTGCTCACCTTCCTGACGGAACTGTTGCTCGGCCTGGACGTTGACCTGATAAGTACGGCCGAAGCGGTTGAAGTCGTTGGCGTATAGCGAACCCAAGTAGATCTGTAAGGTGTCAAAAATGTCATTGATGGCAACGCCATGGGTCTTGGCTTTTTCACGGTCGATGGCAGCATCGACCTGTGGCACGTTTACCGTGTAGCTGGTAAACAGGGCAGCCAATCCTGGCGTCGTGCGGCTCTTGGTGATGATGTTCTGAGTTTCTTTGTAGAGCGCGTCATAACCCAGATTGCCACGGTCTTCGATCTGCACCCGGAAGCCGCCGATGGTGCCCAAGCCTTGTACCGGTGGTGGTGGGAAGATCGCCATGTAGGCTTCTTGGATCGAACCAAACTTGGCGTTCAGCGCACCGGCAATCGCGCCGGCCGATTCGCTGGCGTCCTTACGTTCGTCAAACGGCTTGAGTGTTACGAACACGATGCCAGCGTTCGGGCTGTTGGTGAAACCGTTGATCGACAGGCCGGGGAACGCCACTGCACTGTCCACGCCTGGCTGCTTGAGCGCAATGTCCGACATGCGTTTAATCACGTCTTCAGTACGGTCAAGACTGGAAGCATCCGGCAATTGCGCGAAGGCCACCAGGTACTGCTTATCCTGGGTAGGTACGAAACCGGTCGGGGTGTTGGCGAAACCGAACCAAGTCAGCACGATCAGGCCGGCATACAGAAACAACGCGATGCCGCTGCTGCGGATGACTCTGCCAACGGTGCCCACATAACCATGGCTGGCTTTGTCGAAGAAGCGGTTGAATGGACGGAACAACCAACTGCCCAACAGCTTGTCGAGCAAGCGAGAGAAGCCATCTTTCGGTGCGTCATGCGCTCTGAGCAATACCGCCGACAGGGCAGGGGATAACGTCAGGGAGTTGAACGCCGAAATCACGGTGGAGATAGCGATGGTCAGGGCGAACTGCTTATAAAACTGACCTGTCAGGCCTGAGATAAAGGCTGCCGGGATAAACACCGCACACAATACCAGCGCGGTGGCGATGATCGGGCCAGTGACTTCACTCATGGCTTTTTTGGTGGCTTCGATCGGACTGAGTCCTAACTCGATATTTCGCTCGACGTTCTCCACCACCACAATCGCGTCATCCACCACGATCCCGATGGCTAGCACCAATCCAAACAGTGACAGTGCGTTGAGCGAGAAGCCAAACAGGTGCATCACGGCAAACGTACCGATCAATGACACCGGTACCGCCACCAATGGAATGATCGACGCACGCCAGGTTTGCAAGAATAGGATAACGACCAGTACCACCAGAATCAGGGCTTCAAACAGGGTATGAACCACTGCTTCGATGGAACCACGGACGAAAATGGTTGGGTCGTAGACGATGGAGAAGTCCATGCCTTCGGGAAAGCTCTTCTTCAGTTCAGCCATTTTTGCCCGAACTTCGTTAGAGATTTCGATGGCGTTGGAGCCAGGGCGCTGAAAGATTGGAATCGCTACTGCGGGTTGATTATTCAGCAGCGAGCGCAGTGCGTATTGGCTGGAGCCGAGTTCTATTCGCGCGATGTCCTTGAGTCGCGTGATTTCACCATTAGGGCCCGCACGGACGATGATGTTCTCGAACTCTTCCTCGGTGACCAAACGGCCTTGGGTGTTAACCGACATCTGGAAGCTGGTGGCATCCGGCGAAGGCGGTGAGCCCAGAGAACCGGCTGCAACTTGACGGTTCTGTTCGCGAATCGCGTTTACTACATCGATGGCAGTCAGATTGCGTGAAGCCGTCTTGTTTGGATCAAGCCATACCCGCAGCGAGTAATCACCCATGCCGAACAGTTGTACGTCACCGACGCCACCCAGTCGCGCCAGTTCATCCTTGATATTGAGGATGGCGTAGTTGGACAGGTAGAGCATGTCGTAACGTTTGTCCGGGGAGGTCAAGTGGACCACCATCGTCAAATCGGGTGAGGCCTTGTCTACGGTGATACCTATGCGCGTCACTTCTACTGGAAGCTTGGGCTCGGTGCGGGTCACACGGTTTTGAACTTGTACCTGTGCGTTATCCAGGTTAGTGCCCAGCGCAAAGGTGATCGTCAACGTGATCTTGCCATCAGCGGTGGACTGCGAGGACATGTACAGCATGTTCTCGACCCCGGTAATAGCTTGTTCCAGAGGAGCAGCAACGGTTTCGCCGATCACTTTGGGGTTAGCGCCAGGGAAGTTGGCACGTACAACCACGGTTGGCGGTACAACTTCCGGATATTCACTGATCGGTAGCTGAAACAGTGAAATGGCCCCTGCGATCAGGATCATCAGCGACAGCACCGCAGCGAAGATCGGTCGCGATATGAAGAATTGAGAGAAATTCATGAGTTATCCCTTAACCGCGTGGGGAAGCGTTGCTTGCCAGTTTGGCTGCTGCTTGCTGGACATTGCTGGCTTCAAGCGCCTCGCGCTGTTTAGCAAGAGCAGCAAGGGTCTCGGCGCTGGCCATCTGAGTGACTTCAGGGTCTACCAGGGTGCCCGGGCGAACGCGCTGCAAGCCCTTGACTACGATGGTGTCGTCTTTGGTCAATCCGCTACGAACGATACGTAAACCTTCGAGTTTTGGACCCAGTTCGACGCTGCGATAAGCCGGCTTGTTATCAGCACCCACCACCAGTACGAATTTTTTACCCAAATCAGTACCAACAGCTTCATCGCTGATCAGCACAGCCGAGTAAGTACCGCTTCCCACTAGTTTGAGGCGGGCGTAGAGCCCCGGCGTAAACTGGCCATCGGCGTTATCAAACACTGCGCGGCCACGGATGGTGCCGGTTTTCGGATTAACCTGGTTGTCGACGAAATTCATCGTGCCTTGGTGGGTGTTGCCTTCCTCATTGGACAGACCAAGGAATACTGGGGTGGCCTGACCGCGCTTACCTTTGCGTGCCAGCTCTTTGTATTTCAGAAAAACACGCTCGTCCGCGTCGAAGTAGGCGTATACCTTGTCGGTGGAAACCACACTGGTCAGCGCTGTTACGTCGGCGGTCACAATGTTGCCGGCGGTTATCTCCGCACGGCTGACGCGGCCACTGATCGGCGACGTCACGCGGGTGAAGCTCAGGTTGAGGCGAGCCAGATCCAGTTGAGCCTGGATGGCATCGACACCGGCTTTAGCTTCTTGAGCGGAGGTATTACGAGTGTCGGCCAGTTCTGCAGAGATAGCGTTACTGCTCAACAGGCGCTGGCCACGTTGCGCTTCATTTCCGGTACGGATCAACGTAGCGCGTGCTTGCGCCAATTGGGCTTCTAGACGATGAACTTCGGAGAGGAATGGGCGAGGATCGATCTGATACAACGTCTCGCCTTTCTTAACCAAAGCACCGTCAGTGAACGAGACCTGATCAATCTGGCCAGAAACCCGTGGGCGGATTTCAACGGTTTCCGGTGCCTCCAAGCGGCCGGTAAATTCGTCCCATTCGTTGACGGGTTGTTCCAGTACCTTGGCAACGGTCACTTTCGCGGCAGCGGGTGCCGCCGCTGCTGCGGGACCGTGTTGACCACACGCGCTGATCATGACCAAGGCCAGTGCAGCAATGGGGTAGCGCAAGTGATTGAATGACTGTGCCATGGGAAAAATCCGCCAATATTCGTTAAGTTGGCGGATTCTGTTCTGGCAGCTGGTATTGCACGAATCGAATGAACCGAAGGTTAATATCATTGAGAATGATGTATAAGTCCCTCCCAGGCTCTAGATCAAGCTATCAGGGTCACCGAAGAACATTTGTATGCGAGAACGTAACCAGCGTTCACCGGGGTCGTTGTCCTGGGAACCACGCCACGCCATGTGCAGCTCAAAAGTACGGGTTTCGATAGGAACATCTTCAGAGCGCACGCCTCCCGCAGCTGTTAGCACTTCAGCCGCATAGTCGGGAACCGTTGCGACGATATCGGTGCCCGCGATCAATGTCGCAAGGCCATTGAATTGCGGCACAGCTAAAACGACATGGCGCTTACGGCCCACTTTCTCCAAATATTCATCGATAAACCCACCCAAGTCGCCGGCAAACGATACCAAAGCATGGGGACGTGCACAGAAATCATCCAGACTCAAGGGTCCGGGTACGGTGTCAGCCCGTAATAACTTGGCTTTACTGCGGCGCAGTACCTTGCGTTTGGCGTTGGCGGGTAGGTCAGTGGTGTAGCTGACTCCGATGGAAATTTCACCTGATGCCAACAGCGCCGGCATCAGAATGTAGTTCACACGACGCACCACTACCACGATACCGGGCGCCTCAGAACGTAAACGTTTGAGCAGTGAGGGCAGTAATGCAAACTCCGCGTCATCGGACAATCCAATGCGAAACACCGTAGTGCTGGTCGCCGGATCAAATTCCGAGGCCCGACTGACAGCCGTCGAGATGGAATCAAGTGCCGGGGAAAGCAGCGCAAATATCTCAACCGCGCGTGCAGTAGGTTCCATGCTGCGGCCGGTGCGCACAAAAAGCGGATCATCGAATAACCCACGCAACCGAGACAGCGCGGCGCTGATTGCCGGTTGTCCGAGGAAAAGCTTTTCTGCGGCACGAGTGACACTTCGCTCATGCATGAGGGTTTCAAACACAATTAGCAAGTTGAGGTCGACGCGACGCAGGTCGTTGCGATTCATAAACAGATGATCTCGGGCCGTTTGTCGATGCGATGGTCTATGCCAACACGGGGCTTGCGATCTTTCTGCTCAGGCCCGCGGCCTGGGTGAGAAATCGCCGAACTGAATAATACGAGGAATCCGTTACTGGGGCATCGAAAAGTTGAACACTGCCGGATTTATCATCATCACCAGTGATAGTTGCCTATAAAAACCCTACCGTTAGGCGTTTGCCCGGAACGCTCTGCGCTGGATATACACCAATCAGAAATGCCGCTGGCTGAGCGAATTTTGCAGGCGGGTTGCATTGTCGCGCCGACATGCTATTCAATGCCCTCAGAAATGGCAGGATTCCAGCGGTTATTTGCCGATGGTTTTGTTGACCTAAAAAAGCTCCAGAATCAATGACAGACATGTCGACTATTAACATCCACTTGTAGTCTTCCCGGATAACCCCGGATAAAGTCATGGCATTAAGGTTCATTAGACGAGGTTCGAAATGTCCCGCACGATCCGTTTTCATCAGTTTGGTCCGGCAGAGGTTCTCAAAATTGAGGAGCACCCTGTCGAGCAACCGGCATCCGGTGAGGTGCAAGTGCGCGTGGAAGCGATCGGCATAAGTTGGTATGACGTTCTATGGCGACAGAATCTAGCGCCCTCGCAGGCTTGTTTGCCCGCCGGGCTTGGTCAGGAAATGGCCGGGGTTGTTTGCGCACTAGGCGACGGCGTCACTGACTTGGCAGTGGGTGACAAAGTGGCGAGTTTTCCAGCAGCCACCGCCAACAAACACCCGG
The DNA here is from genome assembly GCF_034314105.1 of Pseudomonas sp. AB6. Taxonomy (NCBI): domain Bacteria; kingdom Pseudomonadati; phylum Pseudomonadota; class Gammaproteobacteria; order Pseudomonadales; family Pseudomonadaceae; genus Pseudomonas; species Pseudomonas sp. AB6. The sequence continues at coordinate 1,495,438 of NZ_JAVIWJ010000001.1, forward strand.
TTTATGGCGAATTGATCGTACTGCCTCGATCAGCGCTGACTCGCTACCCAGAACTGTTGACACCGGTTGAAGCCTGCGTCCATTACACACCGTTCTTGATTGCCTATTTTGCATACGTTGATCTGGCGCGCGTAAAACCGGGACAAACTGCACTTATCACTGATGCAAGCCATTGTGCTGGCCCTGCTTTCGTTCAATTGGGCAAGGCATTAGGTGTCAAAGTAATCGCAGCAGCCAAGACTTCCGCGCAACGTGAATACTTACTGGCCCTTGGGGCTGACAAAGTGATTGTTACTGAAGAACAAGATTTGCTGATCGCCATTAACAAATACACGGATAACCGTGGTGTAGATGTGGTTTTTGATGGTTTGGGCGGTCCGCAGATGTCGATTTTAGGTGATGTTTTGGCTCCACGCGGCAGTTTGATTCTGTATGGATTGCAGGGGGGTAATCAAACCCCCTTTCCGGCCTGCGCTGCATTTCAAAAAAACATCCAGTTTTTTGTCCATTGTCTGGGCAACTTCACCGGAAAACCAGAATTGGGTATTACTCAAGACGAAGCTGCTTTGCAACGTGCGTTGCGTGAAATAAATCAACTGACGGCTGATAGGGTATTACTTCCTCAGGTAACACGATCTTTTGCATTTGATGATGTTATTGCGGCCCACCGCTACATGGACCAATGCCCAACCACCGGGCGAGCGGTATTAGTGATTGGTCCAGCTTAATATTGTGATTTGTGCGGCACCGTCGTTCAGGTGCCGCCAATGACCAAGCCATTACGCTGCAATGCAGCTTTATCTAATTGAAATCTTGTCGTCATTCGACAGAATTCTTTTAGTCTCTACGGTGTAAGAAAATCTGGAAATCACCCCATCCTGTTTGCGCAAGGAGCAGGGGTTATAAAAATAAACAAAAACAGCGGCGCTCCGATTAATAAACGCTTTCCGTATAAACAATAAACACGGGGCGAATAATCGAAAGTTTAATAGTCACTGACCTGCTTTTTCTGAGTTTTCTGTACCTTGTAATCTTTGTGCAAATACCGATAATACTCCGGTAATTATTGCTCAAGGAATGAGTCATGGTCCAACAACAATACCCTTCCAGTCCGTCATCCCGCCCCCAACTTCTCTCCTCTAACATGCGCCGTGGGTGCAGGACGGGCACTCTCTATAGCTTGAAAACTGGTTATTATTGCAACGGTATTGCGCTATGAGTTCTATTCATGAACAGGCAATGAATTACGTTTATCAACAAGTATTGCAGCGGTTGACCAGTTACTTCTCCCGCGCCGAGCGAACAGCTCTGCAATTGTTTATCCAACGTTTAATCGTGTCCGCTGGCGGTGTTGAACGTATCGGCACTTATAAAGTAATGGTTGCATTCAGCGGTGGAAAGGACAGCGCCTACACCGTGGCATTTTTACGTGCCGCTCAATTGAGTATCGCCAACCGGTCGCCAACTACCTTCTCCCTTCGGGTTGCAACCCTGCGCCACGCTGGCATGACGTCGGCGGTGATTGAAAATATTCACCGCAGTTATTCGGCCCTGTTTCTTTATGACGACCCACGTGTCGAAGTGCTGATGGTGGACCAACAACTCGTCAGGCCCTTTAATGTCGAGACCTCATTTTCTGCAGCGGGCCGCGAGCGTAACCGTGCGGATATGTTACTAACCGGCCACATGACGGCTGGCGATGGCCGCGCAACCTTCTGCAATAGTTGTTACCTGGGGCTGGCGGATTTTTTTGGGCGCGCTGCCTGCTGGGGAACCGGCATCGATTCGTTGGTCAGCGGCGATTCTCGCAAGGAGCAAAAACAATACATGGCCTGGGTCATGCGCTTGGCTGAGGGGCTTGAACTTCCTGCCTCGGATTGGCGCAACCAAAGTTTCAACGGCGTGCTTAAAACCGTTAGCGCAGTAGGGCAAGCTTATTATCAAGAGCTCTACGGCGAGGGCGATGAGGCCGGTAGTCGAACTTGGGCTTACCCCAATAAGGCCATTGTTCCCGCGTTCCTCACCCTGTTTGATCTGGTGAGCTGTAATGCCGAGGATCACTGGCCGTTATTGACTGAGTTTCTGAACTTCCGGTTTGACGATCTCTCATTTAATTTCAGTGAGTCAGATTGCGCTAACCCGATGCTGATGGCGCATATGCGCGGCCTGCAGGCCCAGTATGTGAGTGATCTCACTTACCAAGAAGGCGTCAAGCAATACCTGATAATTGCGAAAGCCATGATGCGCAGCAAAAGAATGCCCGAGCAGTTAATTGACCAAGCGATGGCCGCTTATGACAACTCTGCAAAAATTGAGGCGCGGCGGGTGCTTTCAGCGTCCCATGCTTTAGATGCATTTGGCCTGAACGAAGCTCAGCTGGTATGCCTGCTATTCGCCCCCTTTGTCGATTCGGGTTTTTCCCTTGAAGCCTTTCTACGTCGTTGCCATCCCGGGATGCTTGTTGCTTTGCCCGACCTGCACAAAGCCCTCATGGGGTTGCCTGTACCGGAGCACGTTACTCAATGGCTGATCGACATCAGCGGCTTGAGCAAGGTCGGCTTGCAATCGCTGTATGGCAAATCGCGGGTGAATTTTAGTGATTCATCCTCGTTGATTGCGAGGGTTCGTGCAGGCGATCCGGACAAGCGTCGACTCATTACGGTGGATGCCGAAACGGGTGAGCTACTGGCTGAAACAGTGTCCGGGCGCTGAGTGGAATTGATTTCCATAAAGGCCACCCGCCCCCGGTCACCCGCTATCGAGGAGATCTTTTGATCGTGAAAACCGTGCCTCACTTTGCGTATCAGGCGGTGTACCAATACCTCAATCGCCTGATCGACAATGTGCAGTGCGGCACTACGGCCAAATTGCCCTCGTTGCGGCACCTTTCCGGACGCCTGAAAGTTTCAGTTTCCACGGTTCAGTATGCTTACTGCCTGCTAGAAAAGGAGGGCCGGGTGTGCTCGGTACCCAAATCCGGGTATTTCACGCTGCCGCGCGTTGATCGTCACGTCCTCCACAATGGCGGGGATCTGCTGGAGACGTTGTATGCCTATTCCCGGAGCCCTGGCATGCTTGTGCTGAGCCATGACGCCCCGACAGTGCTGTCGTCATTGGAGAATCCGCTGCTGATGGTTGAGCGTGAGTTGATTCGGCATTACCCACGCCGCACCAATCCGTTGTTTCAGCCTTTTGGTGAAATTGAGCTGCGTACTGCGCTGGCGGACCGTTACACCAACTGCGCGGCGCATTTCTGGTGCTCAGAAGATGTCTATGTTGGTGCGGATATGAGCGCGATACTAAAAATGGTCCTCAGCGTATTGGCACTTCGCGGCGGGGTGGTGTTGGTGGAATCACCATGCTCATGGACTATTTTGCGCGTGCTGCAGTCATTCAACATCCGCGTAATCGAGATGCCTCTTGACCGTAACAGCTGCGTCGATCTGGACTGGTTTAAGACCCTTCTCAGTAACAATACTATTGGTTTGGCATTGCTGCCATCACGTGTCAGCACGCTAACCGGGCTGACTGCGGTGGAGAATCGTCGACAACTGGCCGACCTATTGAATCAGTACGGCATATGGGTGCTGGAGAATGATAGTCATGGCGAACTCTGCTTCGATCCATCAGCGAGCCGATTGCGCGATTGGATCAATCCCCAAAAATTGATGGTGTTTTCAGCCTTCGAAAAGATCATCGGGCCGGAAGCACCCTATGGATATTTATTATGTAAATACCTTGGAGCTGAATTACAGCGGCACTTTCTTATTCGCTCATTTCGGCTGTCGCCTATTCGTCAAAAGGCCATCGCCCGACTGTACAGTACCGGTCGTATTGACCCGCACATTACGGGGCTGAAGCGCCTATTGGAGGATCGGATGATGATGATGGCAACGCTACTCAAAGAGCACGTTGGTGGCAACTTGCGATTTAACTTGCCCGCAGGTGGGGCAGGTATCTGGGCCGAAAGCGTTCAGCCGGTGGATATGCGCCAAGTGTTTGATCGTCTTCTCAAACAGCGGATCTCTATTGCGCCCGGCGAAATCTTCAGTCTCCAAGGGTTGCATCAACAAAACCTAAGAATAAGCTTCGCCTTCGACTGGACCGAAGACATCGCTATGGCGTTGGATACGTTAAATCATGCGCTGCGTGTTGAGCGTCTATAGAAAGCAGGTCAAACGAGTCGGGGCATGCCTACGGCCGCCATCGATCCAAATTTATTTGCCAGCATCGGGCGTTAACTGTTATCTGTACGCCTATCCAGTATTGGCAGCAATGGCCGTCTTTCTCCAGTGATCATCAATCCTACCGACGACACTCGCTATACAGTCGCTGTTCGTACCTTGTGCGAGTTCACGGCTAAGGTAGGCGACCTCGACTTGCGCTTTACACCAGCGCCGACGGCTCTGGAAGGTATGGCTGGCCACCGTACGGTCGTGGCGAGACGCGGCGATGGTTATGAATCGGAAATTGCTCTCAGTGGCGAGTACCTGCACCTCAAGGTCCGGGGTAGGGCAGACGGCTATAACCCCGCGTTGAATCAGCTTGAAGAAATCAAGACTTACCGCGGTGACTTGAGTGCCATGCGCGCTAACCATCGGCAATTGCATTGGGCCCAGGCAAAGATGTATGGCTGGCTGCTCTGCCAACAGCTTGAGCTCAATGAAGTCCGCGTCGCACTGGTTTACTTCAACGTCGTCAGCGAGGAAGAAACCACATTTCGCGAACAGCACACGGCGCTTTCACTGCAAACGTTTTTCAACGAGCAGTGCGCAGTGTTTCTGCGTTGGGCGCGTCAGGAAATGGCGCACACTCAGGCGCGCAATGAGTTACTGGGAACGATGGCGTTTCCTCATCCGACGTTTCGGACTGGGCAACGGGCATTGGCCGAATCGGTTTACAAGGCCGTCAGCACCGGGCGCTGCCTGATGGCGCAAGCGCCGACGGGCATTGGTAAGACCGTAGGCACGTTGTTCCCGATGCTCAAAGCTGCCCCCGGACAGAAGCTCGACAAAATATTCTTCCTCACCGCCAAAACCCCAGGCCGCAAGTTGGCGCTGGACGCCTTGAAAGTCATTCGCCACAGCGCACCAGAACTGACCTTGCGCGTGCTGGAAATGGTGGCGCGTGACAAAGCGTGTGAGCACCCGGACAAAGCGTGCAATGGCGATTCCTGCCCGTTGGCCAAAGGTTTTTACGATCGATTACCGGCAGCTCGAAGCGCGGCGTTGACTAACCCTTGGCTCGATCAGGCCGGATTACGTGACGTTGCGCTACAGCATCAAGTCTGCCCGTATTACCTGAGTCAGGAGATGGCACGTTGGGCCGACGTGGTCATCGCCGACTACAACTATTATTTCGACCTCAGCGCCTTGTTGTTCGGGCTCTGCCAGCTCAATCAATGGCAAGTGGCAGTGCTGGTCGACGAAGCGCACAACATGGTTGAACGCTCAAGGCAGATGTACAGCGCCAGCCTCGACCAGCAGAGCCTGAACGCCATTCGACCCAGCGCCCCCACATCGGTGGGAAAAACTCTGGAGCGACTCGACCGCGATTGGAGTGCCCTACATAAAGAGCAGGACTCAGGCTATCAAGCCTACCCGGACACGCCGGGCAGATTTCTGCAAAGCCTAAGCCTGTGCATCGCAGCCATCGGCGATTACTTCAATGAGCACCCGCATGCGGTCGACGGGGTTTTACAGAGCTTCTACTTCGAAGCGATCCAGTTTTCGCGAATCGCCGAGCTGTTTGATGACCACTTCGTCTTCGACATCAATAAACGTGAGCTGAAGGACACCCGCAGCCTGTCGCAATTGAACTTGCGTAACGTAGTGCCGGCGGCGTTTATCCGTCCTCGTCTCACCACCGCGCGCAGTACGGTGTTGTTCTCGGCAACCTTGAGTCCGCGGCATTACTACGCCGACCTGTTAGGGCTGCCACCGAGTACCGCGTGGGTCGATGTCGAGTCACCGTTCTCCCGTGAGCAGTTGGACGTGCGCATCATCAATCAAATTTCAACCCGTTTTGTCCATCGCAAGGCGTCCCTCGCGCCCATCGTCGAATTGATCGCCGAGCAGTTTCTCAAACAACCTGGAAATTACCTGGCGTTCTTCAGCAGCTTCGAATATTTGCAGCAAGTTGCCGACTTAATGCGCGAACGCCATCCACACCTGACCCTATGGCTGCAATCGCGAGGCATGGCGGAAGCTGAACGACAGGCCTTTCTCGATAAATTCACCGTGAGCAGCCAAGGCATTGGTTTCGCCGTATTGGGCGGGGCCTTTGGTGAAGGCATTGACCTGCCGGGCACTCGCTTGATTGGGGCGTTTATCGCGACCTTGGGTCTGGCCCAACTGAACCCGGTCAATGAACAACTTAAGCAGCGCATGTCGGTGCTATTCGGCGCGGGTTACGATTACACCTACCTTTATCCCGGTCTGCAAAAAGTTGTGCAGGCCGCCGGCCGAGTAATTCGAGGGATAGAGGATCGCGGCGTCGTGATGCTAATAGATGACCGATTTGCCGAGCGCAAGGTGCAGAAACTACTCCCCGCATGGTGGCAGTTGTAAATCCCCTCAAGAGCTTGCGGATAGATAGCTAAGCATTGCGGTCAAACTGCCAGTAAACTGCCGCGCCACGACCTGTTTCGTCATTTGTTTATGCGGATTGCGTTTAGCAGGCCCACTCATTTTGTAATGGTTTCATCCATGGAGGTTTCGTATGAGTCTCAGTCCATTTGCCGGCAAACCAGCGCCCGCAGAACTGTTGGTCGATCTTCCACGATTGGTGACGGCCTATTACACCGGCCAGCCTGACGCATCGGTTTCCACCCAGCGCGTTTCTTTCGGTACGTCTGGCCATCGCGGCAGCTCGTTTGAATTGAGCTTCAACGAATGGCATGTGTTGGCAATCAGTCAGGCGATCTGTCTGTACCGACAGGCAAACGGCATTGACGGTCCATTGTTCCTCGGCTTCGACACCCACGCGTTGTCGACCCCGGCCAGCGTCACGGCACTAGAGGTGTTGGCTGCCAATGGCGTGCAGGTCATGATCGCCGAAAACGACGAATACACTCCCACACCAGCGATATCCCACGCCATCATTTGCTACAACCGTGGCCGCACCCATGGGCTTGCGGACGGCATCGTGATCACTCCTTCACACAACCCGCCTGAAAGTGGCGGTTTTAAGTACAACCCGCCCAATGGCGGCCCGGCTGACACTCACATCACTAAGTGGATCGAGGCCAAGGCTAACGAGCTGTTGGCTGAGAAAGTGCTGGGCGTTACGCGGATGACCTATGAAAAAGCCCTCCTCGCTGACACCACTCACCGCCACGATTACCTGAATACCTACGTCGCTGACTTGAAAAATGTGATCGACATGGACGCTATTCGCGGTGCCAACCTGCGTTTGGGTGTTGACCCTCTGGGCGGCGCCGGCGTGCATTACTGGTCGGCCATCGGCGAGCACTACAACCTGAACCTGGAAGTGGTGAATAAAGAAGTCGATCCGACGTTCCGCTTTATGTGTGTCGATTGGGACGGTCGTATTCGGATGGACCCGTCGTCGAGTTTTGCCATGCAAGGCTTGATCGGTCTTAAAGATCGTTTCCAGGTGGCTTTCGCCTGCGACCCGGACCATGACCGCCACGGCATCGTGACTCCGACCGGGGGCTTGCTGGCGCCGAACAACTACCTGGCTGTCAGCATCGATTACCTGTTTCAGAACCGTCCGCAATGGCGCGCCGATGCAGCCATCGGCAAAACCGTGGTCAGCAGCGGCATGATTGATCGCGTGGCCAAACGTTTAGGCCGCCGCTTGTATGAAGTGCCGGTGGGCTTTAAATGGTTTGCTGACGGTTTGTTCGATGGCTCTCTCGGCTTTGGCGGAGAAGAAAGTGCCGGAGCATCGTTCTTGCGCAAAGACGGCAGTGTTTGGACGACGGATAAAGATGGCCTGATCCCAGCGCTGTTGGCCGCAGAAATAACCGCGCGCAAAGGCCGTGACCCGAGCGAAATTTACCATGCGTTGACTGAAGAGCTGGGCGACCCGTTTTCGACCCGGGTCGAAGCCAAGGCTAGTCCGGAGCAAAAAGCATTGCTGGGTAAACTGTCTCCTGGTCAGGTGAAATCTACGGAGCTGGCTGGTGAAACCATTCAGAGCATCCTCAGCCACGCACCAGGGAACGATCAAGCTATTGGCGGTTTGAAAGTTATGACCGAAAACGGCTGGTTTGCGGCACGCCCCTCGGGCACCGAAGATATTTACAAAATCTACGCGGAAAGCTTTCTCGGTGAAGACCACCTCAAACGCTTGGTGGCCGAAGCTCAAGTGCTGGTGGACGCAGCCATCGCGGTTTAAGCGACACGAGCTAGCGCGGATGAAAAGGGACGGCGGATGCCGTCCCTTTTTGCGTTTACACACGATTACGCCACATCCACCAGGATCACTTCGCTGTCCTCAATGGCCGTTACGGTCAAAATACGTTCATGTTCTACCGCCACGCCGTCCCGTGCCACCGCCCGCAGTCCATTGACTTCAACAACACCGGTCGCTGGCACCAAATACGCACGACGGCCTGCATCCAAGCTGTATTCAGCGGTCTCACCCGCCTTCAGGTTGGCCGCTACCAATCGAGCGTCAGCACGAATACGCAAGCTTTGGTCATCGCCAACCTTACCGCTGGCCAGCGTCACGAAACCTTCACGGTCGCCCTTGGGAAAAGGTTTGGCACCCCAGGACGGCGCTGAGCCGGTCTCGTCGGGCACGATCCATATCTGAAAGATCCGGGTCTCTGTGGACTCCTTGTTGTACTCGCTGTGGGCAATTCCGGTGCCTGCGCTCATCACCTGAACATCGCCGGCTTCGGTGCGGCCTTTATTACCAAGGCTGTCTTCGTGGGTGATCGCACCTTCACGCACATAAGTGATGATCTCCATGTCGCGGTGCGGGTGTTTTGGAAACCCGGTGCCTGCCGCAATCACGTCATCATTCCACACCCGCAATTGACCCCAGTTCATGCGTTTAGGGTCGTAATACTCAGCAAACGAGAAATGGTGATGGGCGTTCAGCCAGCCGTGGTCGGCGCCGCCCAAAGTGTTGAAAGGTCTTAATTCGAGCATGGTTATGGCCTCCACAGCAGAACCGGGCTATTGGCATCAGTGCTGCTGAACGTTGGTGTGGATGATGGCAAGCATCATCTATCAACTTACGGTCGTTAAACAGCGTGAATTTCGCACCAAAACAATCTATTAATTCGATTAAATGAATAGGGACTATTGACCTCATCTCTCGACTTTACCTATGGTTGATCCGCTAACGCGCTGATCACAAAGCATTTCACTAGAAGTCGCCGCTAAATGGGACCACCATAGCCGCTCATTAGCTCACAACTGACACCTGGAGCCCGCGTGCCGCATCAATTGCCTGCTGATCTTTCTCCTCCCGATAAACTTCCCTGGACCAAACGCCTGCTGGCGCGACTCATGGGCCGCAGCCTGAGTCAGCTGAGCGCGCAACACGTGCCGTCCTGGTCACAAGGGCATGCCGATGGCTACCTCAACGGCCATGCTCAAGGCATGACTGAAGGTTACGCGGAGGGCCGGCTGGATGGCGAGGAAGAAGGGCGGCAGGTTTTGCTGATCCGCGACACTCGGCCCACCGAACACCGTGGGCCGCGCATTGATGATCACCTGTTTTATGACTGGCGCCTGGCCCTGACGCCGGAGCTGAAAAAACGCATCAAAGCCGATGTGGTGCTGAAGCTTCCACATCAAGTTCAGCCCAGTGCCGCGCAATGGAAGATGATCTTCAGCGATACGCCGTCCACCTATGTAATTGCCGGTGCCGGCGCGGGGAAATCAACGTCGTTGGTATTGCGCATCCTGCTATTGAGCCACTACCTGGGCTTTGAACTCAGTTCGATGACGGTGGTGACCTTCACCCGTGAGTCGCGCAAAGACTTCATTAATAAGCTGATCGAGATTATGGGACTCTGGGGTCACACCCTCAGCGTGAAAGAAGGCCGGGACCTGGTGCGGACTTTTCACTCCCGGATTTTGCCGCTGGTGCGCAGCATGCCGGGTTTCAGTCAATTGCGGGCTTTCGAGAATCTCAGTAACCAAGCGGTGTCGGCAGGCCAGGAAGAAGGCGCAGACAGCAACCCCTTCGATTTGCGAATCAATGACGCCCAACGCCAGCAATTGAACCTGTGCTATCGAGATCTGTACGCGATTAACGAACGGTTTCGGGAGGTCATGGCACAGCTGCTTCGCCACGCCCTGCAACTCAAGGAACTCGACCGTGAGCATCCCGACGTGCAAAAACGCGTCGTTGTGACCGAACTCTCCGCGAAGCGCGACGAAGCGCTGTGCGACACCATTGAAGACCTGTGGATCCACGCCAACGCATGGCCTATAAACGGCATTGAGCCTATGCGTCAAACCGTTGAAATAAATGGCTTTTCGTTTCATTTCCATGGCTACATTGCCGAACTTGACGCCTGGGTGGTGCTCGGGTTTGACCCGTCTGAAAACCAGCAGATGAAGCGGTCGTCGGCAAAGTTGCCGATCTGGGCTGAATGGCTGATCAAGCGCACACTGTTTCAAGCTTTCTGTCGCAAGCCTGTGATATGGCTAGAGAATTACGATGCCGCCACACGCGTTTTACAGTCATTGGCGGGGGCGGCAGTGGCCGGCCCGGGTTTCGACTACAAGGTGAAAGGTGAATTGAGCGCGGCCCCCGTGCTGGATGGATTTGTCGCCGCTGCCAGCTTTATTGAGAACCTGGGCCTGGATGTACCCGCCGCCGTGGCACAGATGAGCTTTGCCGCCAATGACCCGGATCGGTATTTCTTTGAAGCCCTGAGTCTGTTTTGGAAAGCATTCGAAGGGCACCTGCTGGCGCAAACACCACCGGTCATGACCTACAACAGAATGTTTGCCTTGTTCGGCGAGACGTCACCGGAGAATCTCAAACAGATTAGCGATGAGCTGCTGCGGCCGCTGTCGCACTTAATGATCGATGAGTTCCAAGACGTTTCGCCACAAATCGTTTCCTGGATTCGTGCCAGCCTGCGGGAGATACGCAGTCGTGGTCCGGCGCTGCACGTGGGCCGGGTGGCGCAACGTTCGTCGTTACTCTGTGTAGGCGATGATTGGCAGTCGATTTACGGATGGCGCGGCAGTTCTCCAAAATACTTCATGGAGTTCGCCAAGGAGTTCGCATCGCCTGCCACGACAAAGGTGATGCTCATTGATAACTTCCGCAGTCATCAGCACATTATTGACGCCGCTGAGCACATCGTCCGTAGCGCTCCAGCAATTGCCGGCAAAAAAGCCAAGGCGGGTGGCGTGGTTCAAGAACTGTTGCCAGTCACAGTGCTGGACCGTGATGACGACGAACTTACCGAACGTTTGATCCAACATTACAACGACGGGGACTCTATTTTGTTGCTGTACCGGAAAAGTAATGAAAAAGCCAAGTTCTCCGACGCCTTACAGTCGCTGGTTAATTACGATTCTGGGTTACCGGCTGCGTCGCGACGCTTCAAACAATTGACCTATCACAGCTCCAAAGGCTTGCAGGCTGACGCTGTATTTTTACTCGGAGATTGCCAGCATTTGACGCAATCACCGTTCAAAAACCAAGCCTATCGCTTGGCGGGATTGGGTAAGGAGGGCGATGCAGATCCTTTCGATTCCGCCCAGAAGGACGAAATACTGCGACTTGCATACGTTGCCATTACCCGCGCCGTGAGACATTGCTATTGGTATATCGAAAAGAACAGCAGCGCGGGCGCCGCAGACAAAGCGATGATTCCCAAAGCGTCCGACAAAATTACGGGTAACAAGCCTTTTTTCGACGACAGGAGAGAAGGTTAATCTTCAGAAAGCGTGAAGCCGCTTCAGGACACTTTTAACGTCTGAGGGGGTACGAAGAATTCAAGTTCGTACTCAATGGCCTCGATCATGCGCTCGACCTCAGTAACGTCCATGACGGTTGCGCAGGGAATGGCAGCGATCGCAATGATCGTTTCACCTGTGGCGCGATGAAATAGGCGGGCGACCATGCTGCTGGGTGAGTCCATGCTGGCTTCAAACCCGACGGGGTGAAAGTGCCAGCGCATCAGTTGACAGGCATTAGGGAACGTTACTTTGTTCATACGGCCCACCTATTCAATCGAGCAAGTCTCTAGCCCAATGCAAAGGCTACGCATCCGCTGCGCCGATCCGTCAGGTCACTAAAAATAGCACTCCGATAAGCTGGCCGAAACGATTTTTTTGCAGGACTGAAATTACTTTTTCGATTCTATGACGCGGGTCAAATCTCTGACGTTTTCTCATGAGTATTCTTCACTGCAAGCGTCAATAAAAACATTGGCTGTCATTCATATGGGTTGAATTATATTTCTAAGGTTTGTTTTGGCATTCAAATGACTGCTTCTGGCCGCTGGATATTCGTTATGAAAGCACTCCCAATCGATTCGCTCTCCCGGTTAGACCCTTGCGCGGGGTGGCTTAGAACACCTCGGGACGCTCAGGTTTAAGGGCGGAATATAAATCGGTGGCGCGACTCGATAAAAGTCGCTACAAGTAATGTTGTTGGAAAGCTTGAAGTCCGCCGCTCACTGCTTTTTCGTTGTATTTATATCAGCGTGCGCAACACTCATCACGCGATAAACCGTTAGGTTTATGCGGATACATTCAAACGAATAGTCCGCAAGCAATAGAGAGTTAAAAACAACTAGAACGGAACGGGCTCATTAATGACCCGTGCATAAAACGTTTCTGATTTCTTACCTTATCGAGAACTGCCCGTGACAATAAGAAATATGAACATCGCACCACGCGCGTTTCTCGGATTTGCTTTTATAGCTGTATTGCTCATAGGTCTCGGAGTGTTTGCGCTGAACCGCATGACCGTGATTCGCCAGGCGGCCACCGAAATGCAATTCAACATTCTGCCCAGCGTTACGTTGCTCGGTGATGTGACGGAGAACGTACTCCGCCTGCGCGTTACTTCCTTTCGAATGCTGCTCAATCGCGAACCGGCTATGTTACAAGAAAGCACCGGTCGCATTGACGATCTGGTGCGTAAACTGCAACGGTCTAAAACCGACTACGCCGCCTTGCCGATGACTTCCGAGGAGGCTGCTTTATATAAAGCTTTTAGCGCCACGTTAGACAGCTATCTCCATGCCCAAACTCAAATGATAGAACTGTCGCGTGCTGAAAAACTTGAAGAAGCGCGCAGCGTTATCAACTCGCGGATGAAAGCCGATTCAGATTTAATTGGCGATCAACTCAAACAGTTGATCGGCATGAATAAAAACTCGTCGAAGCAAACTATGGAAACCGCAACGGCTGAGTACAATAATGCGAATATCATGGTGATTGTCGTAGCGGTCGGCGCCGCGCTGTTAACCGTTTTACTGGCGTTGTTGTTGACCCGTAGCATTGTCGTCCCGTTGACGCGGGCATTGCAGGTGGCTGAAGACATTGCGGGCGGTAACCTGACCAAGACCGTACTCATCGACGGCCACGACGAACCAGCCCGTCTACTGACTGCATTGCAAGTCATGCAGCAGAACCTGCGTAAAACCATTCAGCACATTTCCGGCTCTGCGACCCAACTAGCTTCGGCTGCCGAGGAACTAAGTGTGGTCACGGACGAGGCCTCCCGTGGCTTGCAACAGCAGAACAACGAAATCGAGCAGGCGGCCACTGCGGTTAATGAAATGACTGCCGCAGTTGAAGAGGTTGCACGCAACGCAGTCTCCACGTCTGAAGCCTCGCAGCAATCCAATCAGACCGCTTGCGTAGGCCGCGATCGTGTAGTGGAAACGGTCTCGGCGATACAAGCTATGACCCAGGACGTGCAAACCACGACGTTGTTGGTCGAAGGCTTGGCGGTGCAAGGGCGCGATATTGGCAAGGTGCTTGACGTCATTCGTTCAATTGCCGAGCAAACCAATTTACTGGCTTTGAACGCGGCCATCGAAGCGGCGCGTGCTGGTGAAGCGGGTAGGGGATTTGCGGTGGTGGCTGACGAAGTACGCGCATTGGCTCATCGGACTGCGCAGTCGACCCAGGAAATTGAGCAGATGGTCGCCGGGATTCAAAACGGTACCACTGAAGCCGTGCAATCGATGCTGGTAAATACCGATCGCACCCAGTCAACGTTAGAGCTGGCTCGTGCTGCTGGCGTGGCGCTGGAACAGATTACGGTTGCAATATCGCACATTAATGAACGCAACCTTGTTATCGCCAGCGCCTCCGAAGAACAGGCTCAAGTCTCGCGTGAAGTTGACCGCAATTTGGTGAACATCCGTGATCTCGCCACCCAATCCGCTGCCGGTGCTCACCAGACCAGCGCAGCCAGCAACGAATTGTCCCGATTGGCGCTTGACCTGAACGGGATGGTGGCGAAGTTTGTGATTTGATGCCGTCGTTAAACTCTGTGTGTATCGGGCATGTGGGGTTGCTGATTTGCGCCATGCTGCAATGGATTGGAGTAAATTTTGGCTAAGGCTTGAACAACAGGTCGCCGATTTGCCCGGTCTGAATGGTCGTCACCGATAAGAGGTGCTAGCAAGAAAATCACGAAAGGAGTACAAATGTACTCCATGAACTTATCCCCCCGACGCACCGCCATTCTGACCTTTATCCGCGAGCGTATCGTGCAGCAAGGTCAGTCCCCGAGCCTGGCTGAAATCGCCGAAGCCTTTGGCTTTGCCTCACGTAGCGTAGCGCGCAAACATATTGTGGCCCTGACTGAAGCCGGTTTGATTGAGGTTGCCCCTAATCAAGCTCGCGGTATTCGGCTGGTCTTACATCACGCGGGCACTCGCCAACGCCCCGAGATGATCGAAATTCCAGTGTTGGGCCGGGTGGCGGCGGGTGCGCCAATAGGGCCGGACATCGGCCTGCATGACACGTTGGTGCTGGAGCGCGGGACATTTCAGCGGGTGCCGGACTATCTGTTGCGGGTGCAGGGTGATTCGATGATCGAAGACGGCATTCTCGACGGTGATCTGGTGGGTGTTCTACGCAGTGCTGAGGCCAAGGATGGGCAAATCGTCGTTGCTCG
Organism: Pseudomonas sp. AB6; assembly: GCF_034314105.1. Lineage (NCBI taxonomy): Bacteria > Pseudomonadati > Pseudomonadota > Gammaproteobacteria > Pseudomonadales > Pseudomonadaceae > Pseudomonas > Pseudomonas sp. AB6. The sequence continues at coordinate 1,510,531 of NZ_JAVIWJ010000001.1, forward strand.
GCTGGACGGAGAAGTGACCATCAAGCGCCTGGAAACCCGTGCCGGGACGTTTCGTTTGCTACCGCGCAACCCCGCATATCAACCCATTGTGGTTTCGCCGACCCAGGACTTCGCCATCGAAGGCGTTTACTGCGGTCTGGTCAGGCGCGAATGATGGGCGCAGTGGTCAGTCTCGATGCGCTGCTGGACGACCGTCGGGTCTGGAAAGGCCGGTCCATCACGCCTCCCATCAGCTCACAACCCACCGGGCACGCTGCACTGGATGCAGCGCTTCCAACTGGCGGCTGGCCAGCTTCGGCCCTGAGCGAAATTCTGGTAGTCGCCGACGGCAGCGGCGAATTGCAACTACTGTGGCCAACCCTCAAGCGGTTGGCGGACAAAGGCGAACGCATTGTGTTGATAGCGCCGCCCTATGTGCCATATCCCCATGCCTGGCAAGCGGCGGGTATTGATTTGCGTTGGCTGACGATGGTCGATACCAGTCCTCGCGATGCGTTGTGGGCGACCGAGCAATGTTTGCGTTCCGGCAGCTGTGGCGCTGTGGTGTGCTGGCCGCCGCAAAAGCAGGCGGATGATCGTGCATTGCGTCGACTGCAAGTCGCTGCTGAAACCGGCCAGACACTGGCTTTCGCATGTCGACCTGCTCACGCAGCATTAAACCCGTCCCCGGCGGCGTTACGAGTTGCCATAGATGTGCGACCTCGGCAGTTGCGCGTTCTCAAATGCCGGGGCGGACTAACGCCAACGTCACCCATCCCGTTCTCCATCGATTATTGAGGTTCATATGCTCTGGGCCTGTGTCTTGCTGCCACAGTTGGCGCTCGACGGCGTGATGCGCCGTCGCGCCGATCCTGACCAACCGTTGGCGCTGCTGACCGGTAGCCCCCAACGTCGCATGTTGCAGACCGTCAATCCGTCTGCGCGGGCGTTGGGCCTGCGTGCCGGACAATCGTTGGCGGCCGCGCAGGCATTGGTCCGCGATTTTGCGACGGTGGAATATGAGCCGGCCGATATCGACCGTTGGCAACGGTTATTGGCGGCCTGGGCCTACCGGTTCAGTTCCCAGGTCAGCTTGAAATACCCTCGGGTATTGATGATGGAAATCGAATCCAGTCTGGGCCTGTTTGGACCGTGGACGGTGTTCGAAAAGCGTCTGCGGGACGAGTTGAATGCCCTGGGTTTTCATCATCGAATCGTGGTCGCACCCAACCCAGCGGCGGCGCGGATGTTGACCAATGTGCATGATGGTCTTGCCGTGACCACCCGCGAATCGCTGTACGAAGCCTTGGCGCCGATGCCGATCGACCGCGTTGGCCTCAGTCGGGAAGTGTCCACCGCTTTTTCGCGCATGGGTTTGCGCACACTGCAGAGCGTGCTGGCCTTGCCTCGTAATACCTTGGCGCGGCGCTTCCCGGTTCAGGTGTTACAGCATCTGGACACTCTGCTGGGCGAGCGAGCCTTGACGCTGGAGTGTTACCGGCCACCCGATTTTTTTGATACCCGTATCGAGCTGAATTTCGATGTCGAATCCCATCAGGCACTGTTGTTCCCGCTAAAGCGTCTGATTTCTGATCTTGCGGTGTTCCTTGCCGGACGTGACAGCGGCGTTCAGCGCTTTGCGATTCATCTTGAGCACGTTGAGGGTCAAGACACGGTGGTGCCGGTCGGGTTGCTCAGCGCCGAGCGTGATACCGCAATGCTGTTTGAGTTGGCCCGGGAGCGGCTAGAGCGAATACAAGTCCCATCACCCGTACGTGCGGTGCGTTTACTGGCCCGTGATCTACCGGGCTTTATACCGGCACGCCGTGAGCTATTCGATGAGCGTGCTCAGCAGGCAATGCCTTGGGAGCAACTGCGCGAACGGTTGCGAGCGCGATTGGGTGATGAAGCGGTCAACGGTTTGCGTGCCCATGCCGATCACCGTCCCGAATGCGCTTGGCAACCGAGCATTGAAACCAAATCCTCTGGACCGCTGCTGATGGCTCTGCGTCCGGGTTGGTTATTGCGTGAGCCGGTGCCGCTGAGCGAGTCGGACGTGCGTATTCTCGCGGGCCCCGAGCGTATCGAGTCCGGTTGGTGGGATGGTGGCGATGTACGGCGCGATTATTTTCTGGTGGAAACCCGCTCCGGTCAGCGTGCCTGGGTCTATCAAACGGTAGGGGAAAACGGCACCTTGCAATTACAGGGATGGTTTGCATGACGACCGTGACCACTGAATATGTCGAGCTGCATTGCCTGAGTAACTTCAGTTTTCAACGTGGAGCTTCCAGCGCCAAGGAATTGTTCGAACGTGCCCAGCGCCACAGTTACCAAGCGCTGGCGATTACCGACGAATGCACGTTGGCCGGTATTGTCCGCGCCTGGCAAGCGTCGCGGAAAACCGGTTTGCCAATGATCATCGGTAGCGAAATGCGCGTCGAAAATGGCCCCGCAGTGGTGCTGCTGGTAGAAAACCTCAGCGGCTATCAGGCCCTTTGCCGGTTGATCACTGTCGGTCGGCGTCGCGCCAAGAAGGGCGAGTATCGCCTGTTGCGTGAAGATTTCTACGAGCCGTTAAAGGGCTTATTGGCGCTCTGGCTACCGGATTTACTCAGTGAAACCTGTCTAGAGCATGGTCATTGGCTGAACAGCGTGTTTCCCGAGCGGTTATGGCTCGCCGTTGAATTGCATCGCGGCCCTGATGATGCTCAGCGCCTGAACGATCTCTTGGCATTAGCCGAGTTAATGAACATTCCAGCTGTGGCCAGTGGCGATGTCCACATGCACGCTCGTGGTCGACGCGCCCTGCAAGACACCATGACGGCGATTCGTCATCACACCACCGTGGCTGAAGCCGGGCATCGCTTATTTCCCAACGGCGAACGGCATTTACGTTCACTACCGCAATTGGCAGAGCTGTACCCGGCGCAATTGTTGGCAGAAACAACGCGCATTGCCCAGCGCTGCAACTTCGATCTGGGCCAGCTGCATTATGAATACCCTCATGAACTAGTGCCCAAAGACCATACTGCGGCCACTTGGCTACGGCAGATGACAGAAGAGGGTGTGCTTCGCCGCTGGCCCGGCGGTATGCCCGAAAAAGCGCGCACGCTCATCGAGCGCGAATTGAGCCTGATCAGTGAAATGGGTTACGAAAGCTACTTCCTGACCGTGCACGATATCGTCCGCTTCGCCCGTAGCCAATCCATTCTGTGTCAGGGCCGGGGTTCAGCCGCTAATTCAGCCGTGTGTTTTGCCTTAGGCATCACCGAGTTAAACCCATCGGTGAGCCACATGCTGTTCGAGCGCTTTATGTCCAAAGAGCGCAACGAACCGCCGGATATCGATGTCGATTTTGAGCACGAGCGTCGCGAAGAAGTCTTGCAGTATGTGTTTCAACGCTATGGCCGAGGCAGAGCAGCGCTGACTGCCGTGGCCAGCACCTATCACGGTTCCGGGGCAGTTCGAGATGTAGCCAAAGTACTGGGTTTGCCACCCGACCAGATTAATGCACTGGCTGATTGTTTTGGCCGTTGGAGCGATAACCTGCCGCCGCCCGAACGCCTGCGTGAATGTGGTTTCGAGCCCGACAGCCCGATCCTGCGCCGGGTCTTGGCTCTGACCGGAGAATTGATCGGTTTTCCTCGGCATTTGTCCCAGCATCCGGGCGGTTTCGTCATTTCCGAACACCCGTTAGAAACCCTGGTGCCCGTGGAAAACGCAGCCATGGCTGACCGCACTATTATTCAGTGGGACAAGGATGATCTGGATTTGGTTGGGCTACTAAAAATCGACATTTTGGCACTGGGCATGCTCAGCGCCTTGCGACGAACGTTCGATCTAGTGCGCCGCTACCGGGGTTATGACTTGACATTGGCGACCATTGAACAAGACGACGTCGCCACCTACGACATGATCAGCCGTGCTGACACGGTGGGCGTGTTCCAGATCGAATCTCGGGCGCAAATGGCCATGCTGCCACGCTTGAAACCCAAAAAATTCTACGATTTGGTTATCGAAGTGGCCATCGTTCGACCGGGACCGATTCAGGGAAACATGGTGCATCCGTACTTGCGGCGGCGTAATAAAGAAGAACCAATCACCTATCCCTCTGAACAACTGAAAGCGGTGTTCGAACGCACCCTTGGCGTGCCGCTGTTTCAGGAGCAGGTGATGGAATTGGCGGTGGTCGCTGCCGATTACACGCCGGGGGAGGCGGACCAATTGCGCCGTTCCATGGCTGCCTGGAAACGCCACGGCGGGCTTGAACCGCATCAAAAGCGCTTGACCGAAGGCATGCTCAAGAATGGCTACACCCTGGAATTCGCCAACCATATCTTCGAGCAGATCAAAGGCTTTGGCAGCTATGGTTTTCCGGAGTCCCATGCCGCTAGTTTTGCCTTGCTGACGTACGCCAGTTGCTGGCTCAAGTGCCATGAACCAGCGGCCTTTGCCTGCGCCCTGATCAACAGTTGGCCCATGGGTTTCTACAGCCCCGATCAAATATTGCAGGACGCACGTCGTCATCAAATTGAAATACGGCCGGTGGATGTGCGTTACAGCGAATGGGATTGTTCACTTGAACCCTGCACAGGGGACTTGGCAATTCGCCTTGGCCTGCGCATGGTTCGAGGATTTCGTGAGGAAGACGCGCAGCGTATCCAACACACTCGAACACAGCGGGCGTTTGTCGATGCCAGCGACCTGTGCGGACGCGCCCGTTTAGACCTTCATGCCCGAGAATTATTGGCCGACTCCGGGGCGTTACGCGGTTTGCTCGGTCATCGGCATCGGGCGCGCTGGGAGGTGGCTGGTGTGGAAGCGCAACGACCACTGTTCGCCGAGCAAGCGGCCACCGAAGAACCTCAGGTGCTGTTGCCGTTACCCACCGTGGGCGAAGACCTTTACGCCGATTACAATACGCTCGGAACCACACTCGGCCCGCATCCATTGGCTTTGCTGCGGATTCAACTCACTACTAGACGATGCCGCAGCTCAAGAGAGCTGATCAGTATTGAGCACGGCTGCAGCATCAATGCCGCAGGACTGGTGACGGGTCGACAGCGTCCTCAAACCGCCAGCGGGGTGATTTTTGTCACTCTTGAAGATGAACACGGGATGATCAACGTGGTGGTCTGGCACGACCTTGCCGAACGCCAACGTCGTGTGTTGGTGAACTCACGCTTGTTGCAGGTCTATGGTCGCCTGGAAACCAAAGACGGTGTTCGTCACTTGATCGCCCAACGCTTGCAGGATCTGACACCGCTATTAACTGGGCTGGAGGTGCGTAGTCGGGATTTCAAATAACGCTAAATTCTAATACTGAGTACCGTGTTGCCCTGTACAAAAAGGAGTTGATGTCCACTGTGCAATCACATTTATTTGCAGGAACCAACTTAATCTAGGGGAGGCTCACTGAACCTGATTAAGCCTGCTCCCCAACACGTTGGCTCCTGCATAACAAATCAGTGGGACATTGGGTCTTTGGCTTCGTCCTTGCTCATGTTGTCTTTCTTCATGGCGTCTTTGGACATGCTGTCTTTGCTCATGTTGTCTTTTTTCATAGCGTCTTTGGACATGCTGTCCTTGCTCATGTTGTCTTTTTTCATAGCGTCTTTGGACATGCTGTCCTTGCTCATGTTGTCTTTTTTCATGGCGTCTTTGGACATACTGTCCTTGCTCATCGCATCGCCGCTGGTGGTATCGGCTGCGAAGGCGCTACCAACAGCACCTAAAGCCATGCACATGGACAATACGACTACGGATAATTTTTTCATGAGAACTTCCTTTCGAACGTTGGGTTTGAGCAGCGTACAACGTGGGTTGCACGCCGTTAGTTATTCGCTAACTGGTCTCCATTGTTGAGCGCTCGCCGTAACGAAGTCCTCACGCATTCTTAAATTAAACGTGATAACTAAGTACGCCCCAACGCCATTAGATCCGCCGCCTTGTATACCGCTTCGCCGTGGGTGAACGCATGCTCGCGCATGGCCAGATCATTCGGGTGATCGTCGTAATGGACATTGGCCACCGGCATGCCGAACTGGTCTTTGGATTGGTCATTAACGGTGACACGGTTGCTGGCATGGCATTACCTGCCACTGCAACCACCCGTGCTTTTTGCCGATGCAGTTGACCTTTGGCGTCGGCGTAGACCACCGCGCTGGCTAAGCCCTTGTCGTCTTGCTCAATGCGTAGCACTTGGGCCTGGGTACGCATTCAAGTTTGTCGGTGGCTTCAGCGGCGGGGATTTCGGTGTAAAGCGTTGACCACTTCGCGCCCATTTTGCAGCCCTGGAAGCAGAAGCCCAACTGCTGGCATGAGGCTCGACCGGCCCGAGGTGCGTTGTTGATCGCCATGTGCCCAGTGGAACATTCGGTGTAGCAGAGTTTTTTCGCACCGTTGTACAGCACTTTGAAATTGTTGTTGCCAGGCAAACCCGGAACGTCGTTGGTGCGTGTCACGCCCATCTTGTCTTCGGCGCGGCGTAATAGGATTCAAGCTCGGCCAACGTGACAGGCCAATCCAGCAGGTCGGCATCTTTGACAGCGCCATAAGTCTGCAAAGCGGGGAATTCATAGTCACGAAAACGCAAACTGGCCCCGGCCCAATGTGTCGTGGTGCCACCTACGGTCTTACAGATCCAGGCCGGCAGGTTCGGGAAGTCTTTCGCCACCCGCCAAGTACCGGAAGTGGTGCGTTTAGCTGACCATGCGAGTTGAGCGAACGAGGGCCATTCGTTAAACGTCTGGACAAAGGCATGAAAAACATGTGGCTTTCATCAGCGATCCTGATAATTACTGGATCGAGATAGTTCAGGCGGATTTGCTCAACAATCTCGGTAAAAGCTCAAAGTAGACCAAGCGTTTCACTTCCTGGTAGCGAACCGGACATTTCTGCGCTACCTCACGTTAGGCGGACCGGCTCGATAAAGGTACCTACGCTTAGTCGGACTGGAAATAAGCTTGTTTACGTATGGGATCGCGCATGTTCGATGGATTTGCTCGGAACTTGTTCCGAAATTAAGCCTCAATAGCGCATTACGTGTGACCTGGACGGGTTAAATCTATTCTCAGTTGGACGTTGGAATAACTGCGCAGGTACCATCGCGGCAAAGCCAGCAGAGACGTTGTCGGTGACGATTACCTGCGCATTTGCTATGCGCAGCGCCGTGCCTTGAATCCTTGATATGGCGAGTATGGCAGTACCATTTTGATGGCTTGGGTGGAGGGCGGATGAAGCTACAACGAAATTATGAGCTAGGGGAGGCCCTCTATAGCCATCAGCTAGAAGGAACCAGACGCTCGTCACTATCGACCCATAGCCTGTGGATACATGCGTTATGGCTCGTCCCGATTTTGGCATTGGCATCTATCGCGCGCTTTTACGGTTTAATCCAGACGGCTATCTGGTGTGACGAAGGCTCCAGCCTGCTAATGAGTCAGTACTCACCTGCGCAGACTTGGTATCACAGCGCGCACGACGTTCACCCTCCTTTGTATTACTTGATACTCCATGCCTGGATGAATATCTTCGGCAACGGTATTTTTTCGATTCGCGCCATGAGCGCTTTACCCGGTATCGCCACCGTAGGACTCGCGGTCTGGTTGATGCGCTTAATCACAACCCCCAGGGCGGCGGTGCTAGGTGGAATGTTATTGGCCTTGATGCCCATTGCCGTGCGCTACAGCCAAGAAGTGCGGATGTACTCTCTGATGGGTTTCTGGTTGATGGGCGCGACCGTGGCCTTGGTTTATTGGGTCAAAAATCCCAATCGGCACCGTTATTTGGTCATCTATGCGCTGCTGATGACTGCCAGCTTCTATACGCATTACTTTACCTGCCTATGCGTACTGGCCCACTGGTTCTATCTGTTAGCACTGCGCTGTAAGTCTGAGGACAAACTCAAGTTGATCTCGCGGCCAGCATGGTGGGTGACAAACATCGCAATTGTGGTGTTGTATGCGCCGTGGATTCCTAGTTTGCTCGGGCAGTTGACTCACCTCGATCAGTTGCGCGTAGGCGGCGATGTAGGCTGGATTCCGCCTGTCACCTTGGACTCTTTACCGTCTGCAATCTGGCAATTTCTGACGTTAAAGGACGGTACTGACGTTTGGTTTGCGCTTTATGTATTAGTGCCGCTGGCAATCGCGGCAATCGCCATCATGGTTGTCGTGCAAGACCGCAGTCACTACCGGTTTAACGGGTTACTGGTGGCGTATACCTTTCTACCGCTGCTAGTGATTTTTGCGGTGTCTTTCGTTACACCACTGCTGGTCGAGCGCTACTTAATGTTTTCTGCTATTGGCTTACCTTTGGTGCTGGCGGTTGCTATTGATCAGCTCGAACGACGCTTTCGCTTTCTGGCGATTGGCCTGTTGGTCGCGGTATTGGGCATTGAAATGGTCGGCCTAAAGAACGATTACAGCGTAGACAACGATCAGTTCGACGTTCTGGTCAGCTATGTCAATCAAAACTTCGTTGCGGGGGACCGCATTGTGGTTAGCGATCTGTTCTGGTATTTCGGCTACGTTTATTACAACAAGACCGGCGTACAGCCCTTGCTCTATACGCCTTCGCTGCCGGACGGTACTTCAGGACGTCCAAATGCCTACGGCTTCGGTACATTGGTCGACGAGCACGCGGATAAAATCTACGTTGATCGCCTGCAGGTTATGCCCAAGGGTACGGGGCGAGTATGGCTGGTCAGTGGAAGCTACCAACCCGATGAATTTCGCTCGATCCCAAGCGACTGGAGCAAAGAACAAGAATTAAAGGTAGGTGATACCGAGGTTCGCTTGTACTCGATTCAATGAGTTCTATCGACGGCGTGTGGGGTGCAATACAAAATTCACAGGCAAAAAAGCGAGCGGTTTAAGACAGCACGGCTCGCTTTTTCTTACTGCGACTGGCTCAATCTTCGGCTGTAGGATAGTCGACGTAGCCTTCAGGCCCTTGGCTATACCAGGTCTGCATGACGTCAGCATTCAGTGGCAAGCCGTTGGCGAACCGATACGGCAAGTCAGGGTTGGCAAGAAACGGACGTCCGAAAGCAATGCCATCGGCTTCGCCTGCTGCCAGCGCAGCCTGGGCGCGTTCAAAGCTGTAATCAGAGTTCAAAAACAGCGCGCGGCTAAAGGCTTTGCGAATCACCGGATGAATAGGTGGTTGATCAGCTTTGCCAAAGGTGCCATTGAATGGCGGCTCGCGCAGCTCTAGATAAGCGATACCAATTTTGTCGAGGGCAGACGCTGCGGCACCAAACAGGGCTTGCGGATTGCTGTCATTGACACCCTGGGAGTCCCCGTTGGGCGACAACCGCACTCCAGTGCGCTCGGCGCCAATTGTGTCGGCGACTCGCTGAGTAACTTCAACCAAAAGACGAATGCGGTTCTCTATCGACCCGCCGTATTCATCCTCTCGAAAATTAGTGTTATCACGTAGAAATTGGTCAATCAGGTAGCCATTAGCAGCGTGCACTTGCACACCATCAAACCCTGCCGCCATAGCATTTTTAGCAGCCTGGGCGTAGTCATCAAGTAAGCGGTTGATTTCCTCAATACTCAACGGCCGGGCCAATGCGTAGGGTTGTTTGCCGTTATAGGTATGTGCGCTGCCCGGCGCCGTTGTAGCCGACGATGAAACTGGCTGAGCACCGTCGAGAAAGCTTGGATGGACGATGCGACCCATGTGCCACAATTGCAGATCAATATGCCCGCCCGCCTGATGAACAGCGTCTGTAACTTGCTTCCAAGCATGAACCTGCTCGTCGTTCCAGATTCCTGGCGCATACGGCCAGCCTAAACCTTCCTGACTGATGCCAGTTGCTTCGGTGATGATTAAACCGGCGCTGGCTCGCTGGGAGTAATACTCAATCATCAATTCGGTGGGTACGTGCTCACGGGTCGCACGACCACGAGTTAGCGGTGCCATCAATATGCGATTTGGCGCGCAGACGGTGCCGATGTTTAACGGATCAAAAAGAGATGGCATTGGATTTCCTTATAAAAAAATTTTAGAAGGCGGTCGTCGAGACAAGAATGGGGCAACTGAATAGGACTCTGAACTGCGCCCCAAATGTTGGACAGTGATTGAATAAGCTACGCGGCCTGAGTTCTGTATGCCACTGGACTCAAGCCGTTGAGCTTCATTTTGATACGTTCGTGGTTGTAGTAATGGATGTATTCATCCAGTCCAGCCTCTAACTGAGCAACGCTGTCGAAGCGCTCCCGGTAGAAAAACTCTGATTTCAGTGTGCCGAAAAAGCTCTCCATCGTGGCATTGTCATGGCAGTTACCCTTGCGCGACATACTCTGTTCCAAGCTCATTTCTTCCAGACGATTTCGGTAGATGTGGTAGCGGTACTGCCAGCCCTGATCCGAGTGCACCATCGGTTTGGCGCCCTCTGGCAAGCGCTTCAACGCCTTTTCCAGCATGTTGCCCACCAAGGCGTAGCGAGGGCTGGTGTCTGTCTGGTACGCCACGATCTCTCCGTTGTACAAGTCCAGTATCGGCGACAGGTAGAGCTTTTCACCGGCTACCTTGAACTCGGTAACGTCGGTCACCCATTTCTCATTCGGCTGGTCGGCCTCGAATTGCCGAGCCAACGTGTTAGGTGCTACCTGCCCCTCAGGGCCTTTGTACGATTTATACTTCTTGGCTCGCACCGTGCACTTGAGGTTTAGTTCGGCCATCAGCCTGCGTACCGTTTTGCTGTTCACTATCCACCCGCCCTTGAGCAGCGTGGCGGTCATCCGGCGATAGCCATAGCGGCCCTTATGCTGGTCCTGGATAGTCTGAATAGAGGCTTTCAGCGGAGCAAATTTATCCCCGGCAGCCAGTACCTTGACCTGATAGTAGTAAGTACTGCGTGCCAAGCCGACCAGCTTGAGCAGGGCGTCGATTGGAAAATCGCTCCTCAGCTCAGTGACTACCCAGGCTTTTTCTTCGCTTCTTTGTCCCGCCTCATCGCCTCCTCGCCTAACACCTTTAACTTTTTTAGGTAGGCGTTCTCCATGCGCAGGTACTGAAGTTCGTCGAGCAACTCTTTGTGGGCGCGCTCTTCGTCGGTGAGCACTGCCGGTTTGCGGGGCTTGGCGGGGGGCTTTGGCATAACGTTACGTGGGCCTTTTTTCCCTGACGTCAGGGCTTCGATGCCGCCACTGTAATATTGCTGCTGCCATCTGCCTATCTGCGTTGAATTGCCCAGATTGAAAATCGCAGCCGTTTGCCGAAATGACAACTTCTCACGCTCCATGTGCTGGACAACGGACAGTTTGAACTCGGGACCATGTTCCTTCATACGCCCCTGCAGGCTGGCTTCCCCGTGCAGCTCGTAGGCCGCCACCCAACGACGGAGCAACGTAGGGTCCATCTGAAATTGAGCGGCTATGTGACGAAAACCTTGACCGCGCTCAAGGAAAGCATTGATGGCGGACCGCTTGAACTGCGTTGAATATTTACCCATGAAAAACACCCCGGTAGTTGGATGGGTGTCCAACATTTGGGGCGCAGTTCACTCTGTGGGAGCCGACTTGTTCGCTAAGAAATACGTCTGGGTATCTTAAGCTAAACCGCTCGGCCTTTTAGCCAACACATACTCGACTACCGATCGCGGATCAGCCATTGCAACTAACCCCGGCGCGGGCGCGAAACGACGGATTCAATGTTCTTGCGACCGATTAACCTGGCCTGTTCCGGGAAAGATTTTTTTACAGGGTTCGCGAGCCATTTGAACATCACCAGACAATCTACCAGCCCCAACTGCTTATGCCGATAGGCGCGGGGTATGCGTCCGACTGTCTCAAATCCAAGCGAGTGCCATAGCGCAACGGCCACTTCGTTGCTGACCACCACCGAGTTGAATTGCATGGCCGAAAAGCCGCTTTCACGCGCCAATTGCTGTGAGTGTTCGCACATCTGTCGAGCGACTCCACGCCCACGGGCTACCTCGCTGACCATATAGCCGCAATTGCTGACATGACTGCCCGGGCCTGCAGCGTTGGCTTTGAGGTAATAACTGCCGAGCAATACACCGTCCTCTTCGGCTACTAAAGTGTGTAGCGGGGTGTGAAACCACAACTGTAGTGCCTGCTCTTGGGTTGTCGCAGGTTCATAGGCATAGGTCTGCTGGGCAGAGACGATTGCTTGAAAGGTCGGCCAAAAGCCCTCGAAGTCGGAGGCGGTCATGGGGCGGATATGAATCATGGGATGCTCTGTACGTTTAACGAAAAGGCTGGCGGCTAATCAGTCTGGCAGCCTTCCTGCCTTCCCGGCAAACTTAAAAAATACGCTGAATGCCAAGGCATGCGCCGTTATGTCGCATATGGCTGAATACCCCTTCATACAGGCAATGTGGTGGGGCAGGATTTTGGCAAGAGCGCAGGATTTGGCGTGGTCTCACTTAACAGCAGCTATCGGCTCAGTAACCAGCTGAAGATCAGCACCAGCGTCGATAACGTGCTGGGCAAAGATTACACCGAGCATCTGAACCTTGCGGGCAACGCGGGCTTTGGTTATCCGGGTGGCAAGGCTGTCAACGAGCCAGGCCGAACCCTGTGGACCAAAGTCGACTTTAGCTTCTGAGCGTTTCAGGTCGAAAAAGGCGATATCTACTGGCATTGGAATGAATATCGTCACGTCCGCCAGTTGTTTAGCCGATGATTTGCGTCTAGGTTGCTGCATCGACCATAAATACAAAAACAGGAGTCAACGATGCAACCGATTCGTCTCGGTTTGGTGGGCTACGGCAAGATTGCTCAGGATCGACACGTACCAGCGATTCTCGCTAACTCTGCATTTCAACTGCTTGCAGTCGCAACCCTGGGGCAAGCATGCCCAGGAGTTGCGAACTTCAGTTCGTTGGAGGAAATGCTCAAGCAATTGCCATCGCTAGATGCCATCGCTTTTTGTACGCCGCCTCAAGGCCGTTACGCGCTAGTGCGTGCCGCCTTGGCTGCGGGAAAACACGTTTTGGTTGAAAAACCGCCCTGTGCCACCCTGGGGGAGGCAATGGCATTGGTGGAACAAGTTCGTGACCTGGGCGTAAGCGGTTTGTTTGCTTGGCACTCGCGTTTTGCCCCGGGCGTTGAAGCGGCACGCGAATGGCTATCGAGCCGTACTCTCCAGTCTGTACAAATCGATTGGAAAGAAGATGTGCGCAAATGGCACCCCGGCCAAGCATGGATCTGGCAACCAGGCGGCTTGGGTGTGTTTGATCCGGGTATTAATGCGTTATCCATTGTTACTCATTTATTACCATTGCCCCTGTTCGTTGAGTCGGCAGAGTTGAGAGTGCCCAGCAACTGCCAGTCGCCAATTGCTGCGTTGTTGCGTTTGTCAGACTCAAATCATCTGGACATTAAGGCCGAGTTTGATTTCGACCACGGGCATGGTGAGCTCTGGAGTATTGAGATTCGCTGTATCGAAGGCACACTGCGGCTGTACAACGGCGGGGCGTCTCTGACCATTGATGGAGTGGCTCAATCGGTAGCTGACGAAGGAGAGTACGAGGCCGTGTACAGACACTTCGAGCAATTGATTCAACGGAAAACCAGCGACCTTGACCTTCAGCCTTTACGACTGGTGGCCGACAGCTTTTTTATAGGCAGTCGAAAATCGGTGGAGCCGTTTTATGATTAACCCGTCGAAAACCCCTCTAATTCGTCGATCAACATACAGTTGATGTAGATTCTGTGAAAGCGAACGTGTTCGCGGGGCGCAGTGCCTCGCGCAAGATAGGGGCCATGGCTTACACGTTAGCTCACTTGGATTTCTAAGCCGGGCCACAGCAGGTCAGGTGAGCCAGATTAAAAAAACTTTTTCCTAACGATAATCGCGCATGGTCCCGGCTGATATTTGCAAATTTTTTTGCCTCCAGTAATTTACACCTTGTACATAGTTACACGTTATTGTACGGTCTCGTCCAAGCATCGACGTATTGGCTATGGGTTCCCTTGGTTGCCCGATACTTTAAAACTTTATACTAATCACTCTGCCCTCATGACAGGCAGCTACGTCATAGCGACTTTTTAGGTGAGGCCATAGTTATATAGTTAGCTAAGCAATTAACTGCCGACCCGCCATATTTATACGACAACGTTCTGACGGCAGTAATAAGTCAGTAAACAAAAATCTATAAAATCATGCGTTGCGGTGCCTTACTAAAGAGCACTACAAAATTATATTTGCTGTCTGACAATGGAACACTGCATTGCTAATTATCAGCAGTATCTTTGCTACGCATTCACTGCCCTGCGGTCGCTACGCGGCATTGATGACAAGGGTTTTTCATGAGAAATAATTTACCAGTAACTGGCCGTGCAATTAAACTTCCAGACGATGCAAATATTCTCTCAACCACCGATGGCGCCAGCCTAATCACGTATGTGAACCCCGACTTTATTAAGTTTAGTGGCTACAGCGAAGCGGAACTGCTAGGCCAACCCCATAATATCGTTAGGCATCCGGACATGCCCACGTTAGCGTTTAAGCACATGTGGGCGACATTGAATGCTGGACACTCCTGGATGGGACTGGTTAAGAATCGTTGTAAGAACGGCGATCATTACTGGGTCAGTGCATACGTCACACCTATTCGAAAGAATGGCAAAACGGTTGAATTCCAATCAGTGCGCACAGCACCTACCACGGCGCAAATCGAAGCAGCAGAAAAACTTTATGTACGTTTGCGTAATGGCCGAGGCTCGATCAGCCGTTGGTTGCGTTTAGGATTGGGCGCAAAAATCTCTTTGCTGGTATGTAGCTTGATTGCCCTTGGCACCTTTGGTCTCGACAGCATGTTGTCCATTCCGCCGTATGTTTCATTCATGCAAGCCGCGCTCAATTGTGCATTGAGCTATATCGCAATAGCCTTCGTACTCGGTCCCCTCCGGAGTTTGGCGCGCCAGACACGGGAGTTGGCGGATAACCCGGTGAGCCAGATTCTTTACACGGGACGAACGGACGAGATCGGTCAGATTCAGTTTGCGTTGTTGACCGCTCAGGCGGAAACCGGTGCTGTTATCGGTCGTATTGCCGACGCCTCTGATCGGTTGGGAGGTTGTGCAAAAAACCTGCTTGACGAGATCCATGCAAGTAACCGATTGACTGTCGAGCAGCAGGTCGAAACTGATCAAATCGCCACCGCGATCACTCAAATGGCGGCCAGCATCCAAGACGTCGCGCGCAATGCTCAGAGTGCTGCCAGCGCGGCGGAAAAAGCCGGCAATGAGACTCGCTTCGGACAGCAATTGGTAAGCGATACGAGCCGCATGATTACCGCTCTGGAAATTGAAATCCATCAGGCCACTCACGTGATTTATGCGCTTGAAAACCACAGCAATGATATTTCCCATGTCTTGGACGTGATTGGGGATATCACTGCGCAAATAAATATGTTGGCTCTCAATGCCGCCATCGAGGCTGCACGTGCAGGGGATCAAGGACGCGGTTTTGCAGTGGTCGCCGATGAGGTGCGCAGTTTGGCTGCGCGGACCCAGCAGTCAACCGCCGATATTCAGCAAATGATCAGCGCGCTGCAAGATGGCACACGCGCTGCGGTAAGTGTCATGGAGCAAAGCCGTGACCACGCACAATTAAGCGTTAGCCAAGCCCGCCAGGCAAGGGAGTCCCTTGGGGGCATCGGCCGTGGTGTCCATGAAATTACGGAAATGAACATGCAGATTGCGGCGGCGGTAGAAGAGCAGGGTGCAGTGAGCGAAGGTATTAACCGCAGTGTTTCTAACATTAGAGACGCTGCTGATCTGAGCGTCAGCACCAGCCAAAATAATCATGACAACGCAAGTGAAGCTTTACGGTTGACATCTGCACTGCATGAATTGACCAAGCAGTTTTGGGCGAAGTTGCATTAGCGACTTGATCCTGACGACATAGAAAAAACCGTCGCAAGATCAAGGATGACTCACCGGATAGCCTGCATACCACCCCAACATTTATTTAGCATCAATTTGCGCCGCCTTATTATTACTCTGGCACTTTTAAGTGCGGCGCTTACCTTGGTCAACAGCCTTTACGCCAGTTACCGTGTCCAACGTCAATTATTGATCGACAACACATTGGAGGCAAACCGTACCTACGCCACCAAGTTGGCTAACAGCACAGACGTATTTCTCATCGCGGCCAGGCAGCAACTGGCCTACAGTGCGGCGCTGTTAAGTGACCAGCTTGAAAACAAACAGCTAGTGCAATCGGAAGTACGGCGATTGCAATTACAGACGAACAGCTTTAATTCAGTCGTGATCGTGAATGAGCAGGGCTGGATAGTGGCGCTCTCGCCTGATTTATTTGCTGGAAAGCAAAAAATGACGAAGACACCCGGCGCTGCTGAAGCATTGGCCAAACAGCTACCCCTCATCAGTCAGCCCTACATCTCGGTCGCAGGAAATTTACTGGTATTTATTTCTCATCCCATTGTCGATCAGACGGGCCACTATTTCGGCTATATCGGCGGTACGCTGTACCTCAAGAAAAAAAGCATTCTCAACGATCTTTTAGGCGAACAGTATTACCACGATGGTTCTTACCTGTACGTGGTGGATCAGAACCGCCGCCTGTTGTATCACCCGGACCCTTCAAGGGTGGGTCAGATAGTGCACGGTAACCCCGTGGTCGACGCGGTGATTCGCGGCGAGAACGGCAAGAAGCGGCTGATTAACAGTCAGGGCATCAGTATGTTGGCTGGCTATGCCAATGTGCCGTCAGCGCATTGGGGAATTGTGGCGCAAAAGCAAACTCAAGCGACGCTGGCAGCACTCAATAATCTGATGCTTGATGTGCTGCGTAACACGCTCCCGTTGGGAATTCTCGGTTTTATCATTGTGTGGTGGCTAGCACGCCTAATTTCACGTCCACTGCTTCAATTAGCTGAAAGCGCTCAAGAAATGCAAATGCCCGGAGCGGCAGGGCGGATTGAACGCGTAAAGCCTTGGTACTACGAGGCGGCGCAACTTAAGCGCGTTATGCTGGTGGGGGTTCGTTTACTGCATGCAAAAATTGGTCTACTCACAAGCGAAGCCCAAACGGACTCCCTCACCGGTTTATACAATCGTCGTGTTTTGGAAAGCTCTTTAGAGCGACTGGAAACTGAAAAGACTCCATTTGCGGCGGTGGCTGTAGACATAGATCACTTCAAGCGAGTGAACGATAACTTCGGGCACGGTGTGGGCGATCAAGTGCTCAAGCGGCTTGGCGAGTTGATGCGGGTCAATACACGAGACAACGATGTTTTATGCCGAGTTGGGGGTGAAGAGTTTTTAATTCTTTTACCTAATAGTTCACCGGAGGTGGCCCTACGAGTTTCTGAACGTTTGCGTCAACACGTAGAGAGCTCGATGTTCGTGAGCGCGGGTCACATCACTATTTCGTTGGGAATCGCTCATTGGCCGCACAGTTCATCCAATGTCAATGAAGTCCTGAAGCTGGCAGACATTATGCTCTATACCGCTAAGCAATCCGGCCGAAATCAAGTCGTTTCAGCTCCTGCAAATCCGAGTAATAGAAACCTGGTTTCTTAGCTGGGTAACGAATCACACAATGAATCTCGTCGGCCAGGTTATTGGACTCTTGACCGGTCGGTATTTAGGCGGTCATTTCGGTATGCGAAGGGTGTTTATCGGCACGTTTGTCATGATGGCGGCCTGCGCGGCGGTCATGGCGGTACTTCGTCCGTTACCACAGCCTTTGGCGACATAGGCTTTATCTCGAATAATGATGATTCCTACCGTGGTCGCGCCCAGTAATAGAAACAGCCCAAACACCAGCAGCGCAATGTGGGCACCGAAGTAATCGGCCATTAAACCGGTGAGAATGACTGGAATACTGAATCCCACATACGCCAATAGAAAAAAACCGGCATTGGCGCGAACTTTGTTTGCACCGGCCATCGTCGTGACCGCCGAGAGGCCGCCCAAGTATATAAATCCGTAACACGAGCTGCTGGCGGCCAATGCGCCAATCAATACCGCGACCAAAGAGCCGCTGAGAGCGCCCCATGCCAACAATGCGTAGCTCAAGGGTAATACCAAAAGTCCCAACCCCGTGGCGTTAGCAGGTTGCATGCGCCTGACCAAGGGCTGAAAAAGTATCCCCCCGCTAATCACCGTGAAAGTAGACAGGCCCGACCAGCGCTCCAGATCATGGGTTGCAAGCACCGAAGGCAATAGGGCGATAACCACCCCTACTGTCGCCCACGCCAACAAAATAGAGAAACCGTAGGGGAGACTACCGGCGGGAAATGTAGGCAGGCGCAATAACGGTGTTTTTTTGATCTTCACAATAGAGTCCGGCAGTCGCACAACCACGACGATCGCCAAGCAGGCTAAAGCCAACTGCAGCCAAAAACTACCCGGCCTGACGCTATCGTGCGAGAGCAGAAACAGGCTGGTCAACGCCGCCCCCAATCCGAAGCCTAAGGACGTACTGGCCGTGACCCAGTGGGCTGGCGCGCGCGCGTCCCCGGTTGCCATTAATTCTGTCATGTAGGCAGTGCCGGTAGCCGAGGCGAGCCCTGTTCCTACGCCCAGCAACAGTCGCGCCAAACTCAGTGCCATCAAGTTTGGCCATAGCAACATGATGATTGTCGCCGTTATTGATAAACTCAGTGCCGTTAGTATTAACGGTTTGCGTCCCACCCGGTCAGCCAGCCCTCCGAGGGCAAGTAAAACCGGCAACACTCCCAGCACATAACCAGAAAAAGCCACCGCAGTAGCGCCCGCCCCATAGCCAGACAACTGCGCGTAGGTCGTATACAGGGGTGCCTGAAGGTTTACCGCGAGGGTTATCAAGCAAAGAGCAAAAGCCAGGCCCCACGTATGTCGATGCTGTAAGTTCAAGGGTGTTCCTCAATAGCAGGGGTTTTCAGTGTCCTTATAAAGCCCACTGACTATCCGTTCCAGGCATGACGCAAACAAGGAACAGACCGCTACCTTTTATGCTTAACTGTTTGCTCAAAAGTTGAGAACAGTACTCGCCGTGGACTTGAACATTGATCGTAACGCTGCATCGGGTGTCGCTCAGCAGCTCGTGAATAATGTTGTTAATTGGATAGGCCTACATCGCATTCGCCCCGGCGCTCGATTGCCGTCAATCCGACAACTGGCGCAGGAAAATGGCGTAAGCCTTTCCAGCGTTATAAACGCCTATGATCAACTGGTGGCCATCGGCGTACTGGAGTCTCGTCACGGATCGGGCTTCTTCGTGGCGCAGACGCGGCCTCAGTCCATAGGGACTAAACTTGAGGAGGACAACGGGGCATGGGAGCTGTTCGACAGTGAGTCAACGGAGCTAAAACTGGGTTGTGGCTGGCTGCCCGAGTCGTGGCGAGAGGGCGCTGACCTAGGTTTGGCAATCCGTCAGGTGGTGCGCAGCGACCCCCGATCGTTATTCAACTACAGCTCCCCGCTGGGCTCTGCTCACTTACGGCAGCATATTCAGAAACGTCTAAGCCTGATCGATCTTCACGTTGAACCGAACCAGATTATTACCACTCAGGGTGCCAGCCATGGCCTCGATTTATTGGTGCGTACCTTGCTCAAGCCGGGTGACTTGGTGTTGGTGGAAAGTCCTGGCTATTACAATCTATTCAACCTGTTGAAGTTCCACGGGATCAAAACCCTGGCTGTACCTAGAACCCAGCAGGGGCCGGATATCGCCAGTCTTGAGGCAATCCTCTGCCAATATTTCCCTTCTTATTTTTTCATCAATAGCATGTACCAAAACCCCACCGGCACCAGCCTCGCCCCGAGTGTTGCTTACCGATTATTGCAATTGGCAACGCAACATAATTTACGAATCATCGAAGACGATATCTACGCTGACTTTCAGAACGGCGCGACATCTCGTCTAGCAACCCTGGATGCCTTGGATCGTGTAATTTACCTCGCCAGTTTTTCCAAAACGCTGACCAGTTCATTACGAGTAGGCTATGTCGTTGCCCAGCCAGACCTCATCAATCAGTTAGCCGAGGTCAAGATGATTACCGGTTTAGGTTGTCCACTATTCGCTGAAAACGTGGTTGCCACATTGCTGGCCAATGGGTCTTATCGCAAAGTGGTTCAGCGCTTGCGCCAACGTCTAAACAAGCAAATGGCGAGTACACTTCGGCAACTTCACGAGGTTCATTGGGAGGTATTTTGCGAGCCCACTGGAGGTATGTTCGTATGGGTGCGCCCCCGGCATTTAAACACCCGCAAGGTCAATCAAATTGCCAAGGAGCTGCATGTTCAACTGTCGCTGGGGTCAGCGTTTATGCCAGAGGGTGAGGCGTACGGCTGGCTACGTCTGAATGTGGCCTACACCCAGGACATTCGCGCGCAGACATTCTTTCAGCGGATAGAGAAAGAATCGAAAGCGGCGGCAATACGAATCACGTCGTAATCGCAAAAAAAATAAATTATCAAAGGTCGCTATCTTCCTTTAATACAGATGAACCGCCCATGCTCGTATACGAGCGTAGGCGGTTCAACGGGAACGACATCAGCGGTCGACGCGCTGTTGCAAGTGGGCAGGGTAGCGATCTCCCGCCACCTTAATAAGCGCCAGTGCCGATTCGATGGTGGCCAAGTCAGTCGGGCTTAACTCGATGGTCGCAGCCCCCATATTTTCCTCAAGACGTTGTAGTTTAGTGGTGCCCGGAATAGGCACTATCCAAGGTTTTTGACTCAGCAGCCAAGCAAGTGCGATTTGAGCGCGCGTTGCGCCTTTTCCGTCGGCTATATGGCCTAGCGCCTCGACCAATTGCGCATTGGCCCTGCGGTTTTCCTCGTTAAAGCGCGGAACCGTATTACGGAAGTCGTCTTTTGCGAATGTGGTGGTGGCGTCGATGGCTCCGGTCAAGAACCCTCTGCCCAAAGGGCTGAACGGCACGAAGCCAATGCCTAGCTCCTCCAACACGGGAAAAATATCTTTTTCCGGCTCTCGCCACCACATCGAATACTCGCTTTGCAGCGCGGCGACCGGTTGCACTGCATGGGCTCGCCGGATTGATTGTACGCCGGCTTCCGACAGGCCGAAGTGTTTAACTTTGCCTTGCTCAATCAACTGTTTAACCGCGCCCGCGACATCTTCGATGGGAACATTTGTATCGACGCGATGCTGATATAAAAGATCGATACGGTCCGTTTTCAGACGCTTGAGGGAGGCTTCGACCACTGCTCGAATGGTTTCAGGACGGCTGTCTAGACCTTGGGCGACATCTGCATTTTTGAAGCCGAATTTTGTAGCGATTACGACTTCTTCGCGAAATGGGGCTAACGCCTCGCCCAGCAAGGCTTCGTTTACGTACGGTCCATAAACCTCAGCGGTGTCAAAAAGCGTGACACCTGCGTCAAAGGCACTCCGAATCAGCGATATAGCAGCTGACTTCTCCATCGCTGGACCATAGGCGAAACTCAAGCCCATACATCCCAAGCCTATGGCTGAGACTTCAAGGCGGCTGTTACCTAATGTGCGCTTGTGCATCATTCATCTCCTATTGAATAACTCATTGGAATTGAAATTATCGGTAGGTGCGAACGTGTTATTTAACAGACGAGCCCTGACGAAGTTTTTGGAGTTCTTCGCCAGTAAGTCGGCTTCCAATACAGCCTGAAAAAATCGGTTGATCAGCAGGGCCTCAATTATTTTCACAGAGATTCGCCAAGGTCTAATTTTGTAAGCAGCTCTTCGCCTTTCAACCAGATCGCCTCTCGTCGAGCTTGATCCATGCCCTGCAAATTGTGATACACCATAGCCAATCGGGGGTTACTCTCCAACAGGTCTTTATGGCGTATCAGAAAGTGCCAGTACAGCGAATTGAATGGGCAAGCCTGGGGGCCGACTGATTCGTCCACCCGGTATACGCATCCACCGCAATAGTCAGACATCCGTTGAATATAGCGACCGCTGGCACAATAAGGCTTGGAGCCAAGATAGCCTCCGTCCGCGTGCATCACCATGCCTAGGGTGTTGGGTAGCTCAACCCAATCGAATGCGTCCAAGTAAACAGCCAAATACCAGTCACATATTGCCTTGGGCAAGATGCCGGCAAGCAGTGCGAAATTACCAGTGATCATCAGCCGCTGTATGTGATGTGCGTAGCCAAACTCCATGGTTTGCCCGATCACCTGAGACATACAGCGCATATTGGTGGAGCCGGTCCAATAAAACTCGGGTAGCACCCGGCTGTTGCCGAAAGTGTTTAGACCAGCATATTCCGGCATGCGTAGCCAATAGATGCCGCGAACATATTCTCGCCAGCCGATCAGTTGTCTGATAAACCCTTCAGCAGCATTAAGCGGCACCCGACCTTGGCGATATTCGCTCTCCACTTCGGCGCAGAGTTGGCGTACATCGAGCAAGCCAATGTTGAGGGCTGCGCTGATTCGCGCATGGAACAGAAAAGGCTCTCCCTCAGCCATTGCATCCTGGTAGTTGCCAAAAGCCGCTAAAGAAAAATCGAGGAAATGCCGCCACAGCTCTTGGGCTTCTGCGTGGGTCACCGGGTAATCGAAACGATCCAGGCTGCCGTAATGATCCTTGAAGCGGTCGCGAACCGTTTCCATTACTTCGCGGGTAATGTCATCTGCCGCGAAACGCGCATGGAAAGGACCGCGCAAACCCTTCGGCAGTTTTTTTCGATTTTCCGTGTCAAGGTTCCAGACACCACCCACTGGGCTGCCATCTGGTTCGAGAAGCAGTTGAGTACGCTTGCGCATCCGACGGTAGAACACTTCCATTCGCAAATGAGCACGTGCCCCTGACCACTGTGCAAAATCTTCTCGGGAGCAGAGAAAGCGCCGGTCGGCATGCCAGATGATTGGCAGACTACACCCTCGTAATTCCTGTTCCAAACGCCATTCCCCGCATTCAGTCATGTGAACCTGATCTGCGGTCAACTCTTCAGCCCAACGACGTAATTCTCCAGCCAAAGTGCCGCAATTGCCGACATCATTGATTTGGACATAAATGACGTTCCACCCCCGCTCGCGCAAGGCCTGCGCAAAATGACGCATGGCGCTGAAGATAAGAACGATCTTCTGAGGATGGTGGGGGACGTAGTTGGCCTCGGCGATAACCTCTGCCATCAGTATGGTGTCGTGATCTGCATCCAATACGTCGAACAGACTTAGATCGAAAGACAGCTGATCACCCAGCACCAGTCCCAGATTTCGACCCTGCGATCTCAACGAGGCGTCGCCAGCGAAAAGGGAATTCTCATCGACTCGATGGGGCCTTCACGTCGGCCGCACATTTCATCGTGAACACACTGCTGCACAAGCACGCACGGAAATGGCGGAACCTGTTGCAGCAGATCGCGCAGATGAGTGATGGAGCGAAGGTGCATAGGCTTTGCCAAATCGTTCAGCAAGGTAAGATGGCCGCTATCCAGTCGGACGCTCGCTATATAGAAACCTCCCTCCAGCGAGAGCAGTTCCAGCTCACGTATTTCGCCGTTCGCGGCCAGTTCAGTCAACTTTTTCAGATTCAACATTCACTCCCTGCCTACCACGGTAGGCGCTCTCCGTCGTAAGCAAAGAAATTACCGCTGTCGGCAGGCTCCAAGCGGTCAATCAGCGATAGAAGCTCTTGCGCAGCGAGACTTGCCGGTCTTGCCGCTGCGGCGCCACGAAAGGGTTGGGACAGGTCCGAAATAACCGTACCAGGATGGAGACTGAGCAAGCGCGACTGGGGGCGGGTTCGTGCCAGTTCGATTGCGGCCGTTTTAATCAGCATATTCAACGCCGCCTTTGACGCGCGATAGGCGTACCAACCGCCCAAGCGGTTATCGCTGATGCTCCCGACCTTTGCAGACAGCAGCGCCATTGCTCCATGAGGGTCAAGCAATGGCAAGAAGTGGCGTAACACCAGAGCGGGGCCAAACGTATTCACTTGAAATACGGCCTTGAACGCATCGTCTTCAATAGCGCCATAACTTTTCTCAGGTTTGATTTCCCCACGATGGAGCAAACCTGCGGCATGCAAGATCAACTGATACGGCGCCTCTTTGGCCAATTCAGCTGCAGCCTTGGCGATACTCTCAGGTTCCTCCAGGTCCAACCGCGGAGAACTTTTGCGTCCCAACTCTCGAACCCCTGAGCAACGTGGATCCTGATTGAGCAATTCACAAAAGGCCGAACCAAGTGCTCCGCTGGCGCCTATCACCAAGACTCGATAGTCATCGCCAAGGGAATTCATCCGCAAGAATTCTGTCATTTTTTCTGTCTCTCCCGCAGACCGACGCTGGAAAGCAACGTCACCTGTAACATCTGGACTAGGTCTGTTTTCGTTTTACATCAGATGGGGCGCTTGGCGCGGAATTTAGCTCCGGTATCGTGCACCGGGCGTCGAGACAGCGACGGCCGCCATCAGGGTGAGGCAGCCATGCCAAATGAGGGCGTAGGCGGCAGAACAGGCTGTAGCCGAGTTCAAACAACGGTCGCAACGCAAGCCATGTCAGTGGGGTGGCCCAGATGCCCAACCCGGCTGCTCGCCAGCTCCATAGGGTAGCGTCCAGACCCGTAACCCATCTGCCATCGGCAAAGCTGGCATGAAGTGAGGACTGCATTTGCTCGAAAGTGAACCCCAGCGCGCTGGCATTGAAGTCCTCGCTGCTGATGTCAATCAACAGCAGTCGAGCCTCTATGGCACGTCGGCGCAGGAGCTTTATTTCTCGAGCGCAGAGCGGGCATTCACCATCAAAGTAGAGTGTCAGTGGCCATTGCTCGGCGTTATACATTGATACATACCTTGTATAGGTTTTGTACAAGGTATGCCGAATAAAACCGACTTGCAATGGCTGCTCTGTTTTCGTGTGATGTCCGCCATCGTGCCCGTACAGCATCGATGCGCGCGGGTGTGGCAGCGGCACGCTCCTTGATGTCATTGGCGGCAAATGAGCGCCGAGCCATTTCTACCTTCATGGGTGCCGCGCCGTGGGTGCTAGCTTGAGCAACGGACCTGAGATCAGGTTGGAGAAAGGGATTATCAACGTTAAGCTTCGTAGTCTTCAGCTCTCCGATAGATGACAGGTTCTTAGATTGGACGATGGTCTGATCGTTGCACCGGATCAGGTCCAGCGTCCTCAACAACTGGAAATTGGCGCTGAATCCTATATCCATATTTTCGCATCGACGTGCTCCGAAAGGCGCATTAGTCAGGAGTTAACCTTGAGCACCCTCGCGGAAATGGCAGCCGACTTCTTTAAATTTAAACTGCGGGCTGAAACACCTCTTTTGAACACGGTCAAGCAAAATTTATTGGCGGGGGAGGAGCGACGAGCATTTTTGAACGTGGCTGAAGGCCAGGACCCTCAGCCACACTTGATTTCGAATGATTTAATAGATCGGGTCGGAGAAAAGGCGTGATGCCAAAAACTTGACCATAACGTTTTGGTGAGTTGCCTGCTAATGGTTGACCCTGTGTTGAATCAGAAGAAATTGTACGTGTAGTTGAAGAACAATCGGGTCTGATCCAGGTTAGCAGCCCCAGTGGTTCCTGCATGGTAAGTACCGTGGCGCAGGGTAGTGCCAAAGCCTTTCAAAGGGCCGTTTTGCACAACATAGTCGACGCGCGTGTCGATTTCCGACTCGTGTTGATCGGTCCCCTGGCCGTCGACTGCTTTGATATTTTCGCCTCGCAGATAGCTGATTGACGCCTTCAGGCCGGAGATGCCAAGACTGGCAAAGTTATAGCTGTACTGGCCGAAGTTGGTGTGCTCACCCGCTCGGACGAAACTACCGACGGTAGCGTCGTTGAACAGATAAAAACTATAGCCGCCTTCACCTTCGTTATTACCGTACTTGTTAGTCTCGGTGGCGTCGTTGTTCCAGACGAAACCGCCGTTGTCAGAGACCTGAGTTCGACCCAGCATCAGCGATTGGTTGCCCAAGGAGTAGGTGAACATCGTGCTCCAGGTGTTGTTGTCCACCTTGCCATTGTTCTTCGCGTAGCCACCGTTGTTATTGAACTTGTAGCCTGCGTCACCGTTGAGTCCGTCCGAGGTGCTTTTGAAGTAGCGCAGATCAGTCTTGAACGAAGAGTCGTCGGTGATGGGTAGCACATGCACCAGTCCCAAGAAGTTCTGCGAGTAGAAGTTCTCCATATTGGCGAAGTAATACTGCAGGGTCAGGTCACTGCTGACCTTCCAGTCGCCTCCGGCAAAACGGAATTTATTACTGCCGTGGGTTGCGCCGGACACTGATAAACCGGTGGTGTTGGTCGAGGCGCGGCCTTTGACGCCTTCGATCTGGCCACCGGTCAGCGTCAGGTTATCGATTTCCTTGGAGGTGATCATGCCCCCCTCGAAGGTCTGCAACTGCAGGCGCCCATCGTTGGCCATCAGGATCGGCAGGGCCGGGGTCAGCGTGTTGCCATAGCGAATTTCAGTCTTGGAGACGCGCGCCTTGGCCGTAGCACCAGCACTGGCCCAGGTGGATTGCGCCGAACCGTCACTTTTACTCGGAGTAAAGGTATTTATCGCCGGGTGCATGCCTTTGCCGCCATCAAGGTGCAGACCGAGCATACCTTCAACGTCCAAGCCAAAACCGACAGTGCCTTCAGTAAACCCTGAGATATAGTCGAGCTTGAACCCCTGCGCCCATTCTTTTTGATCTGCACCACCGGAGTGGTTATCAGAGTTGAAAAAAAAGTTACGCATACCCAGCGATAATTTACTGTCTTGGACAAAATCTGCACGTGCGGTTGCGGTTAATCCAAGACCCACGATTAAGCTTGTCAGCACCAACGTGGCTGACAGTGATTTGCTGTGCATAGTTGCCCCAAAGCGTATTTATTATGAATGATTAACAAGCGTGACGCGCCAACGTTACCTGTCGGTAGTTATCGATTGGAGTTTGGTCTGGAAGTTACAGCCGCCTTTGCAAGGGCTCGGATCTTAAGGAAGTGATGTAACACTGAGTAGGCAGATTTGCGATAAACACTGTTTCCTGAACATGGGGTAATTGGTTTTTTTGAGGCGCTGGTGGCACATGGCTAATCCCTCAGGGTCGACGTACTCCGCTGGCCTGATTTCCCCATTCGATCGCACCCTTCAGAATTGAACCAACGTGGTATCGAGCGCGGTCGTTCTGCTTAGGGACGATGGCGAAACTGTTAGTGGGGCCGCAGCACGAGTGACGTTTGGTTCGCACGCCACCGTAAGCGGCGCCACCAAGCTATTCAAATCAATTCGGGACTGGCCATTTTTAGGCAAGTCGCCCGGGCAACGTGTCTTCGACCGAGCAGGTACAAAATCCCGCCAGTTGACAGCGCACGCCCGCAACGTGAACGAAGGCAGAGGAGGGCGTTAATTTCTCTAATCTCTATGGCTTCGAGTTAAGATTGTCACCGTTGACTAGTTAATGTTTCTAAACCCAACAATTTTACCGGCAGCAGTCAACGCTAAATAGTCTTTAGGTGGCAAAGTCTCGATTGTGTAATTCTTGATTGGAATGACCTTAGCTTTGGTATTTACGTACACACGCCGATCAAGGTAAACCTGCCTGTAAACCAGTCCGGTAAGGTAGAACGCTGCATAGCAAATCGATGCGAGAATCGGGACCGCAACGAGAGAGCCAATGCGGGCCGCTAATGCAACGATAGGCTTTTCGATAACCAATGGTTTTTCTTAGACAACGTCCATGTGAGTCTCTTTAGGCAACGTGGATTGAGAAGCTATATGGCTTATAAGAATGGCCAAATGGCCGGGAAGCATAAGCACCGTCGAATCCACAAGCAACAGCATTTACTACGTTATTTAACAAGGGGGCGATGCTCGTTGTTCACATATATTCCTGTGCATGAGGATGGATTGGAGGCAGCAAGAAGAGACGGTTGAACTTGTCCAATTTCTTGACCCAGGCATCTGAGGGTAGCGCCGTCCGCTCGATCTGCTCAAGCATCCAGCGATCCTCAACAGCGATACGCAATTTCCGATGCAGACTGGGAGTTGGTCTCGGAGATCCTCAACGCGACCGGGCGCCCGGGAGCCATGGACAGCGTTTCAGTCGGAGGAAACAGGCGCTCCCGATATTCTGGCAGTGCAGACTCGACGCGCTGTAGCAGCTCGGGAGCAGTGAGAAGATTGAAAAAAGCATAGGCATCACAGTTCGAAGCGTGCCGATGAAGGCGTTGCTGTTGATGCTGGAGAGTTTGACGTCTACGATTCATTGGGGCTGTGTCCTTGGTCGTCGGCGTGTGTTCGCAACTATCACCGCAGGCCAAGACCAGTCCCTCTTCGTTTTTCGCTTTCAGCTCAAGGGGTTAGCTGTTAAGTAAGTGCCATTCATGTCTGGGCCCATTTATATCGTTACGCTGTCCTTTTGACGACAACGGTTGGCTCGCCTTTGTATACCGTCGATTCAACGTTGCTGATTAGAGCGAGACCTATCATGACCTCTGCGAAGCTGGTTATCTGGGTCGCGGCACGGTAAAGCTTCGAAATCAGGCATTAACATGGGGCACTTCCCGAGGGTGATCGCATAGCAGCGTAACAACGCAAGACTCTCAAGCCAATGTCTTTCCATGGCCAAGGGGCTCTTGCAGCGGGTTGCTCTGCCATGCGATCCAAGTGCGCATCCGGTTGATATGTGAGTTGGCCGGTCAGGCACCTACAGGACAGGGGTTAAAACCCTCCCATATTTCTTCCTGAAAGTGCCAAGCAATGGATGTACCAGCCACTATCCCTCCCACTGTCCGCTTCCTGTCTGTATTGCGAACGAATGCACCGTCTGCGCCCTTGAATTCGGGTTGTCCTCGACTCATCAGATAGTTGAAGAACTTGATTTTTGCGGGGACGTTCAATCGACCACCGGGGGTGATAGGTGCAAGGGTGACTCCAAAATTTTGAGTAAACACCGTGAATAGTTCTTCAGCATCACCACCAAGCACGGTTTTCGCGCAATTGACCTGTTCAGTAGTGACGCGTCCTATCTCTTTGTAGGTTTTATTCTTATAGACGCTCAAAATTAGTCCTTTATTGGTCAAAACTCCTAAGCCTTGCGTCATTTTGCACACGGGCTCGGTACCGTAGCCTAGCGCGCACCAATTGGTCTCTGACACGGCTTGAATATCACCTGGATTCAGCTTCAAATCTCGCTGAATATTATTTCTAGCCTCGGGTGTTTCATAGGGAATCATCACACATCCAGCCGTAACGAAGAGGGTGACAGAGCAAAGAAGTGCAGCGACTCTTTGCAAAATGACAGTCGGGGTATAACGCATCATTGGAGCTACATTCCGTGTTGTTTTTAAATGAAGTGAATAATTGGGGACTAAACAAACTTGCCCGAAATCAGTATCGGCGCGTCTGAGTAGGACTTGATCCTCATCATGTGAAATCAAAATCAAGATGGGCTATTTTATATCTGTCCTATCGAGAGGTCGGGCAGAGCTCCGGCATGGGTCTCATCTACAATCACTTGGCATACCTTCGCTGGCGATCTACTTGTGCTCTCATGAGTAGACCAGAGGGAGGCCATTAATGCGTGCCGGGTACTATAGAACCATCGTTCAATCGTGGTCGTCTTATCCACGACCGGAGGTGCGTTGGACACTGTGCGTCGTTTCACATAGAGGCACGCTTTGCCCCACAGAGACTCTGTCCACTGCCTCACCTCGGCCATGTCTGCCGCACGAATCAAGTGTTCAGCGAGTTCAGTGTTTCCAAGCAAGTGTGCATCTACCGCCGCATCCAGGTATTTAGCCGCTGCGAAAACCTCAGCAACAGGGGCTCGAAAACAAAGTTGAGGCGGATCCGACGATTCCTTGGTCAATGACGTTTTCTCCATTGTTTTTAATGGCAACTTTGATCAAGTCGCTGAGCTTTTTGTAGCCATGAGTTCGGGGGTAAACCCGGGGTTCAGTTTTGTGATGTGGGTACCTAACGCACTTAGGTGAGCCCAGCCATCCTCGTCGGCGATATCGTCCATGACCTTAGCAATAAAACTCACAGGAGCTTTGGGTTTTTTCTTGGCTCTACGGGTTGGCCAGGCTTAACTGCTTCGCTCGTCACGGTGTCGTGAGGAGGTTCCCCATTTATAGCTACGGAGACATCTTCGCGCAGCAGTTCGATATAGACGAATTTGTCGCATGCAGCAACAAACGGTCTGGGCGTTTTTTCTTCGCCACTTGGCGATTTCCTCGAACAGTCCTTCTACGATTGCAGCAGAAGCGTTGTCGGCATCGATTAGCACAGCGAGGTGCGTTTGCGTGAGAGTAGGTGTGTGCCTCGCCATGATCATCCTTAAGATAAAAAGACAACCATACTCGTTTACGAAATAACTATGTAGGGATGTCGCAACGTATCGTATGGCAAAAATATATTTCTCCCCACCCCTTGAAATCAAAAATTGAAAACGGAGTTGTTATATTTGAGAACAAAAGAAAAAGCAGGGATCTCCACAGGTTTACTCCTTACTGATTTTTTTGCATGCTTTTGAGCAATCGACTCGATTGCATGGATTTAAAGCTTCGTCTTTTTCGGTTTTCGGAAGTGGTTCTGATGCGTTATTTCGGTGGGGTTGGGCCACCGCCGCGCTTCAAGTCCGCAGGGCTTAGAAAGGCCGTTTATTTGCACCGCAGGCGAAGCTAGTTTTTGATTCCAACAAAAGTAAAAACAGATCAAAAATTGAACGGGATCACTCTTTTTTTGGATAGACCTAGACGGATTGTGCATGAAGTCATGGGATGCGCTATTGAGCGATAATTGGGGGACGCATCTTCAGCTCTAGACGGCTAGCGATCTAGATGGATAGGTTCTCTACCTCTGACCCGCCAAATATACTTTCAGATGCTTTCCTTATTCCGGCAATCATCCGTGAAAATACTGATAAGGTTCGTCGTGACGCACGACTTGAAGTGGCTCTGATTACGCGAACTTGAACACGTCAACTAGTTGTTTGAACGGTCAAGGGCTGCTCACAGCAGGCGCTCTGCATTTGATCTAGTTGCAAGGGATGGATCAGCAATTGCAGCAGCGGGTCAGCACATTGCTTCTTATGTGTTTGATAAACACACCTTCCGGAGCCCGAAGCCCAAAGCGAAGGTGTTTACCTAAACTGTGATTGCACCAAAGGTGCACATGTGCATGGGGGCCCACAAACGAATAGATGTGTGAGGTTTGGAAGTAAATGCAGCCTGAGGCGTACAGAGGGGGAAAAGACGTCGGGAATTTGAAGCAAACGGCGTTTAAGGCGTACTTCGTCCAGATTCGGCGGTTGGGAGGGAATCTATGGTTATTTTTACTTCAGAGCACTTTATGGTTTACGAGTACCGGTGACATTATGAACATTTCTAACATAGCATTTAATTTAACAAGTGGGCGATGTCAGATGTTCATGAGCAGCTACAGGACTGAGATTACTGCCTTAATGCTCTCGATATTAACGTAACTGTTCATAAATTGACGTTCATAGGCCTAGTTTTTCCCGCCGTCCTTAGCCTCGCCGCCCCAACCTGTAACGGTCCTAACTCAGGGGATCAGTGATGCTGGTTTTCAGAAAACACGCTTTGGAATCTGGATCGGAAATCGATGACGACGGGTTACTGAATGCAGCGTGTCCGCAGGCAATCCATCGATTGATTCGCTCCGCGCAGTGTAACCTTGGAGCGTGATACGCTCTGGCAACAGGAGTTTCGGTCGATGATTCGATGGCCTTTCCCTAGACTCGCATAGCCACCATTCAAGGCGATGTATTTCTTTTCTATTGTCCGGATCATACAATCGGAGGTCGCGGTAGGGACGGCAGTTACCTGCCGCCCCCGCACAGATCCGTATTCGCGGAACTACCGCATACGGCACCTGCCTTGGGTACGTGACGCGGAGCGACCCTCCGCTACGGGTGTGCATTTCTGGGTCTAGGTATGTAGAGGTCGGCAAGAGGTAAGTATCTTGGCCACTGAAGCCGTTTACGCTGGCTCTGTCGCTTGAGACCCTGGCGTCATAGAAGGCACACCGCTAAACGAAAACCGCCAAGACGTATCAAGCTTCCCGGCACCGCGTGGTAATTGAAATACCCGCTGACCACTTGGTTAAGCCATTGCGCTTGAACCCGGATGGATTCATGACTTCGGCGTTTCAGCTCGTCACGAATGACCGGCAGCGTTGCACGCATTCGATTCTTGACCGTCAGACGCAGTTTGAAAGTCACCGTTTCTGTTGGTCCGACAACAGTGTGTGAAGCCTAGGAACTCAAACGTCTCCGGTTTAACTAAGCCTCGATCGCTACGATTTCTCCCAGCAAAACGACCAAACTCAATCAGCCGTGTCTTCCAAGCATTGAGCGATAAACCGACTCTGGCCAGTCGTTCTCGTAATTGCTGCAAGAATTTCTGGGCCTGCGATTTCAAACTGTGTGATGGAGGTCTTTCAACAGATTTGGAACCCTTTTCAGAACTCCTTAGATTAGCCCCGGTGGCCAGACAGCGATCTGGTGACTCGTTACAACAAGATATATTTTGAAGCGCTAGTCGCCAATGTTGCTGAATGAACAGGGAACGAAAGCTGGATTAGCAGCCGCAGTTATACAATTTCGATGGTTTCAGTCACCCATAGGGTGCGAGAACCTTGATCAGGTCAAGTCAGTGAGTCTAAATTAACGCACTCCCATATCGTCATGCTCGAGACAACACAATGTCATGCCCCCAAGTCTGTTCAGGCGCCATCTTGCAATGCAGCTTCGGCGCCGCCCCGGCAGCGCTTAACGTGCTGCCGATCAACCGCGTTATAACCAGTAGCATGCCGGCGGCGAACATCATGGATCACATTCCCATGCTTAATATCCCGACCTTTGGCATGTGCATGAGCGCCGCCAATCCGATGGTTATTGCTGCAACCGCTGCGGCGTTGGGTGTTCTCACACCGATGCCGTGCATCCCCGTGACAGCCGCACCCTGGGTTCCGGGTGCGCCCACAGTGATGCTGGGGAAAATGCCGGCACTGGATGCCAACAGCATGTTGATGTGCACCTGGGCCGGGGTGATCAAGGTGGTGATGCCTGGGCAGGTGCAGATGCTCATCCCTTGAATTTCACATGACGCCTTAACCTTCTGCGGGCGAGGCCGTGTTCATCCACCACCAGCGCAGCCGTGAGATGGGCTTGCCTTTGCTATCAAGCGGTCGACCGTCTTGCGCGAATTGTTGCCCTAAGTCGAGCAGCAGGCCGTTAAAGTAACGCGCTTTTAACGCGATCGCGCCGTTGTTATGGAAACGTTCATACAAGCCATCCTTTACCCCGTCCCGATATTGTTCGCGCTCAGCCATTTGCCCGTCCGGGTAATGAATACTGGCCTCGCCATGCAGCAACCCCTTGCGATAACCTGCCTTACGCTGCAATTGCCCCTCGGCTGAATAATAGGTGGCCACGCCGTGTAGCTTGTCTGCCACATAAGGTAACTGCGCAGACACTCGGCCGTTGGGGTGATAGGTCTGGCTCATGCCCTGTAACTGCCCCTCGCTGTAACTGAGGTTTGCCAGCGGGCGGTTGTGTTCGTCGATACGCAACAGACCTTGCAACTGCCCCTCGCATAATTGACCCGTCAAGTGCGCATCGCCGCTGACCACGTCAACAACCTGGGTTTTCGCCACATTTATTGGCTTCAATTGACCATCACCATTCCGCCTTTGATGGTCAGCACGCCCCCGCCGTCCACCGTCTGCGAGGCGCCGCCTTTGTTGGTTAGGCTGATTCCGGCATCGTTGGTCATGCTAGTGCCTGCCTTGTTTTCCAGTGAAGTACCGGCCTGATTGCTCAATGAAGTCCCGGCTTTCTGGCTGATAGACGTGCTGGCCACGGAGGCCAGATCGGCACCACTTTTGATGCTAAAACTGCCGCCGCTCTGCAGGGTGAGGGTGCCGCTGACTTTGATGGTCAGGTTCCCGTCCACCGTCAGGCTGTAATTGCCCGTGACTTTGTCCGTGTAATTGCCGCCAGTGCTGTGGGTCTGGTCGCCTCCGACCGTGAGAGTACGGGTGTCTTTCACATCCAGCGTGTCGCTGCCGGTCTGAATCGTGACGCTGCGCTTGCCCTTTTCCAGGGTGACGGTTTCATCACCTTCTTTCACCGTGCGGGTGCGGGCGTTCTGTACCGTCAGTGTTTCATCGTGGCCGACGGTGACCGTGGTGTCGTTGAGTACGTTGGTTTTGAAGTCCTTCTGCGCTTGGATGAACAATTCCTCGGCGTCTTTTTTGTCCTCAAATCGCAACTCGTTGAAACCACCACCGCCCTTGGACGATTGAGTTTTGATCCCGGATTGGGTCTGATTCGCGGGCAGGGCATAGGGCAGGGCGTTGTCGCCGTTGTACACGCAGCCGGTCACCAGCGGTCGATCTGGATCGCCGTCGATAAAGGTCACGATTACTTCCTGGCCAATACGCGGCACGAACTGCATGCCGAAACCTTTACCGCTCCACGGCAGTACCACGCGGACCCAGCAGGAGCTGGTTTCGTCGTTCTTGCCGTCCCGATCCCAAGGGAATTGGATCTTGATCCGACCGTACTGGTCGGTCCATATTTCTTCGCCGGCCTTGCCGACCACAACCGCGGTTTGGGTGTGCATGCGCGGTTTCGGCGTCACACGTCCCGGTCGATATGTCGTGGCCTTGGGAATAGCTTCGAAGCGATTACGATAGTGGTCATGGCTGACTTCATAGGAAATCGAAGTAACCACCCAGTCGATGTTCAGCGTCGTATCGTCATGTCCCGCCAGAGTAAAATAGTGGCCCGGCACCAACCAGCGGCAATCGCTTTCACCTACGAAACGTTTCTCCTGACTGCGCAAGCCATCGACCCGTAGCTTGGTCAACGCATCACCTGTCGCCTTGACGATGTAACCGCCCGGATGCTCATACATCGACAACGGCCCAGCCATGGCGGCGGCCTGGCTGTAGAGCGAAGTGGCCGGCGTGGCAAACGCATAATCCGTCGCCGAGTACACTCCGGAAACGGCCTGTAACACCACCTGCCCGGAACGAATCCCGTGCAACTCCCGCTCACCGATTTTTTGGCCGAGGTACTTCACTGCCGGGCCGTTGGGGATCGCCGGAAATGCGTCGTTGCTGTCTGCCAGCACCAGCGTGTGTTTACCGTCCTCGTGGGTAAAAAACCAGAAAATCCCTTCTTCTTCCAGCAACCGCGAGACGAAGGAAAAATCGCTTTCGCCGTACTGCACGCAATATTCGCGGGGCGTGTAAGTGCCAGTGAGTGACAGCTTGTAATCACTAAAACCGTGCGCGATGAAAATTTTCGTGACGATGTCTGAGGTGACGAGGTTTTGGAAAACCCGGTTGTTGCTGGCGAGCGTTAACCACCACAGCCAAGGACGGAGCAGAACTTGATAGCGGTCGGCGGGCAGTTGGCGAATTTCGGCGACCAGGGTGTCGATAGGGCGGCGTTGGGCGTCGTTGTGTAGGGCCGTGGTGACGTGGGTGGCGATGGCAGTTGTCAGCGTCAACGAGGCGTCACACTGGCCGTGCAGAAGGTGATGGCTCAGCGCGTTGAGCGCTTCTTCCCCCGACAGTGACGTGGCGTGAAGCACCGAAAGCGAGGTCGCTGTGAGAGAGAGGTGCGTGTTGCGATCAGTGGTGCGGGGCATCTATTGCACTCAACTCTGAAATTGAAATATAGAATAATTATGGGAGCGGGAAAAAGAAATTCTTGCTCTATTATTTGGATGCTATTTGTTCTCGTTTGAGTTTACGGTCTGCCTATTTTAATAGTGCGTCGCTTGTATTTCTAATAAAAAATAAGGTTAGAGAGCTAACGTTTAACAGCGGAAGATGTATAAGGCAAGTGGCTGTCTCATATTATAACCGGTTATAAGGTTAAGAAAGCTTAAGACTGCGTGTGTTTATGGTCGGACCATTCAGTATCTACCTGTTGCGTTCGCAGTGACCAGAAAAAAAATAGTCAATTAGTCTCGGTAGTGGTAACTATCCATTAAATTTTGCACGCCCGTCAAAAGGTTAATTATATAATAGCGACCAAGGGTTAGATTACCAAAAGATACCGTCAATCATCTTCGGTGTCTGAAGCATCATGGGTCATTTGCGACTTTCCCGATTCTTGTGAAGTCCGTTCAAAAAACTTTAAAGCTATACCTAGGGTTCCGGTGAGTTCGCTAAGAGTATCTGGTAGCTCCCAGCCGCTGAGATCAAAAACGCCGTGACTGCCTCTGACAAATGGAAGATATTTACCATTCTTGCTCACTCGGTACTTAGCAATAAACGCAGAACATTTTCCGCAGCAACGAAGAGATACACCGATGTTAATGGGGGTCTTTTGAGGATTGCGCGCCTCGTTTTCTTTTTTTTCTTCTTCTTCTTCTAATCTTGGTGGGAGAACTTCATTGTTGGACTCCATCCACTCCAGAAGTCTCAACTCCGCATGCACGTTAGGTGAATCACCCTTAACGAGAAATATGTTGCTTGATGATTTTAGCTTGTTGTGTATCGCGCTACCATAAAAATTATCGATGTCATATATATAGCGCCAGTAACGTACTTCAGGATCCAGATCTGTCTCGCGTTTATTATATATTTTTCGATTTACATTATTTTCTTCCACTGATGGTTTTTCATCATTCAAAAGATTCGCCATGACGACAGAGATATTTTGCTCTGTAAATTTATATTCCACACGGTTAAAGGTGCTTGGATTGGATGTAACAAGTATTTTTAAAGGGTCGTGAGGAGATGCACAAACAGCGATACATTTTTCTTCAGGAAACTTTTTTAACAGAATTCTGGCTGCACGATCAAGGTCAGACAGCTCCCGGGGTGAATTTTTGTTGTCCCCCCACCGAGAAATACTAGATAAGTACAACTTGTTATAGTCGTTACTAAAGCTGTTAGTGGTTTCGTCAAAAACTTTTATCAGCTCAACACCTATTAGCTTAATCCTTTCATTACTGGGTTTTGGGTCCTTCCACGGGTTATTGCTCAAATTGTTGATTTTGGCCCAATATTCTGATGCTTGTACCACTTTCAAGTTGTTTATAATCATCCTCAATTCTACTGGTGCGGTGTTGTTAATCACTTCTCTAACGTTTGATTTATCTTCTTCTGTTAAGGCCATTTTATGCTCTCGATGAATGACAAATGTTATTATTAAAATATAGCAAGTATCTATACTATGACTTAGATTTTGCTAGCGTGAGTTCGCGGCAAGCCTGGTCAGTTTTGTTTATATTTGGAGGCCGTGTATGGTGTCCTCGTCGGCTAACAACCTCGATTAGTCTCACTCCAACACCCACTCAGCCAACTTCCCTGTCACCTGTTTCATTAACACACTCTCAATATCCCTAGCCCCAGCCCCGCTGCATTTAGCCAATACTGCCTTCACAACCCCATTATCAAAATCAAACTGCTTGCCAGTCGCAGCCTTATATCTACCGCGCAACGTCTCTAGCTTGGCCAATACAATCCCTTCCAGCGTCGCCTCATCCAGCGGGTGGTACGGGACCACGGTCATGCGTGCAAGGAAGGCGGGGCGAAACGCCTGTAACAGCGCTTTATGCAACGCCTCATTAAAAGCATCACCGTCCAATTCCGAAGCAGGTGTGTCGAGGATCAGTTCGGCCCCAACGTTGCTGGTGGCCAACATCACGGTGTTTTTAAAATCCACCACCAACCCTGTGCCATCTTCCATCACGCCTTTGTCGAATACGTTATAGAAAGCTTCCAGCACATCCGGATGCGCCTTTTCGATTTCATCCAGCAGCACCACCGAATACGGTTTGCGCCGCACCGCTTCCGTTAGTACGCCGCCGCTGCCGTAGCCGACATAGCCGGGTGGGGCGCCTTTAAGTTGGCTGACGGTGTGGGCTTCCTGGTATTCGGAAAGGTTGATGCTGATCAGGTTGCGTTCGCCGCCGTATAAGGCATCGGCCAATGCATAAGCGGTTTCGGTTTTGCCGACGCCGGTAGGGCCGAGCAGCAGGAACACGCCGACCGGTTTCTGTGGGTCGGTTAGGCCTGCGCGGTAGGCTTGCAGGCGCTGTGCGATGGTGCCCAATGCGGTTTTCTGGCCCATCACCCGCTGGCCCATGCGCTGACCGAGGGTGCGCACGGCGTGGGCTTCGTCGGCGAGCATTTTGCCGACGGGGATACCGGTCCAGCCGGCGATGACGGCAGCGACAGTTTTCGAGTCGACTTGCTCCGGCACCAACGGATCGTCTTGGCGAATGGCATCCAGTCCAGCTTCCAGACGCACCAGTTCAGAGGCCAAGTAGTCGATGCGGCTGTCGGTGCCTTCGTCCGGTTTGCCGCTGTCGGCGCTTTCGCTCAAAGCCAGCAGTTCGCGACGGGTATCCAGCAGTTCTCGCACGGCGACCCGCTCTTCGTTCCAGCGAATTTCCAGCTCGCGAATCGCCTGCACATTGGTGACGGATTCGCTTTCCAAGGTGGTGATGCGTTCGCGGTGATCAAGGCCGGTAGCCTGTTCCCGGCGCAGGCGTTCGACTTCTTCTTTGAGGCTTTGCTCACGATGACGCAGGCTTTCCAGTGGCGGCGGTACGTCGTGTTGGCCGAGGGCGACTCGGGCGCACGCGGTATCAAGAACGCTGATGGCCTTGTCCGGCAGTTGCCGACCGGAGATGTAACGATGAGAGAGTTTCACCGCGTCGTGAATAGCCGCATCGAGCACCTGCACACCGTGGTGCTGTTCAAGTTTGGTCGCCACGCCGCGAAGCATTTCCACGGCGGTGGCTTCGTCCGGTTCTTCAACCTGTACCAACTGGAAACGCCGGGCCAGGGCCGGGTCTTTCTCGAAGTATTTTTTGTATTCCATCCAGGTGGTGGCGGCCAAGGTTCGCAGCTCGCCACGGGCAAGGGCCGGCTTAAGCAGATTGGCCGCGTCGCTGCCGCCTTCCGCGCCGCCAGCACCGATCAGCGTGTGTGCCTCGTCGATGAACAAAATGATCGGTTTTTCCGCGCCGCGCACTGCATCGATTACGCCTTTAAGACGCTGTTCGAATTCGCCTTTGACTCCGGCACCGGCTTGCAACAAGCCAAGGTCTAGCACCCGCAAGCTGACGTCTTGCAATGACGGCGGTACGTCACCGGCAGCAATGCGTAACGCCAGACCTTCAACCACAGCAGTTTTACCGACGCCCGGTGCGCCCACCAGAATCGGGTTGTTCTGCCGACGACGCAGCAGGATGTCGATGCATTGGCGGATTTCGCCGTCACGCCCAACAATCGGATCGATGCGACCGGCATGGGCGTCGGCGGTGAGGTCTTGGGTGTACTGATCAAGGAATGCGTTAGGCGTCGTTTTCGCAGCCACTTTATCCGGCTGATTAGGGACCGCAATGGCAGCGTGCTCCCGCGAGGGTACCGTCCATTCCTGCAGATTGCTGCGCAAGGTGTCGCGAGGGATGCGCAATAGCGAAGAAGCGCTGTTGAGCAGCAGACTGCGGCGTTCATCGCGGTCCAGCAGGGCCAGCAGTAGCAAGCCGGAACGAATGCTTGGCAGTCCGAGCACGCTGGCTTGCACCACAGTGTCTTCCAATAAACTAATGGTGTGCGCAGACAGCGCCGGAGTGCGGGTGCTGCCGGACTTGAACAGCTCCAGCGCTCGGTTGATCTCCGCCGCCAGTGCATCGCGTTCCAGGCCGAAACGTGGCAACAAGCAG
Source organism: Pseudomonas sp. AB6 (assembly GCF_034314105.1). NCBI lineage: Bacteria > Pseudomonadati > Pseudomonadota > Gammaproteobacteria > Pseudomonadales > Pseudomonadaceae > Pseudomonas > Pseudomonas sp. AB6. The sequence goes on from NZ_JAVIWJ010000001.1 coordinate 1,550,137, forward strand.
GCGAAGTCGCCGTCTTCGATGTCTAGCAGCTCAAGTAGCAAGTGCTCGATTTCAACGTAGTGGTGGCCGCGTTGCAGGCAGCGTTGTGCGGCACGTTCCAGCGCGCGGCGGCTTTCAGCATTGAGGCGGGCGATCAGGCTACCGAGCTCCATGTTCAAGCCATCTCCGTTTGGCGCAGCTGCGTGTCGATGCGCTGCACATCTTGATTGGGTTGAAACAGCAGGCCGCCGTTCCAATTCAACGTCGGCGGGTTGTCACGGTCGAGGACCATCGGTTCCGCGCCGGACACCAGCAAGGTCAAAGCACAGTCCAGGTCGGGACCGAAGTACAACGCGGCGAGACTGGCCAAAGACAAGTGCGCTTCGCCTTCAGGCAGCAGGCTTTTGGCTTGCTCCGCTTGCAACGGTCCGATGGTCAGGCGAATGCCTGCGTGTTCATCCCAGACCCAGGCGCCAGCGATGGCGCTGCTGCCCAATTTCAAGTTGCGCCCACCGCGTTTGAGAACACTGCAACTGGCGGCGGGAATACTACGCCAGGCGCCTTCGTACGCGCTGATCTGCACTGGCAGGCTGAAATGCTGGCGGACGATAGAGGCGAAACCGGCGATGGAGCGTCGGCTCCCAGCAAACAAAGCGCTACGGGCCAGGACAGCGGCATCCGGCATGGCTTGACGTTCTTGCAGGGCCTTGGGCAGCAGGCCGGTCAGCGCCCGCAGTTGTGCGTGCACCGGCGTTGCGGCGGGTGCTGCAAATCCAACCGCGACCCGGTGTTTGCGGAGCACCCGGTACAGCAAGCTGAGCAAACGGTGCTGGAACAGGTCGAGGAATTCAGCCGGCGCATGGTCTTTGGCCCGAGCGCGTTGTTGCAGCCATTCCTGGAATGCATAGGGTAACGGGCCATCGGGACCGCCGAGGCCGAACACCGGCGTGGTCAACACTGGTTTTTCCCCGTCCTCCTGGGTCAGGCTTTCGATCTGACTGGACGAGAACACAGGTGTCAGCGGTCCGCGCAGGCGAATGGCTTCGGCTTGCGGCGCAGTGCCGCTGCCCAATGGAATGGCTTGCGGGTGTTCGCGCTCAAGCACCAGCAGTGCTTGGAGTAACTCAAACGCCTGCGGGTTGCGCCGCAGGCGGTCGCTCAGAGGGACAGGGGCATGCCGGCTTGGGGTTTCCACGTCTTGACCTCCTTGTCTGAGTGAACCAGCACCGTGCGCACGAAGCGGTTGGCTGTGGCGTAGAGTGAGAAAAACTGCGCCAGTACGGCGCAAAAGAGTACCGCGCTGTTGCCGACAAAATGTTCAGGGTCCAGTTGCAGGCTGACCTCAAGCCCATTACGCCAGCCGCGCCAGGCGTCTTCGCCGATCTGCGCGACCACCCGCTCACAGTCCAATTGCAGTAAGCCGTCTATTTGCCGACGGGCGCTGGCCTCGTCGCGTAGGTTGTGCAGGCTGAGAATTTCCTTGAGCGCTTCGAGTGCCTTGGGACCTTCCACCAACGAGAGGTGGTTTAGGGTCAGTTGCGACACTAACTGCCAGCGCGATTCGCCCCCCAATTTGGGTGAGCTTTGTGAGCTAGGCGGGTTGATCAATGTGGCTCGGGCAATCGGTCCTGGCCGTTCGAAACTGAGCGCGGTTCCGGCACTCAAGCTCTGGGCCAAATGACGGTTGGTGCACAACAGTTCTGCGGTCAGGCTGTAATTCGGCGCGTCGGCCAGTGGGTTGAAACGGGTGTCCACCACACTGAGCAACATATCGCTGCCGAGGCGGTTGGGTGTTAGTCCGTTGATGCGCCGAGCATGCCAATACAGGTGGTTATCGCCAGCGTTGTGCTGACTGCCGTAATACGCGGGCACTTGTCGTACGCCTTGAGCGGAGGTGGCGCGCATCCCGCAGATACTATGAATCTCGACGCTGTTTTCCCGATGGCTGTCAGCGATCAGGCGGTATTCGCTCTGAGTGCCATCCGGGCGCAACGGCTCGGACGTACGCGGGAACAGGTTGATCGCTGGGGTGCAGCCCAAAGCGATGTCGCTGGCCTGAAGGTGCAGACGGCTCTGCGGGGCTTGGTCGAAAACGATGTACAAGTACAGCGCGTTACCGTCGATGTCCTCTGGGCTCAAGGCGATATCAAAGAAGCTGAATTTTTCCGGGAAGGCAAAATATTCAGCGATTAAACGCAGGCCCGGATGGACACCATCTTCCTCGGGAAGCAACGCTTCGTTGGCGGCAAAACCGACGATTTTCGGCACGTGCTGCTGAACCAGCGGCAAGCTGCCTGGCGCTCCAATCAAGACCTTTATGGCATGTGCGCCCAGCAGGTCGTAGAGCGCGGCATTCACCACTGGCGAGGCGTTCAAGTGCAGGCGTAGCTGGGCGATGCTCAGTTCGGACCACCGTGTTTCACCCAGACAATCCAAACGCAACCGCAGGGCCGAACGTGCCTGTGCGACGCCGGTCAAGGCTTGTGCTTCTTCAGCGTTTAGCACCAGGGCTTCGCTGATCTGAATCGGCCACAGGGTTACTTCGGCGCTGGTGCGAAAGTGAATGCTCTCGCCCTTGGTCGTGGTCACGAACAGCGGGGTATCACGCGGCAGTTGATAGCCAGCGGCAAGGTTGCCCTTGCTCGGGTCTGGTTCGAACTGAACAATGGAGCACGAGGGCAGCGGCCTGATGGCCAGTGGGTACAGCTGTTCAAGTAGGGCGTCGCTGAATTCGGCGTAATCGTCATCGAGACGGCGTTGCAAGCGTGCTGCAAGCAAGGCGAAACCTTCGAGCAGGCGTTCGACATGCGGGTCTTGGCTTTCTCCCGGAGAGAGTTCCAGGCGGCGGGCAACTTTAGGGTAGCGGTCGGCGAACACACTGCCGGCGTGGCGCAGCCAGGTCAGTTCGCGCTGGTAATAGTCGAGCAGTTGCGGATCAATCGAGTCGCTCATGATTCACCTCCACGCCTGCTGCGGATTTATCAAGAATGAACGCCACGGGCCATTGCTGCTTGTCATGGCGAATCGTACCGCTGAGCCGAATGCTCAGCCGTTGTGGTTGGTCAGGTACGCGCTGGACGTCAACATCCAGCAGGTGCAAGCGTGGTTCAAAATGAGTGACCGCCGCGCGGATTTCTCTGGTCATCCGGCGACGGTCATCACTGTTTTGTGCCTGCATGGCGGTCCAATCAGCGATGCCGTAATCCAGCAGCGTCGGCGGCGACGTCATGGGGCTCGCCGCGCGGCGGGTATTAAGCAATCGCAGCAATTCGTTGCGGACCGATTCTGCCAGTGCATATCGGTCGAGAAACCTTGGGCGCTGCGATTCCTCCTCGCTGAAAGCTAGGCGTTCGAACAACGGCGGACGAATGCCTGTACCGGGCATGATGGATTACCGGGCTTAAGCTGGAACTTTGTTGGCAGCCAAGTCCCAACTGGTGCCTGCAACGCCTTCTTTGGTGCCATCGTCTTTTTGCGCAGTCAGCTCCCATTTGATCTTGGTGAAGTTCAAGGAAATGGTCTCCACCGGTTTGCCGCCCGAACCGCCGCTGACGCTGACGTTTGACAGCACTACGTTGCTCAGGGTGTAGACAATGAACGGCATGATCTGGCCACTGCCTTCGGAGGCGTTACGGCCGATGGTGATCGTGGCTGTCGCGATGGGTTTACCGGCGCAGCAGTAGCTGTTCAGGTTGGGCGTGGAGCTGTCCACGAACTTGGTCAGGGTGAACTCGCCGATGTGCGGCTTGCCGGAGGTACGCTCGGAGTTGCTGACGTCGTTGGTAACTTGCATAGCGACGTTGTGGCTGTAAGACATGATCTCGATTTTATCGGTGAAGCCTTCCAGCATGCTGTCGCCTTTGATGTCATCGCCCAGATCAAGAATGATTGCATCCATCGCGTAGAACTCCTGCCATTAGAAAAAAGAAAGATTCACAAGAAGCCCCCGCAGGCCAGGCCTGCGGGGGATATATCAGGCTGCTGCCGGTGGCGGCAGATTAGCTACCAAGCGAATCGAGGCGGTCAGTTCTTCAAGCTGGAAGTGAGGACGCAGGAAGACCGTGGCCCGATAGGCGCCCGGCTTGCCAGCCACTTCGGTGATATCGACCCGTGCTTCACGCAAGGGGTACTGGGCCTTGATGTCTTGCGGGGCGTTGTCGTTGATCAGCACGTAATCCGCGATCCAGTTGTTCAGATAGGTCTGAACGTTGTCACGGGTCATGAAACTGCCGATCTTGTCGCGCATGATCACTTTCAGGTAATGCGCGAAACGCGATGCGGCCAGCACGTACGGCAGCATTGCCGAAATTCGAGCGTTGGCGTTGGCTTCGTTGGTGTTGTACGTCTTGGGCTTGTTGGTGGTCTGCCCGCCAAAGAACACCGCGACATCGGTATTTTTCTTGTGGCAAAGGGAGATGAAGCCCAAGTCGTTCAGTTCTTTCTCACGACGGTCAGTGATCGCCACTTCGGTCGGGCACTTGAGCGACAAATCACCCGAGCTGGTGCGGAATGTATGCGCGGGCAAACCTTCCACCGCGCCACCACCTTCAGCACCCCGAATCGCCGCGCACCAGCCGAACTTGGCGTAGGCCTCGGTGATGCGTTGGGACAGGGCCCAGGCTGCGTTGCCCCACAGGTATTTGCTGTGGTCGGTGCCGTTGACGTCTTCTACGAAGTTCATGCCTTCAACAGGATTGGTATCCGGGCCGTAGGGCAGCCGAAGCAGGTAGTTGGGCAGAACCAGTGACACGTAGCGCGAGTCTTCGCTTTCACGGAACGAACGCCACTTGATCAATTCCTGGCTCTCGAAAATCTTCGCCAAATCACGCGGCACGGCCATTTCCATGTAGCTGCTCATGTCGAACAGACGCGGGCTGGCAGCAGCAATGAATGGCGCATGAGCGGCGGCCGCGACGTTGGACAGTTTCTCCAGCAGACCGATGTCCTGCGGATGGCGGCCGAACGTATAGTCGCCCACCAGCACGCTGAACGGATGACCGCCGAAGGTGCCGTACTCTTCTTCGTAGATTTTCTTGAACAGCGCGCTCTGGTCGAATTCGACGGCCTTTTCAAGGTCACTCTGCAGATCTTTCTGCGACACATTGAGCAAACGCAGTTTCAATCGGGTACTGGTTTCGGTGTTCTGAACCAGTTGATGCAGGCCACGCCACGAAGCTTCGAGCTTTTGCAGGTCCGGGTGATGAAGGATCTGGTTGAGCTGGTTGCTGATCAATGAATCGATCTGGCTGATGCGGTCGTTGATCATGGCAACGGTGTCTTTATTGACCACCATGCCTTCATCGAGCACCTGAGTGGCGAACTCGGCCAGCATGTCCCGTGCGTAATCTTGCTGACTGTCATCATGGGCCATGCGCCCTTCGGCGATGATCCGGTCGAGCAGTGTCAACGTTTGAGTGGTGGTTGTGCTGGTTTGACTCTCAGCACTGGATGACTCAGGCATGGTTAATCCTCCGCGAATGGGTTGGCTATCAGGCTTGCGGTTCGGCCGGTGCCAAAGCATCGGCGTCGGGGGCCGCTACCGGTGCGCTTTCCGGATGTGCTGATTTGATCTCTTGCAAGCCTTCGGTGTTAGCCACGACATCGCGCAGAAGCTTGTCCAAATCGTCGTTGCCATCGAGCTTGGTGAGCAGGTCGCGAAGGTGTTGGCGGGCTTTGAACAGTCGACTCAGAGGCGCCACATGCTTGACCACATTGATGGGGTCGAAGTCGTCGATGTGCTCAAATTTCAATTCAACGTTGAGCTTGCTGCCGTCACCAGTGAGGGTGTTATCGACCTGAAGCGTGGTGCGCGGACCGATTGATTTGAGGACGTCGTTGAAGTTGTCACGATCGATCTCGATAAAGCGCCGATCAATCAACTTAGGCAGGGGGCTTACAGGGTTCCCAGACAGATCGGCGAGGATACCGACCACTAAAGGCAACTCTTTTTTCTCGATGGCGTTACCGATTTCTACGTCGTATGTGATCTGAACACGAGGAGGGCGAACCCTGTCTAGCTTGTGCTGAGTACTCTCGGCCATGGTGGCTGACTCCGTTGCAGAAGGCGGGCGCTAGGCAACGGTTTCCCACTGATCGCATTCCCTTGCCAGAGCGTAGGAACCGCCAACCCGAGGGCGGCTTTTTCTACGATCCATTCAATTCCTCGTGGTGGCGAATTGCCTTGGATGCTATAACAGGATCGCTGAAAAGCAAGATAAAAAATTTGCCTTGGATAAATATGAACGAAAAACAGTTCAATTTTTTTAAATGCTCTGCAGTGCTGCTGACAATAATCGTGATCTCGGGGTGCTCCTTTTTTGCGCCCAAAGTAAACGTTGATGGCCTTGTTCTGGACGTGGCGTTGCAGGCCAACGACGACTCGCCTGTCGCTGTGGATTTTATCGCGGTCAACGATGTGGAGTTGCTCAAGCAGTTGTCAGGTTTGACTGCAAAACAATGGTTTGCTGAGCGCAATCAGTTCCAGCGCGACTTCCGTCAGCACATCTCCGTATGGGGCCTGGAGTTGGTGCCAGGGCAGTTGATCGAGTCAGGAATTTTTCCTCTGGACGGCAAACCGGCCGTGGGCCTTTTGGTGTTTGCCAACTACAACAATCCCGGTCCTCATCGGCTGCGATTGGAAGGAGAACGCAAGATTTGGCTGAAGTTCGATAGCCGGGACATGACACTACTCGACGAAAACGCGCACTGAATTTTAGGTCTCAATTCAGAGACCAGACAGGCGCATCACCGGATGTGAAGGGAATCTATGAGATTGCTACCTGATGCGGTTTGCTGGCACGAAGGCATGCAGTTGCTGCCCCAGCATTTTCAGTTGCAGGGTTTGCGCGCCGAGGCCATGGCCGCTCATCTCGCCCTCGCGGCCAACCCTTGGTATTGGGGCGTTTCGTCCGTTGAATTTGATCCCTCGGCGTTATTTACCGGGCAGGTTCGGGTTCTCGCGTTGGACGCTACATTGCCCGATGGCCTGGTATTGAATATTCGTGCGGGTGTCGGGCCAATGGTCGAGCTGGATATTGTGGAGGATGTCGCAGTCTCACCAACGTTGACCGTGACGGTGTACCTGGCGATCAGTCCTTTATGGCGGGCCGGGCAATTGCTGCCGCTCAAAGGCCGGTTGCAATCGGCGCTTGGCGATGCGATCCCCGACCTTGCCAGTGGCGAACATCCTGAATCGATCAGTGTATGGCGTCCCAATCCGCGGCTGGTTACTGAAGCCAACCGCGCTGACTCTATCTGCTTGCCGTTACTGCGGTTGCGCAAAGAAGGCGGCGGTTTCGTTCAGTTGCCTTTTGTGGCGCCAACGCCGCGCATTCTGCCTGAATCCCTATTGGGTCGCAGAGTCGCAGCCCTGTGTGTGCAAACCAGGGAAAAATGCATGTTTCTTGCCGGTCGCTTGCGGCAGGCGCAACAGGCGGGCAACCAGGACGATGCGGCAGAAGTTCGCCGTCAGTCGGCCGCGCTGTGGGCCAGGTTACCGGAGGTGGAAGGTGCGCTCAACAGTCGTATCGCGGTGCCTCAAGCGCTGCACGGTCTGTTGCTTGGCATGGCTGGCTGCTGGTCGGCGCTGGACCCGATTGCGGGTGTCCCGGCCTACGCGCCACTGGACTTTCTCGATCTGAATCGCGGTTATGACGAAGTACTGACATGGCTGGAACGCACGCTGGAGCAGGTGCGGGTCGGCTTTCGCAGCCTGCCTTTCGAACAGGCAGAGCAGGTTTTTTCCATTCAACTGCCGGATCTGCAACCTCGCCAGCGCCTGGTCATCGGCCTGCGCATGCCGGCCGGTGTTCTGGAACAGGCTGCGGTTGAGTGGCTGGGGAGGGCAATTATCGCGTCTGGTGTGCATATCCCGGTGTTGGCGCGTCAACGCATGAGTGGCCTGGCGCATCAGGCCATGAGCCGCCAAGAACAAGTGGCTTACAGCGTCGGCGACGACACCCGGTTATTTGTCATTCAGGCAATCGGCCAATGGTTCGATCCGGCGCAGCCGTTGCACATCGTTTCGCCGGTCGCCGGTGGTGCGGTTAGCCCTTGGCAAGTTGTTCTGTTAATCGACAATACCCATCAAGTCGCTGAGTAGGATAAGGAAGTTGTATGCCTGAAGGGAATGCCGTCTCGCGGTTACGCGCGATGCAGGAAGCACCATTGAGTAGCGCTTTTCGTCAGGCTTGGCAGGAGTGGTTGAACGCCTGGAAAGAGCTGGACAAAACCGTTGAAGACACCGCAAAACTGGTGGACAGCGTCGTCGAACTCTCGACGCGGATCACCCGTCGATTGTGGCGCAACGCATTTGCCAGCGTCGGTGATTCCGCCACGTTGCAACTTAAGGCGATGGTCTACGCTTTTGTCGCGCTGGTGGATGAAACCCTGCTGTACGCTGACTGGCCCGGGCAGACGGTCTGGCAAGAAAAACCGCTCGAATCGCGGCTGTATTCCAGCCGACAGGCCGGGCAGCGGCTGCCGCTGGAAATCAAGCGCTTGCTCGACGAGCAGGCGCCGACTAGCCGCGATCTGGGTAACGTCTATTTGCTGTGCCTGATCATGGGATTTCATGGGCGCTTGCGCGACGAGCGCGGTCAGGCGCTGCATGAAAAATGGCGTCACGCGCTGTTCATCTTCACCCGTCATCGTGACCCCGGCTATGCCAACGTCAGCCGGCTGTTGTCTGAGCCCGCCGACGTCACGCCACGCCAATTGGCGGTGCGCAGATCTTTGCCGGATGGCTGGCGGCTTGGCTTGGTGATTCTGGCATTTTCGTTGTTGCTGGTCGGCGTCGGTCATCTGTTTTGGCGTGACATCAACCAAGAACTGGAGCCAGTGCTCGACCTGGCGATTCCGTTCGTGGCCGAGGATCAGGGCGTATGACGGTCTCCATGCTGGGCTGGGTGGTCGGCGTCATTCTGGTGTTGCTGATATTGCTGTTGTGCATCTGGTGGCTGCGCAATCGCAGCGGTGCGGCGATTCGCAGTTTTTATTTTGCCGTGCGCCAAATGGAGCAGGAGCAGGGTGTGCGCGACCACTATCAGACCCCTTGGCTGATGATGGTCGGCGATGAGCCTCAAGGCTCGCAGTTGTGCACCAGTTGGAGTCTTTCACCGGCGGGCAAGCCCGCCTGGTTCGGCCGTTGGTGGTCGGATCCTGAAGGCGCGGTGTTGGTTGTGCCGCAGTCAGTGTTCTTGCCCGACGAAGGCATGAAGCTACAGGGTAGCGGCTGGTGGAGTCTGCTCGGCCTGTTCCTGCGTATACGTTCGCGCCGACCGTTGGATGCGGTGATTTGGAATGTGTCTGCCGCCGATCTGCTGGACACGGATCGGGCTGCGGCATTGGGATTATCCGCACGGCGGCGCTTCGTTGATCTTTTGCAGCGTCTGGGCTTAAGCCTGCCGGTGTATGTGGTGGTCAACGGCATGAACGAAGTCCCTGGGTTTCAGGACTTGGTCGCTGCGTTACCTGAGGATGCCCAGCAACAGATGCTCGGTTGGTCCTCGCCATATTCTCCTGATGCTGTGTGGGAATCGCAGTGGAGCGATATCGCCCTTGATCAGGTGATTCAAGCTCTGTCGGAGGCCTCGATTCAGATCGGCGCACTGTCGGGACATTTGACGGATGACCTGAGTTTCCTGCCGGAGGGTTTCGAGGGCCTGCGGCGCAATCTGCAAATGCTGTTGGAACCGGTTTTTCAGGGCAACTCCCAAGGTGAGGCCGCCGTATTTCGCGGGCTGTATTTCACCGGTACCTCAGGCCAGACGGCAGCGGGGGATGATGCACTTTCGGCCTTCGATGCACCCGCTATGCACAGCGTGTTTACGCAGCAACTTTGGCGCCTCCGGATAAACGCCGAGCGCGGCCTGGGACGACCTGTTCCGCGCCTGCTGCAACTGCGCCAGCGCTGGCAGCGTATTGCCGGCGTGGTAGTGGTGATCGTTGGCGTGCTATGGACGTTAGTCATGCTGTGGGTATGGCGCCATTCGGTGGCGGACGCCGATCAGCTGTCCCGGTTGCTACAGGATTCCCAGCGAGATTATGGCGTGGTCAGCGATGAGACCGACCGCCTTGATGTGACCCGACGCAATGTGCAGAGCTTTTGGTCCGTCCTGGAAAACGCCCCGCGCTGGCATTTCACAGCTGTGGTCTATCCGACGTCGTGGTTTTCATCGTTGGACGATCGTCTGGATCTGGTCTTGCAACACACTTTTATGAGCCACATGCGACAACCGCTGCATGATTTGCTAAAGGCTGAACTGAGGGACCTGCTGGCGATTACCGAAGCCCGGCGGCTTTCCGGTAAAGATGGTGACGATCCCGCTCAATGGCACAGCTACCTGCGGGCAGAGGAGATAGTGGCACGGTCGATACATCTGGAACACCTAAGCCAGCTATACACTCAGGCGATGACCAACCAGAGGACGCCGTTGGACGATTTAGTGCCGTTAAGCAACAGCGCGCTAGGCTTGAACCTCAATGTGGGCACCTTGCATCGTGTGGCATTTTATAACCGTCTGTTAGTCGAAAAAAGTTTGTCGCCGTTAGAACCAATGGGCACCCCCGCCGACCGCAAACTGATTGCCATGCATTTCACCAAACTCTTGGAAAGGTGGTTGGGGCATTACTTCCGAGTGGATAACTTCGAAAAGTCGGCCGAGTCTCTCAAGCTGAATTTGCAACACTTGGAGTCGAATTCGGAAAACAGCCTTCAAGAGCTGGAAAGCCTAAATACGCTGATTGACGATTTACAGGCAGCGGTCGACCTGACCAACTCGACGTGGAGTCGCGGCAAGGGTCAGGAATTGGTGCCGGGATATGTTGAGTTGATAGAACGCGCCAAGCAAAGCAAACTTCTTGGCCCGCTGGTGGCGGAAGAAATAGAAAGCCAGGCTGCGGAGATGCAGCACAGCTTCAAAGTTCAGTTTATCGCGCAGGGGGCAGCCGGCAGCAACCTCTTGGTGCAGGGCGGCGGGGGGCAGTTGGCGTTGCAGGATCGCATTACCGAACTGCACACCGCGGTCGCTCTACTGCTTAAACGCAACTTCGTGGCGCGGGCCTTACGCAGACGGGGCCCTGCTGAATCCGAGCAGATCCAGCAAGTGGATAACGAAAGCTTGAGCGTCGCCTTAGGCTATTACGACAGCTACAAGCTTTATGCTCACGAAGCCTTGTCGAGCATTCCGCCCATTTACCGACAGGCAATGCTCGGCGCCGCCGAGCAGACGGCAGCCGAGTCCATGGTGCTTAGCCTGCGAAGTCGTGTGGTCCAGCCCGACCAGGAAAACGTTCCGGTGTTCGATGTCAGAACCGATCAGGCGCTGGCGCTGCACGCAGCATTCATTGAGCTACGTCGTCCTGATCTTGCCATCAGCCTGCAGAATTACCTTAACCGGGTTGCGCTTGCGGATGTGACGATGGCGGATAATTCGATCATGGAGCAGCCGTTATTCAGCAACCGGGCCGATATCAGTGAGTGGGACGGGTCGAAGAATTTTGGTCTGCTATTGTTCCGCGCCACCGACGCTCAGGATCTCAAGCGCAGTCTGGATCAACAGTTCACGGTTATCTCTGCCATTACCGAACAGCACGGACCGGCACTGCAATGGCTTCAGACTCAGACGCACAACCTCCCGTTAGGAGAGGTTGAAATGGTCAATCACTTTGGTTCCATGAACGAAGAAATGATCAAATACAAGGCGCAGAACCCAACCAGTTCTCCGGCGCTAATTACCCAGTTGCTCAGCCGCGACTTCAATGACATGGATGACAGCAGCTGTATGAGCATCTTGTTGTCGGCGTCTGCGCCGACGGCGGCAGGGCAATTGACCCAGCGCTGGCTTGGCCTGCAACAAGGCGCCCTCCAACGCTGCAAAGCGTTGCAGCAACAACAAGCCTCGGCTGCCTGGAACGCCTTGGCCGGTTACTTCAATCAATACCTTGCGGGACGCTTTCCGTTCTCCACCGACCTGCGGGCCAAAGACGCCGATCCCGCTCGGGTTCAGCATTTCCTGAGCTTGATCGACGCCCATTTATCGCAGGCACAGGACGGACTCAAAAGCAGTGCTCCTCATGATCGACTGGCGGCCAACGAGTTTCTCGAACGCCTGAAGCAGGCTCGTCCGTGGCTGGGAGCGATGTTGCTGCGTGACAAGGCTGGCCTGGTGGGGATAGATATGGAGGTCCGCTGGCGCACCGATCGAGACAGTGAACATGGCGCCGACCAAGTGATTGCCTGGACTTTGGGCGCCGGCAATCAGGGTATTGGCTACCCCGGCGAAGAGCAGCAAGTGTTGCATTGGAACGTGGGTCAGCCGATCAGCCTGATGCTGCGTTGGGCTAAAAGCGGGACCCAACAACCGGTTAACGATCCGCTTCAGGCTGACCTTCGTGTAAGCGGACTCGAAGCTGAATGGCAATACCAGGGGCCATGGTCTTTGTTGCGCTTAATGGGGGCGCACGTATCGACACAACGCCAACCGAATATGGACTACACCGATTTCCCGCTGAGTTTGGAAGTGCCCGTGCATGCGCCGCAGAATGAAGAGAACCAGACGTTGATGTTCGTGCGCCTATCGCTCATGAGCCAGGGAGGCAAAGCCCCACTGTCTATCCAGCCGTTACCGGTTCAAGCTCCGCGTTCGCCCTACGGGTACGCTCCGCGGGCCATTGTTGATGCTGGTACAGGGAGCAATCCATGAGCAGTATTTTGCTGCCTTGCACCGATCGGGTCAGCGAACTGCTCGAACCGTTGACTGCGGATTTACCCTGTGGCAAGAGCCTGCGTTATGAACCCGACTTGGACCGGCTGCGGGATCTGCGACGTGAGGACGACACCAGTTTGCCGACGGGGGTGTGGAAGTCGGATATCAAGCGCGCGGACTGGAGTGGCGTAGAAGCACTCGCCACCACGTTGTTGCTGGAGCGCAGCAAAGACTTGATGGTCGCTGTATGGCTGGGCGAGGCTTGGCTGCATAAGGACGCACTGCTGGGGATCACCGATGCACTCGCGTTGGTCAGCCAGCTATGCGCGCGTTATCCGCAAGATTTGCACCCTCAAGCGGAGGACGGCGACCAGTCATGGCGCGTCACTCCGCTGGACTGGTTGGCTCGACGTTACGGGGAGTTGCTGCACACTCAACTTCCGTTGCTCGGTGACAGAGAAGGTGATTTCGCCGGGTTCAGCCTCTTCGATTGGCAGCAGATGCAGCGCAAGCAAGTGGCTGTGAACGATACCAAGGCAGCCAAGGTTGCCGCTGGGCTCGCGTTAAGCCAACAAAACAAATTTAACGAGCAAGTGCGCAGCACGCCACTTGTGTGGTGGTTACGCAGCCTAGCCGCGATACAACTGGCGACTAAACAATTGGCGGTGCTGGAAAGCTGGAGCGACCTTCAACTACAGGAACTTGCACCTACTTATGTCTTGCTGCAGAAAATTCTGCAGTCGTTGACGGTACTTTTCAAGGAGTTCATTGCAATGCACCCGCCTCAGATCGTGGTGGCTGACCTTCCAGACTCAGCATCGCAGGCAATCGTGAATAACACCAGTGAGCAAACGGTTGTGGAAACTACCGCAGTCTTCACTGAACCACGCAGTCGTGAGGAAGCCTATCGCCAATTACTGCTTATAGCCGATTATCTGGGCAGAACGGAGCCTCACAGCCCGGTGCCATACTTGATCAAACGGGGAGTGGAGTGGGGTAACAAACCCCTAAAGGAATTACTTTCGGAATTGATCTCGGCGGATCCAGAAGCTAGGCGGTTATGGACTTTACTCGGGGTTTTGTAATTGCTTCGATGCCCTTTACTGGCTATATCGGTCTATTTGGGGGTGATATTAATTAACCGCAGTTCGATGCGGAGCGCTGGTGTCCAAGCGATTGTGTGTTTTTTGACGGGTTAGATCTCATCGAGGTAGGGGCAAGCCAGTTTTGCTCACGACTCATTTTTTATGCAGAGCCAGCGCTACGACTATGAGGCTCGATCGGTCAAAAATGCAGCAAAATATTCAGAGCTTGATCACAACGTAGCCGGTGCATCCGTCCAGCCAATTCAAATCAAATCAAACGCGGACACGATTGGGCCAATGAAGAAACCAACCACAAAAATGGGACGAAGCCACAATTAGAAACATAGTACTAGGACACTGGAAAGTTCAGCATTTCGGAAAAGGATTCCGCGATTCTAAAGTGATCAGGATTGAACCGTACTATTGCGGCCCTGAAATGGCAGACCTAGTGTTTAAACCGCACGTGGTCAAATAAACGTTGTCTGCTGCCGATGCTTTGGATATGTCGCCTTGGGATTGGGGTGATTTGCAGCCGAGCCAGACAGATCATTTCACTTTGCGTCGTACAGTGTATATCGCGCACCGCGGACGCCGACTTCAACTAAGTTCGACAGTTTCTATTACTTGCCGCATGACAAAAGGGAAGCATTACGCGTGTAGTGACAGTTTTAGATTCCCGTTGGACATGTCAAGAGGCACACGCTGTGACAATATCTACTCGTTAGAATCGTGAATTGGATTTAGATAGTATAACAGTCGCTGCGGAAGCAAGGATAACTCGGCTCCGAGCCAGCGTTGGAAGAACTGCATTCGTCGTTACCTACATGCCTCGTTCTTTTCATGTGTGCTAAGCGGTGCAACTCTATTGTTTTCGGCTGAGTCACCATTTGTAGTGGGTAATCCGACCATTCGGTGAATCGCTCAAATACCATAGAACGGAGAGGATTGTTGATCGCAGTGAGTGGGCGAAGCATATCCATTATACCGGCCTGTTCGGTTTTTCTCTTGGCTGGGGTCAACGTCAGAAAGTAACTCGTCCTTGCAATGGATTTTTCATTAACGCTATTTCCACATAATTAAGCGAGCATGAGCACTGACTGGTAAATTTGCTCGCTCGCAGGGGCAGCATCGCATTGAGGCCATCCAGCACTGTACTTTACCAACTGGTAAATTACCGCTTTGTCATTTCTCGTCACGGTCAGGATGAAGGCAAGACCTTCTCCTAATAAGCCCATCTGGACAATCATGTTGGTCAAATGTAGTCGAATCCATAGATAGGGGTTGGGTCGTCTGCGTACCACTTCCTGGTGCCTTTGTGTCGCATGCCGTCGAATGTGTGCCGAACTTAATAGGCTAGGCCTGACAGTAGTGGGTCTTCAATCTTGAGTAGGGTGCTTTCATCAATGACACAGTGGGTGAACGTTCATAGCGCTTTGGGTTCGTAAGTGTCTCGACAGAGCACAAGCCCTAGGTTATTTTTCCTATGGCATGCTGCATCATGATCGACCCTGATGATTGGCATTGCTACAGAAAAGGCGGACAGAGGCAACATGTCGCGCTCCCAGATTGGGCCGCTGGTGGTGTGGGCGCGTAGACGGTCAACTATTCTGCCTGCTTTGACGGCCACCTAATTCGGTGCTAGTTTGTGCTTCACTCGGAATCTAGTTGATTTAACATGGAGATTACCTAATTGAACGTCCCGCAAGATTGGGTAAAAGCTTTAGAGGCATTGGGCTCTACCAAGACTGGTGGAGCAATGTTGGCTGACCCTGTTTTGGCAGCAGTTGTAGTGCGTGAAGATTTGACTTTGAAGGCTTATGGGCAGGCGATTAGTGGCAACCTCCTCTTGGTCGGCGCGCATGGGCTATCTGTCCCTCAAAAGGCGTGTGTACTGGCACACGAATTAACTCACTGCCATGACTTGGCGACAGCCAACATGAGTTCCGTGGAATACGCGAACGAACATAAAATAGCGCGCACTGAATTAAACGCTCATACAAATCAAGGCGCAGTACTTCGTGAGCTTATGGAAAATGAAGCATACAAGGCTGACATCGATCTTTTCATTAACGGGACTACGACTTTTGCAAGTTCTATCAGATGGACTAATCGAGATGCTGTTAAACAGGACCTAATAAGTAACCCTCAGTATTCATCCGCAATGCACGCCCACACATTGGATTACAGCTCCTTCTTTGAATACGAGCCATTCTTTTGTTCTCCCACCAGAAACTTTCAATGCGACGCAAATTGGCTGGTGAAGATGAGATGGCAGGAAGTTAGACGCTATGTTTTTGGCAGGAAGAGCGTTGCTCACCCCAGAAATAGCTAGTCTGCCGTTCTCGAAATAATGTATTTGTTGGATGCAGCTTCAAGTGCCTCACGCGCGCGTTGGATTTTGTTCAAAATCTCCTCTCCCTTTGCGATCCAAACGTACCGGGTCGGCTGAGCATTGCGTAATGCCATGAACGTTGTAATGGGCTTTCTAACTTGCGCACCGAGGGAAGGTGCCGTCGCGCAAGTACACCGTGATGTCTCGATAGAAGCGCTCAACCATGTTCATCCATGAGCTGGAGGTTAACGTGAAATGAATATGAAAGCGCGGATGCTACATTTATTCTGACCATGTCGGCCTTTCATCGGCCGTCGCAACCGCCGGGACCGGCGGGATTGTGGTTCATCGAAAAACTCAAGGCGCTGTGGCACGGGGAGTTGGCACCGGGCGGACTATCCTCTTGACCGGGCAGGCTAGCAATGTGGTGTCATACCTAAGGTTGTCAGTAAGGCCCTTTTTTGTTCCAATGAACACTCATTTTGTGTGGGTTCTGTATACATGCGTCAGTAAGGGAGGGCTGCAGCGGGTACTTTGACCAGTACATGGAAAGATCCTGTCAGATAGACAAAACGTTTAGATGGGCGGGTCAGGTCATTTCGCTTGCTTAAAGGCTTTGAGAAGTTTATCCGGAACAAAATAGAGCGAGCCTCGCGCGCGCGAACACGCGACATAAGAGTTAGATAAAACCTCTCGTTCGATGCGTTTGAGCAACCGAACTTGCTCATCAAGGTCTAAACCAGACTGCGAGAGAAAAATTCGCGCATACGGGTCAATCCGTACTGACTTTGTATCTTTGATCGTTAGGTAAGTATTTAGATCAAAACCTTTAATCCCTCTATCAACTCCCCAGGGATAAAGCCTGCGGAACCAATGAGATTATGCCGGGAGCGTTTGAACCCTTCTAATTGGGCGATTAAATCTTGACGATCCCAAGGAAAGCGGCGGGCGAGACTGGCACTTGATAAATAAACAAAAGTTCTTGCAAACATGAACGCTGTATGGGGAGCATACTTCTCTAATGCATATGCCATAAAGCCTTTGGCGATTTCATTAAACTCTGGAGTTAAGTCAAGTTCGGCCCAATCAATTTTCAGTGCAACTCCACCGTCGTACCATGTCCACACATTCAATCGAGTATCGACGTACCTTGGCTGGTCATTAGTGCGAGTTCGAATAGCAACCTGAGCCGGACCCTTGAATACGTAAGCCGGCAAAGAGGAGGAGGGTGACGCGTGTTCTTGATCGGCTGATTTGGTCACGGCGAACCTCCTTAACTTTAAAGTCGGCTCTAGGCTGCCGAGGCACCCTGGGCATTGTGGAGGTTGGCCGACTTGGCTAGATAACGACTTGCATAACAGCGTGGCATCGTCGAAGTGTCAGACCAGCCGCAGACTCGTCGGAGTTCGTCCGTGGCCCGCTCCAGGTCACGCCCACGCTTCTCCACCAGGTAAGCCAAAAAGCGGTCGGCAAAAGTGTGGCGAAAGTCATGAGCAAAAAGTGTAGGCAATAGTCTCGGATGAGCCAGTTCAATGGTCAGAAACAGCCGATCAAGGACGTTAGACAACGCGCGGATCGACAGCGGACGGCCTCGGTCAGAGATGAACAAATAGCGGTACAGCATTTTCATTGGTCTGCCGTTACGTATGGGGCGCCGATCGCACTGGATATAGCGCTCATAGACCTCATACAACTGCGCGGAAATACCTACCGTCCGCCCGTGTGTTTTCAACGCGGGCTCTTCAGCGCGCGGGTCGCCTGGGTCATGTTCGCGATCATTGATGCTGACATAGGCATGCTGAGAACCCTGGTTGATATCCGTGGTGTAGAGCTTCAGAAGCTCTCCGCGACGGATACCGGTCTCCAGCAGCAATTCAATCATTAGCCAATTGCGCAACTGCAGTCGTTCCGGAAACGGATTCTCTGCGTCGCCCGGGCGAATCAGTGTGTGAATGATCTGGAGTTGCGTATCTGTCAGGCTGCGGTAACGACTGCGGTCCGGCCGAGCATTGATGATATGGCTCTCAAAGCGCCGTTCAGTGACGTCGGCGACATCTGTAAATATAACCTCGATGTTAGCCAAGTTAGTTGAGTTCTGACGGACGCGCGGGATGTAACAGGTGACACATCAGGACAGGTACTGCTTCAGCAGCCGCAGGTACTGGTCACGGGTGCGCGGATCGATCTGCGGAAAAGGTGCGGTTTCAGCTTTGCCGATTCGGGCGACTAGGTTGTCGGCTCGACGGCCGCTTTGGAGCCAAATGGCGTAACCGTCCAGTAAAGCCAGAATCGATTCGAATTGGCAGGCCAAGATGGCGTCATCAATATTGAGGTCACGGCTTTTGGCATAAGTGTAGAAAGCCTGGATCGCACGCAAATTTGCCGCAGCAGTATTGTAAGCGCTGTGACCAGCCGCTAAAAACCGATCCCCTCGCAACCCTCGCGTTTCCTCCCTCACGCCCTCTGCAGGGTTAAAAAAAATAAAATCCACCCTGGATTTTCTTCATTTCAGTTTTTTGACAGCGTAAAGATTTTACATTCAACCTATTGAACTAATTGAACTAATTAAAAAAACAAATTTATAGAATTTGACGTAGTCGGTTTGCCTGCTAGACCTCAAACAAGGCAGTGTTGTTTTGAAAATTTATGGCTTAACGCCATTAATGGTCATGCATACACAACCTACTCAGGAAGTGTTGCCTAAGTCGAAAAGTGTCGGATGCCAAGTAGGCAGAACCTTCTTCACGTGCTAGCAGAACTTACTAAGCGAGGCTCTTCATGGCTCATGCTAAATCACCCAAGTTAAGGCTCATCAAAACCGGTGCTATCCCGACCACGTACAGCCCTCGCACTTTGATTCAAGGCAATGGGTTTTTCCCGGCAATACCGGGATCGTGTCAGTTGCTGCCTAAGCTCCGATTCATGAGAGCCGATGCTTCACTGATGCTTTGCGTTCAGCATCCAGGAAAGCATGAGTTCAAACCGGTGTCGTTCACTCACCTTCCTGCGAAGGTGATTATCGCGCCTGCGGCAGTGAAACTTCCTATGGGTGCTGATGAGTTTAAGGCCAGCGAAAGTTGGCCTCATAAAAGTCCGTTCGACCCTCAGTCCCTTGACGCCCGGTCGCTGCGCGGAATCGCAGAACTGGCGCAAGAGCCGTCAGCGCTTCCTGCGAGAACTGCAGAGATCGTCGAGCATGCTATCCGAGCCGGGTGGCTCGACGCATGCAGCACTAAGCGAGCTGTGTGGAACGACGTCAGGGCCAGGTGCCAAGAAGCGGGCATCAAGTCGCCATCCTACAAGACGGTGGCTACAGAAATTGATCGACTGTTTTCTCATGAGGTGCTGCGCTTCCACCCGCTGAATCGCGAGGCGTTTACGGAAAAGCCAGGGGGCTACCCTTCGGAATAGCCCAAAACTTATATCCTTGGAAGCGCCGGTATCATCGGTGTCTCAAGGACTATTGACCAGCGCGGTGCTTGCGCCTCAGCGGCGCCGGCTGGTCGCGTGGAGGTGTGCCATGGGCACATACACCAATCCAGACGGCAGCAAACAGCTTGTAAATTTTGAAGGGGATATCTGGGTCGTCGAGGGCATCGACGAGACCACCCGAAAGCTGCATCTTAAAAGCATCCGTAACGACACACTGCGTCTTGTGAGCTCCGCCCAGG
This sequence comes from Pseudomonas sp. AB6, assembly GCF_034314105.1. Taxonomy (NCBI): domain Bacteria; kingdom Pseudomonadati; phylum Pseudomonadota; class Gammaproteobacteria; order Pseudomonadales; family Pseudomonadaceae; genus Pseudomonas; species Pseudomonas sp. AB6. The sequence continues at coordinate 1,569,911 of NZ_JAVIWJ010000001.1, forward strand.
TAGAGTCCGTCGATCACGAGACGTTACTTCAGGCGGCTGTTGCGAAGATTGCAGACAAAACCGCGAAGCGAGCCTTAATCCTGGGTGATGATTTCACACCAGAGCAGAAAGAGCAGGCGCGCCATCGCTTTGAAATCATAGAAAAGCAGTTTGCCGATAACTTGTCAGTCGATGAAGCCGCCAAGGAATGCGGTTTGAGTGTCCAGCGCTACTACGAAGTGCGTAAGCGTTTTAATATTGAAGTAGGCCCTATCAGCTTGCTCGGTAAAAAGCGCGGGCGCAAGAAAGGAACTAAGGCCATCTCCCCTGAAGTCGAAAAGATCATCGCTGAGCATGTATGGCTTTTTCGGGGGGAGGGTGCATCTTATCGGACAGTTTGGAAGGGCGTCCAAGCAGCCTGCTTTGAATTGAAAATCGACAACGTGCCCTCGTATGAAACTGTATGCGATCGGATGAATAACCTGCCTGAGCACATGAAAGATCGTCAGGTAAACGGGAAGAATCATGCTGACGACGCTTTCAAGCTTCGGGACGGCTTCCGCGAGCTCAGTCGCGCGCTCGAACAGGTACAAATGGATCACACCATAGCCGACGTTTTCCTCGCGAGTCGGTATGACCGAAAAGACCCTGTTGGGCGCCCCTGGATCACAATAGCCGTTTGCGCGAAAACGAAAGTCATCCTCGGCTTCTATATCAGCTTTCGGTATCCCAGCTTGGCCAGTGTTGCTCACACCTTGAAGCATGCAGTGATGAGTAAAGAAACGTTCATGAAGAGCGTTGGCCTGAAGGATCATGAGTACGAGTTCTACGGCGTGTTCGATGAACTGTTAACCGACAATGCTCGTGAGTTCCGTTCGGGCAACCTCGTCGCTGCCTGCGCCTTGGAGGGGATCAAGCTACGACATCGCCACCAGAAGCAAGACGGGGGTATCTGCGAGCGCGTCCTCGGTACCTTGAACGTTGGGTTTGTCCATATGCTTCCCGGAGGAACAGGATCGCGGCCGCGCAAGGATCGCGATTTCAATCCGCAAAAGCACGCTGTAATGACGCTGGAAGAGTTCACCCGGTACTTCACCTTGGCCGTGTGTGAATACCACGACACCGCTGGAGAGGATGGCAAGACTCCACGTGATCGCTGGCGGGAAGCGCTTCGGGATGCGAAAGGCCGTCCTTTGGCGCCTCGTCGCGTGCACGATGTGAAGAATTTCATCATCGAGGTGCTGCCAGAGAAGCACCCTAAGATGTCGAAAACCGGCCTCAAGGTGAACGGCTTCCGCTACTCAAACGATGTGCTTCGCCACATGATCGGGAAGCCAATTCGAGTGAAATATGATTCGGCCAACCTGTCGATGGTGTTGGCTCGGTTCGAAGGGCAGTGGATTGAAGTACCTTGCTGCGAGAAAACCACCGGTACGCTCACCGCGAAGGCGATCCTGCAGAAGTACCTCAAACGCGCTGGCAAGCTGGGTGAGCGCGCCGTAAAGGCGTTCCTCGCCCGCGCAGATCAGCTTCGCCAGTCGATCCTGCTTGATACTCCCGCCATGCGTAAGCAGCTTGAGATCAATGACGCTGATAAGGAAGTTGGGCTGGTGACCCATCACCAGCGGCCTGGCAAAAAAAGCAAGCAGGCTACCCGCAACTTTGCTCTTGATGTCGAACCTTTCGAGGGGGAATAGCTATGGACTTTCCGCATCTCGCTCAGAAGCTTCAGCAGGTAGCAATGCTCGATGGCCCTGAGCGCATCATGTATTGCGATAACCCGCTCTGGATCAAGACTAACACTAGCGAAACATTCATCACGGGGATCGAGCGAATGATCCACGCGACGCGAATTGGTAGCCGATCCTGTATGGGGCTCATAGGCATCAGTGGTATCGGAAAGACGAAAATGATTGAGCATGCTGTAACGCGGCTCAATACTCCCGACGCCACATCGATTCTCACCATCGATCTGTCTGACTACGGCCGGCACATTGACTTGCAGCAGGTTTTCCTCAGCCATCTGGGGTTCACGCAGTCGGTAAAATCCCTTTGCACCGCGTCCGGCATCAAACGCATTTCCGAGCGTATCAAAGAGATGAAGCTGGCTGTCTGCATTCTCGATGAAGGCAATGCGCTCGCTGGCGTGAAAAGCATGCTGATCCAGCCCAATTACACATACCTGCGTGCGATGGCGAATCGTGATTTTGGGGTCAGCTTAGTGGTTGCGGGTACAGAAGATTTGAAGGTCTTCTTGGGCATTGATTCTCAACTGCGATCGCGTTTCGGCGTGTGGGAAATCCGCCAGTGGCATGCAGCTGGGGAAGACTTGTCTCGCTTCCTGAAGGCGTTCGTTCGGTTCATGCCGTTGCGCAAGCCATCAACCCTGGATACCTGTGAAATCCAAGAAAGCCTGGTATCGAACTGCCGTGGTAGCACTCGCGATATCGTTTGGGTCTTGATCACCTCCGCCAAGCTGGCCATCGAGACCGGGCATGAATGCATCGACGAAGCGCTGCTGGATGCCTGTTTTGAGGCCCGGCTTCCAGCTTTCCTGGAGTAGCCTTCAACATGGGGCGGCGCTGGATTGGGAGCTCTGCAAACCAAGCGCCGCTTGAAAGCGTACTTGAGTCGATCGGCGAGTATGGAGGGAATACTCATGGCAAGCTGATTATCGTTAGAGGAGAGGCTGGAGCGGGAGCTAGCGCTTTCGCTTCACGTCTCCATTCAATGCTGTTGCGCAAAAACATCCGAGCCGTTTTCGTCCCCCGAGCCCCCTTTAACGCAGACTTTGTTTTTTCTTCCCACTTCTTGAAGTCACTGGGCTTACCCAGCTCTTCTGTTGACATGATCTCAGGCCAGAAAGTCAGGCTGCATTACGAGGCAGCAATCCATCTGCGTCGTTATCAGGCTGTTATCTGCGAAGATGCTCACGATTTTTTTCATAAGCGCCAGATGAAAGTCCAAAACATCTATGGATCCATCCAGCAACTGACCCAACCACCTTACGGCCACTGCGTTGTGCTTTGTGGACTACGCGATCCATTGACTGAAGTGGGGCACGTTGCGCAAGCGATGAAGATTGATGTCGAGTACGTCGATCTGGAGCCAATGCCTTGCGACCCGCACTACCTGGACTTCGTCCGTGACATTGCGACGGTCATGCGGATGGGCAATCCCGGCAACCGTGTTAACACATTCCTACTCTCTCTCAGAGCGAAGGGACGGGCGCTCTTACCGCTACCAGCCAGCGAGCCACGGGAGGTGCTGGTTCGACAATCTACGCTGGCCTCCGTCGGAGCAGATTCCGATCTCGCGACTGAGCAGACTCACCTGGGTGCGTCATCCTTTCTAGCGCTTTATCCTTGCCCCTTGACCTTCTGTGGGCTCGACGTTGGCATTCTGCACGCACACACAAAGGGGTTGGTCGGGAACACCGTGACGGTGGTCAGGGGGCTTATGGCAGCCTCAGTGGCAACTAAGGCTTCCACCTACTTTGACACGTTTGACTCCTACCCGCTGCCACCAAATGATGCGTTTCCGAGCTCACCTGCCCGCTTTGAACGAGCGAAACAGCAGAAGGTGGCACAGGAAACAAAAGGAGCAGAAGGCACTGAAGAAACCAAACAAGCTAAAGAAGCAGAGGCCGCCATTTCATCAATCGGCTCAATCGCCGACGAACTCAGTCACTCAAGCGACGCAGCACTTGATCAACCAGCAGGATCAGAAGATCTTTTAAGCCCTGAAAGCGAACTTGGGTGCGATGACTTATTTAGGCGCCAACCCGACGCATCTGACACTCTACGCGGCATGCAAATCCTACTGCCTTTCGTATTGGGCGAGGATCGGCAGATAGAGGTACAGTTGGAGCTTAACCTTGTCATCCCTATCACACGGACAGATCGGCCAGTCGCTGCGCCGTTTGTCGCTCCTGGAGGAGCTACAGAAAAAGGTCTTTCATTGAGTACTGTGTCGGGCAGCTCAAGCTGTCTTTATAACCAGCGCTCAGCTTCAATCGATTCGCTTACTAGCGGCAGCCGCAAGCAACGCGGGGCATTCTCAGGTTACTTGACGCCACTTCATGACGAAACCTTGGGCTCATGGTTATCACGGAATGCGGCGTCGAGCGCGGTCACTGTCATTCACGATGGATTTCTGGAATGGTGCACCGCGCTGCTGCAGCCTACGGCCACCCCGTTTGCGCTAGCTACCGCTCACGATCTCAGTCAGCTCTCCAGCACCAAGAATGCTGCGGAGCAGGTCGACTATGCAGATGAACACAAACCCTGGAATCCGGAGGTGCTGCTTGGCAGCCCTCGCTCCCAAGATCATGGCCAGGATGCGAGAGACCTTGAGTGCGATGACCTCTACAGGTCTGAGGTCTTCCTGAAGGCGTTCCCTGACCCGACAAGCACCCATGTGACGGAGCGCTTTCGTCTGCCGATCAATGCAGTGGATCAAAATGATAACCGCCGCTTCTGCGCCCAATGCCTAGAGGAAGATGTGGCCGCGATGAGAGCTCCTGCGTTGCGGCGTGCATGGCGTAACAGAGGCTCAGCTCTCTGTGCCGCACATCGCCAGCCAGTATTGCTACAGCAGTTGGAAAAAGGGCACCTGAGCAACTTCACGGGAGGCTGGCAAGCGTATATGCAGCAAACAACGCGAGGGTACTTCGATCATGGGGTAGGGCTGGTTTCTCGCGACCGTTGGGGATACCAAACTGCATCAGCCGAAACTAGAATTTGTCGAATAGTTTTGCGGATTCAGGTTTGGGTGGAATATGCGCCTGTGGTACCTGCGTATATGCGCCCATCCAAATATTCGCTGTACTTCTTGCTTGGCATCTTCTTGTACCAGGGTAACCTTGTTAGCGATGGCGGCGCCGCCCGTTGGTTCCTGGTAGCTGCCCGAGGTTCGAAGTTAAATTCGCATGAGTATGACAAACCAACCGTTGCGCAGATGGTTAAAAATATCGAGTCGGCCCCGCCACGCTCGTTAGCGATTGCTTACTTACTTCTGGGTTCGGCATTTGATCTTATCTCCAAAGAAGAGGTGTGGTTTATACGCCAAACTTTAATATTCACTGCCAGTTCTTTTCCGGTGACGCGCGACGAGCTTAAATTACTAACACGGTGCTTCCAGTCTTATCACCTCGATGCCATCTGGAGCAGCGCACTTCAGAATCTACCCATCGACGATCTCGTTCGACTGGCTTGGTTGCTAAGGGATCGTTAATGACTCTAAATATGAACAAGCGGCGGAGAAAATCTGTTACCTTCAAAAATTATGGAACATCGAAGTGCAGCAGTGGCTCGTTAGAAAGGTAGATCTTCTGATAGTGGTCAAGGTACCCAAGTTGGTACTACTTAGAATCCAAAAACAAACAGCTACCTGACCATGCAAGCGCGTTCAATCCTCACGGAGGCAGTGTAGGCGTGAGGAGCTAGGCGATGGGATACACCCATAGGTTGCACCGTTCCCACGGAGACATGGAAGCACGGAGGGTTAAAGGACGCCGAGCGCCGATCGGGTTGAGTCGCTATTTCCCTCTTTGTCACCGTAAAATTTAGCGTGATCGTGCACATCCGCCGTCCAAGAATGCACGACCCAACTGTCAATATATGAGAAAATGTCTATATTCGAGAAGCTCTGACACCACCGAGATAGAGCATTTATGCTTCGGGGAGCGACGGAACAGGGGGCTAGGCGCTGCTATCGAAAAAAACCGCAAGGCCGATATTCTCAAAAATGTTAAATTTAGCGCTCGCTTTAAGCGTCTTTAAGCATAAATTGATAATATGCCATTCACGCATAGCTGGCCCGGCTATGATGGCACTGTATTTCTCATCGGAAAACGGTTCGATCGATTGTTACGGTTTGGTGATGCAATCGCTTTAACTATCTGTTTTAGAAAGATAAATTTAGATGGGCGTCTATGATCATCTGTTGTGGGATGGCCAATGAATAGCAAAACGTCCGTCCGTCGCGTCAGGAAGTCTTTGGTCTTTCCACGGGAAAAGTTAATTACTTGATTATACAGGCTTTTATGTTTTGCGACACGCATGCTAAACGCTACTGTCGGCTTTGAGCGGTGCATTTCATGCGCTACACTCAAGTCAAGTCAAGTCCGAGCGGGCAGGCAGCTATGAATCGACCCCATACGTTTGTAAGGCACCTACAAATTAAGAGTTTGCTGGCACGAATTGACAGCGACATGCATGCGCTTGAGACCAGCGATGTCAACTATCAACTGGATCGGGCATTCAGTGCCGAGCTTGATGAGCTAATAAGCCGATACGGGTACACGGATCAGGAAGTAGTGGAGCTGGTAGAGCTCGTTGAGGCTCATGAAACTCACGGCAGTGATGGTATAAAAGTGCTGATAGATCGCATCTCTCCGGGCATTGACACTAGCGCAGGTGATGAGGCGTGAGGTATGTAACTCTCAATGGCACGCCTGCCGTCCTGTCAGGTTTCGCAGTTGCCACTTGTGGGCTATACGATCGCGCGGGCGAGGATAATCAACGAGTCGGTGTTTATTATAGGGGGGATAGGTGATGACTGCGATCATGGATTACTTAGCGCTTATGGGGAAGCTAAAGAAAATCGAAGATGACACTTCTCTAGATAGGGACGCCCGATTCTATCAGGAATTTGTAGCGTTGAAAGCCCGATACAGTTTTAGTGCTACAGATGTTCTCAGATTATTGAGGCCAGCGGCGTCGGTCTCTGCGCCCTCACTGGTTGAAGATCTGTTCGAAGCACTCTTATCAGAAGAGAAGTTGAAGGCCGCTGCGAATTCAACTACAAAACCGTTGCGCCGGTATCGAAACCCTCACACCGGAGAAGTCGTGGAAACCCGGGGCTCAAATCATGGCCGCCTTAAAGAGTGGAAAACGCAATATGGTGCAGATGTGCTGCCTAGTTGGAGAGAGTTATAATTGTCCAAGTAGAGTCTCCTCTAGTCACCCTTCGCGTCATAGCACCCCGGCTGGGCTTCTCCTATGGTTCATATTTGCTGATCTTTAAACCAGCTTTATGGCCCGAAGCGCCGCTGAGGCTCTACATAACGTCACGTATTGCCTTCTCGACGTTCTCCTCAATACGGGCCCCTCTACCGAGGGGGCGGCCTACCTACACGGCTAATAAGATGGCCCGGCGGTCAGGGCGGGCTTTTTGCAACGGCTAGAATCTTCCCTGTGTAGATGGGATGCGAAGCAGTTTTCGACATCTGGCATTACTCCCCGATAGGTTCTACGTGCCAGAGTCGGAAGCTGATGCGGATGCGGATGCCGCACAGTTCGGCATCGACCATAAGACAACGAGGGAGGGCTCCAAGACTGCATTGCTGTTTAACCAGAAGCTCCGCCAATCACGGCTGACGATCTTCGAACTCAACCAGCCCAAACCCGGCATGGCTCTTTTGAAAGCAAAAATATTCAGATGTGTTTCTGGACACTGGAGCACGGTTACGTGACCGCAGTCGTAGAGCGAAGCGAGTTGGATAGATATGGGCGCGATTGACCGGCAATATAACGGCGGAAGGAACCGGTTGAATGATGGCTCGTACAGCATTCTGGCAGGGGCTGATGAAGGGGGCGATGGCGTAGACGATAAGACGGACGAGAGTAGGGCAGGCGTCGCCTCACTTATGTTTCCTGGAATCAATCACAAAACCCAAAGCAATTTGGATCTGTCCAGGCACGGCCCGCACCTCTGTGATGCAACAACGAATCTAGACCACTTGTTTGCGACCAAACGAAAGCAGCCCCTTGGGTTAAGGGGCTGCTCGGGGTCGCTGGTTTGGGAAGCGGATGAGCTAGTAGATAATGAATCACAGCTGGTCGCGCGAGCTAAATCCAGCGAAGCGTTGGTTGAAACCAGCAATGCGGCCTTCATGGGTAGCCGTACGCTGCTGACCTGTGTAGATGGGATGCGAGGCGCTCGATACATCCAACGCAACGTAGGGGTAGGTATTCCCGTCACTGTGCTTTTGCACCCTGTTGGTGTTGGCGGTAGAGCCGATAAGAAAGAAGGCATCGGCAGCAGTATCGTGAAACAGCACTTCTCGATAATTCGAATTCGTATTGGATTTCATGATGCTCTCCGTTTTCCAGATAACTATGTCAATTCGATGCCGGTATCAGCGCCGCAATTGAAAGCGTCCGTTGACTGCTTGATTCAAATCATCGTGCATCTCTGGCGTCATGTAGAATCGATTCAGATGATGGAGATAATCTCAAGGGGCAATATGCGGGTTAGCTCAAAGTCTTAATAAGGGACAGTTCGGCTTGCTTGAGTAAAGAAGGCCAAAGCTGGTGACTAATTTATCTAGGGGCGCCGGCGGATGGCCTCCTGTGCATGATGGATTGGTGTCTAGCAGACGGAACGCCGCTGGAGCTAGGCAAGTTGCCTGGCCATACATTCGGCAAGTCGTGAGATAAAATGGATTTTGAGCAGCTTCAGGATCTAGCACGCGGTTTGTTTTGGCAACGTGTCGAGCCTGCGGCGCAATCACGTTTTTTAAAAATCGACAGTAGAGGCCTAAGCTTGCTGCCGCAGCCAATCTGTTGGTGGCGATGCGGGGCGAATCAGCCCTGTGGCTGTCGCGGTATCGATCAGAGCTGCGCCGGGTTGGCCGGGCGATTAGAGTGCGGGTCTTCGGGGGAGCGGGCACGACACTGGCCTAGGTGATGGAAAAATCAGGGAGGCCAGCATTGGTTCGAGTGGTCGATTTTTGGCTATTTGAAGATCAGCGGATCATTCTGCCTTGCTCAACAACGGTGCTGTTGGTGCGGCTCCACATTGCTTTCCATGGATCCCGTCATATTTTTTGACCAGATCCAAGCTGGCGTTGTATGCCGACGTCATCAAGTCAGCGTTGGTTGCGGCTTCGGCGTCATAGCAGTACAGGTATCGATCGCACTGACGAATGCAAGCCGTGCATGTCTGTATTTATCCCGGTGAGGTACGTCAACCCCTGGCTATCGTGCATTTGAAGAACGAGGAGGATTTCTTCGACAACCGAATCTTCAAGTTCGTGGAAGTGCTCAACGGTGTCGGTGCTTTGGAGGCTGGCTTCTATAAGCGGATCAAATACGGTACCGACGATGATCTCAGGATCAAGCCGATTCGGGACGGCTTCAGCCGTGGCCTGGCCGACCTCATGCTCGCAGATTATGCAGAAATGGTCTGGATCGGATCGGATGGCGAAGTCCACGTCGACTCGCGCATCGTCAGAAAAATGGTGAGAGACGAAGTCAGCGATCTGATGATCTTTGAGGCGAAAATGAGCTTCCGGGTTTGATCGTAAACGCCTGGAATTAACAACGTGGCTCTGGTGGTGGCGAGCTATCTGGGCTTTGCTCAAGCTGGCCACCGACCGACCGACCGATCGACCGACCGCCTGGCTTGACTGTATGTGAGTGACCCAGTCCTCCCCAGACAGCTAGACCATGATCATAAGGCTGGTGCGGGGTGACCGAAGCCCCATCTTGACCAAGACACGTCCTGGATCCGCCGGCAGTGGTAGCCTAAGGCTTCAATTGAGTTGGCGTAGGGTAGGGTAGGGTAGGGTAGGTCAGTGAAAGCAGAGATCAAAAACAAGCTCGCGATCGGCAAGCGGAACGAATTTGCCATCTGGGGATACTTGCTCGGGGAAGTATTTGACGTGTTCCCATCGCTGGTTGACGACAAGGGCATCGATGGGATCGTCGGGCATGAAGGTCGCTATTTCGAAGTCCAAATCAAGAGTGGGGAAAACTGGAATAATCAGCGAGGGCTTAGTCGTGCTGCCGTCAGCGTGAATCCTGATCGTATTTTCTTGATCTATAACACTCTCGAGGACGAGGTTCGATATTTCACAGGCCGGCAGATTCTAGATGAGGCTGAATGGCAAAAGTCCATTGACTACAGCATTTCCCAAATCAAGCTTCCCAAGCGGATGCTGGAAAAGTATCAGGCCCATGACTGGGCCGGATTCTTCGCGTACCTGAGGTCTTAGCATCGGGGATGATCTGCTCTCAGGTAGCTACATCTTCAAAAACTGGCTCATGTCCAGAAAGGCCTTTGGGCGATCGCTTCATAAGCCGGGTAAATCAGCGAACTGGTTCGGTACATCTGCTCTCTGACCGAGCTGCATTTTCCATACAGGAGGTCGTTTTGGTTGACGCTGTGATGATTGAGCGAATTCTCTGTGTGGTCGACAGGTGCCTGAGAGGCCAGTTTCCTGACGACTACCATAAGCGGTGCATGTACGCGTCTTTCGGGATTCACAGGCTTCTCAAGGCGTTGGGGCACAGTCCTGCCGTCGTGGGCGGAAACTTCGGAGCCTTTCTTGTATCGCGAGACGAACGTAGCGCCTCGATCCAAGGGTACGCATCCGACGCTGGAGAGCATTCCCACTATTGGGTTGAGCTCAACGGCTTCATCATTGACCTTGGCCCTTACTACTTGCCTGTGGAGTCGAGCTTTCCTGCTTCGGAGGTTCCAGCAGTGTTCTGGGATACCGGTTATGAACTGCCTAGAGGGTTGGTATATCGCGCAGTAGCTCGTTATGAATCGACAGAAACGGCTCATCTTGAGCCGCATATTGTTGAGAAAATGGAGCCCTTTCTTGCCGCATGCCACGCCCGGATGTCCAAGCCACTGGTTAAGCCCAAGATTGGGAAGTGGCTTGTTACCACGCCTTCGTCCATTCAAAGGGCAGCGGGTAAGGGCGACCAGTGGGCGAGGGCCGCAATTCGCTATGAGTCTATGCCTCCCGGGCGCCTTCCCTTTTGAGTCATATCTTCCTTGTGAATCAAAAGCCCCGAGCCTCTTCGATCCCGGACAACTTGCGTTATCAGGTAGGCTTTCAGCGCGATGTCAGCCTTGGGAGATCAGATATGCCGTCAGAAGGGGATCGGGTCATCGAACACCGGGTCGTATGATGCTCTGGGCATTTGAGGGGCGGGTAATGGCGACACCACGAAGAGGTTGACGATGTCTTCTCTGTCCATGAAAAGAATCTGGCTCCGCTTGGATTGATCGAGCTTGTTACCGATCCAGTTGCGAGCCGCTTTGGTGATTTCACCCCCGGCAACGATGAAGGCGTGATCGACGAGGACTCGTCTACTGAGCTCCGAGTCGAAGATCTCATGGCCCAGCATCATGAGTACTTGGTTGTGTATTTCAGCGACGTTGGCCTGGCTGCCCTTGGTCACACTTGAAGAGTCCAGCTTCCCTTTTTTTACCTGAATTCCGAAGTACAGGACATGTTGGGTAGGCAGGACGAATTTCATCCAGATGTCTTTCCCGTATTCCAGGGCTTTGTCCTTGTGCCCGGCTGAGGTTATCCGGGCAAAGCCAAGCTGACGGAAGAGGGGAAGCAGGACGTGCTCGATAAGGTCGTCTTCGGAGCATTGGTCGAGGTACTCGATTAGCCGGTTCTTCTTCTCCGTTTCTGCCGCCGTGAGAGGCCGGTGGGGGCTTGCCGATTCGCTCGCTACCGTGCCGCTTCCGACATGTCGGACATAGCATTGGTCATCGTCACCGTAGAAGGCTTCAAACCCTTCACGCTTGATCGCGCCGTTGAGTGCCTTGAGAGCCAGCAGGCGGGGTGGCTTCTCGTTGTGGGCATCCTCGGCGTCCATCAGCAGGCGGATTACACGCAACATGGCATCCGGCGGCATCTGGGCGTTTGTTGAAGGGAAGTCGAGGAGTTTTTCCAGGGCGTTGGCCACCCAGAATCGACGAGTTCCGCCATCATGGACGAGGTCGGTGTCCGCATCCTTGAAGAAGCGTGTCAGGTTGGGGCCGCTGAGGTACTGAAAATAGCTTTCAGTGTTGTCGCCGCAGATCATCACTGCGATCTGCTCCAAAGTTTTGGTCTTCCATTTCATCCTTCGTCCCACCCGTTGACCAATCAAACGACTTTGCGAACAATGTGGCCAGCCGGCGTATCCCTCGGGCCGGGCTAACCGGCTTCTAGAGCCATACTGCGCATCCTCTGAGGATCATACGTGAAAGGTACGGAGGTCGGATGGGTGTATAGGGCAACTGATCCACCCACCGACGCAGTGCGGTCAGGCCGATATTCATGTTGGCGCAGACATCTTGGACAGACTTATTCTCGTCCAACACCAAGGCGGCAGCCTTGAGCTTGACCTCGGTGGAGCAGGAAACCCGCATGGCTTTAGTCAATTTACACCTCTGATTTGGGCGCCATCATAGCGCCCGATGAAGGTGTCCAGAATCATTAGGCCAGTTCAGGATCCTTCCTGCAAAAGTGACCGCGGGAGATTTGCATCCGAACAAGCGTGCTTCCTTGGGGGCGGTCATCGGAGGCAATCACCGGTTCAGGTATGACGATAAAGGTAACAGTACTACTCGTTTCGCAGATACGCCCCGCGAGGTTTTACCCTACCTGAGCGGCGAAGCACCTGACCACTGGGCCAAAAGCTCTCTCCCGGATATCAGGCTCTCGTAAGCGCTCCATCGCAACCGGGAGGCCGTCTTGCTCACGCTATCGTCCAAAGACGAAGGCACATCTGTAGTGAATTTTGTGCTCGTTATTTTCAAGTATAGAGCCTGAAGGGTGCCATCAAGACCGTAAGCGAGTGGGGGAACTTAAGAATGAGGGGCGCATCAGCCTCTATCGTCAGCATAAGTCTTTTTGTTCGAACATGAGGCGAAGTTCGTCAGCGTTTTACTCAGTTTTTTCATGCCCAAGCACAGCCTTCTCAGATCCCATCGGGTTCAAAACTGTTTTGCATCTATGCCCAGACAACCCCACATCTATTTCTAACTGTAGGGGGGGCGGAGTCAGCAACTTTCGGAGCGTCAGTGAATTTTAAAGGCCTAGTTTGGTTAGGCGCCTAACCCGCTCGATGCCATGATAAAACCTCCAGCTACCACCACCAGCGAAATACAACAGGATGGACGTAATGCATCAACTTAAACGACTGCTAGAACAGGCAAAGCTGCGTGTAGAATCGCCATTGGCACGTAAAATAGCCGCGTGGGTACTTCTGCCGTTGGTCATGGTCGGGATTGCCAATTCTTCGCGGCAAGTTTGCCTTGCCACTCTCGATTTATTGCGTGAGCAAGGATGGAAAGCTTGGCCTTTTGCGTTCGGATGTTTAACTGTGGTTGTTGTTACTCGTTTTGCCCGAAGAGTAATACGAAATTTGAAGCAGCAGTATCCACTGATCCGTCTTTAACTGCCGTGCGGCAAGATCTCGGCGATGCTTCGCCGAGGTCGTCACGCAACGCGAAGCCAATTACCAGAGGCTGTTTGTTGCTTTGGTATTACCCAACATCACCCCCAAAGCAGTCCGGTCTCGTCTGAAGTCAGCCATCAATTAATTTCTTGGCCGCAGCCAACACTTCCCCCCGCTGCCCCTTCTTCAATTTATGAAATAAGGCAACCAGCTCAGCCTCATCATCCTGCTCGCAGTAAAAGAAAGCCACTGGGTAACCACAGGCCTCAGCGATCTGTTTGACCGTCCCCACGCCAGGCTCGTGAACACCTTTCTCATATTGGTTCATCCTTGCGCTGGCAGAAGCCTCTTCGATCCCTGCGAGAATCCCCAGCCTTTCCTGAAAGAGACCCACCGCCTTCCTGGCCTGATTAAGACGCTTACCAAAAATCGTCATTTCTCTTTTGCCCAAAAGCTAAGAGATTCTTAGATTTGAATTTACGTCGTGCTAAGACTTACTTAGGATTTCGCCGTAATGGCGTTTTGATGTCAAAAAATTAATGGCCAAGGATGCGTGTGATGTCAGAAGTAACAGTTGTCAGCGGAAAGCTGGAAGTGGTTGGGCCATCTCAGGACAAACCAGACGGTAGTGAATACACCTACCTTCGCATTGCCCAGAACGACGGAAGCACGAAACTTGTGAAAAAGGTAGGGGTAGGGCAGCTCGTTCAGTCCTACGTGCGGCCAGGCATCGAAGGTGAATTTTACTTCGTGAAGCTGGGGCGACTTGGCTACATTTTGTTTGCAATCAAAAAGTCTGACGGCCAGAAAATCTATGAAGAAAATGGATTCAAGACGTGGATCAGCAAGATGCGATTGAGCGCCGGCGTGCTTGCGTTGCTTTTCATTCCGCTCAGCTTCGTTGGACTGTTGATGGGCGGATGGATGGGATTGGTCGTACCGATCGGCTTTATCTACGTGATGTGGAAGCTGGCGTTCTCATTTCCGAAAGTGTTGAAAGAAAGCTTTCTGAAAGGGCAGTTGAATCAGCTTGGATTTGCTAACTGAATATCCGAAACAAAGACTCGCTTTGACAGCGCCAGCCCGGATCGGGAGCTCTGGCTGAAGTGCTGACTCAATTCTTATCGTTCCTAACTATTTCACAGGCGCGGCGGTGCTGATTTACCCAAAACGCAGCTACTGCCGCCAAAACGAAAGCGCTTGTCGACCTTCTGCTAGAACACATGCCGATGCGCTATAAGGTTTAACACGTATACGCGAGTGAAGGGGCCGCGCCGAAAACGTTGCCAACAGAACTCGCTTCCTGTCTGCCAAATATCATCAAAAGGCTCAGCCAATGGCACCTATAAAGTTGATTCCATTTGGTGTCAGTTGTCTTCTTTCTTCTGCAAGCGCCGGGTAACTGTCGACTTAGCCACACCAAGGATCCGGGCGACCTGCGCCTGAGAATTCCCTTCCTCCAAAAGCTTGACGATTTTTTGCTTCAAATCAGCTGACTCAACTACTCGCGGATGATCCGTCTTGCTCGGCTGCGCCGGGATTTCTGAATCCAACAAGCCAAACGATTCGAGGTCATCGTGAGCACGCTGGAGAACAGAACGCGGCGACTCCCTATTCTCAGACGCATACACAAGCGCTAAGAAAGAGAGAGGCTCCAGATTCAGTGCTTGGGCGAGCTCTTTGCTTTTCTCAAGAGAAACAGATCTTTGTGCTGACTCTAATCTGCTCACGTGGGATGGGTCGGTCTGCTTGGAGATGTCCAGTTGAGATAATCGCTGGTGGGCCCGCAGGAATTGCAGCGCTGCTGCAAAGGCGTTGCGAAGCGACATTTTAGACGTTCCTGTAAAACAAAACGGTATGCCGCGATTGCATCGTTGCGCACAAATGCTTATAGTCATTCGACGACAACGATTGCGTCGTCGAGCGAGTTGCTCGGTAGCCCGCGACGGCGAACATCGATGGATTGGCCGAATCCATGAGGCTCGCCATTGGTTGCCCGTTAAGGAATTAGATATCTATCAATATATATGTAAATCGAGAAATCGCCGGGTTTAGTCGATCTATTTCGGCTCTCCGGTTCCCCTTACAAAACTGTCCTATATCCCGCTAAATCGAGTTGCGTGACGTAATGAAAATCCAGATCTACTCAGACCTTCATCTTGAATTTTGCGAGTTTCAACCGCCCAACGTAAATGCAGATGCTGTCATTTTGGCGGGTGACATCGACGTCCTTGCCCGAGGCGTGACCTGGGCCAACGAGACGTTTTCGTGCCCCGTGATTTATGTTTGCGGTAACCATGAATATTACAAAGGTCACATCGACAAAACGCTGAAAAAAATGAAAGACGCAGCCGCGCCCCATGTCCACGTACTCGAAAACGAAGTATTTGTTTGGCAGCAAATTCGTTTTCTTGGAACAACAGCCTGGACTGATTTTTCATCGACCGGCGATGCAGTCGCAGCCAGCAATTTGGCGTGGGAGTGGATGAATGATTTCAGATTGATTCGGGCAGATTCTACCTTTCGACGCTTGCACCCGGATGACCTTGTCACCCGAAACAAAAAGTCTCGCGCCTGGCTAACTCAAGAACTGGAAAAACCATTTTCTGGCCCGACTGTTGTCGTGACTCACCACTCTCCAACGCCTGCGGTTGTCGGCGACAAGCATGATGGACATTTGACTGCCGCGTACACAAACCACTGGCCTGAGTTAATTGAAAAGGCGGATGTGTGGGTGTTCGGACACACGCATCAAGCTGTTGATATTGAGCTTGTGGGCTGCCGGATCATCTCGAATCCACGAGGTTACCCAGGAGAGAGCACTGGGTTTAAAGAGGGCTTGGAGGTGCATATTCAATGACCTTTATTTTGCAGGATCGGAATGACCCAAGGTATAGCCGGTACCGGATCAAAACTTTTGGAGCGACCATGGCTGACTTCAGGTTTTCGCGTCTGCCTACCGTCGTTCAAAGAGCTCGGGAGGCAATTCCTGATTATGACGTTGTTGGATTTTTGGCTTGTGCACTTGAGCGGCCGCCGAGGATGACTGGGCTGATGTTTTGTGATCATTGCAATCGATTTCCCGAAGGACTGCCTGTGCATACACCTCCGATTGAAAAAAGATCGCACCGCGACGGATACATGGTCGTCCAAGTGGAGGGAGGAGGGCTATATGTGGTCGCACATTGGTGGTTTGAGAATGGTGCTCTCGGGCCGTTTCACTCAGTCCAATGAATATGAAGACAAGAAAAGAGGCTCTTGCCTCTCGGATACTCACCCAGGCCGACGCGCCAGTAGTACCACGCGTAGTCGCAGCAGCCATGAGGATCAATTTCGGCGAGCCTATTACGGCATACCTTTGCCATGCCCGACTTCACGGATATTGCGCGGTAGGCCTGGTTTTTGGAGATCGCTTTGGAAGGTTTGCCGACGGCAACGCTATCCATACTTCAAGCGTCTTGAGCAGAACCATGATCAGCGGCTATAGCGTCATTGAAACATTCAATAGTCGTTACGTCATTTGCACTTGGGCCACCGAGGAATTTGGGCCACGGTTCTTGGGGGCTACGCACTGACGTACCCCTTGGAGACGGAAGAGTCGATCTCACTCCATGAGCTTCTTGATCCATTTTGCTACTTAGATCCCGCTGTCGATTGCTCAAATAATTGACAACGATCAGGCGGGTGCCAACGACTCAGCGAATGGATCGGATGAGGTTGGATCGCAGTGTCGGGCACTTGCTGCTCAAAGCCTTGCAGCTAAACAAGCAAGCAGAAATGAGTTACAGCCGAGCGGGCGAATAACCTAAACGTATTAATTTTGAGAGTTACTTAATGTCTGACTCACTGAATGCCGTTGCCGGATTTCTTCATGGCAACGGCGAGCCACTTCTTGGCTTTGAGGGGGATGATGCCCAGGCTGAAGCCGAAGCGATTTTGAATTGTTCAGGCCGCCAGTATTGTGTGGTGCGTGAGTGGATAATCGCGCACGTTGAAGTGCCTGACGACTATCGTGCTTCGCTCTCTGCCGATGGTTTGGAACCGAATGTCATCTATGCTTTTAATGTTGTACTTCATAGTGCTGGCAAGCGGCGCGGGGGCGATTGGGTGCGCAGTACTTTTCAGCGTTCTAATAGCGAAGTGCACTTGTTTAAAACCAAGAATACGACCTACGTTTTGCTCGGCCCGGGGGTCAGGAAAAACGTCAGCGCCAAGACTATCCTGGCGATCCTCGAATGAACCCAGCCGCCGACGATAAGAAACAACTGCAATCTAAAATGCCGGTTTCGGATGATGAGTTACTGGGGGAGCTGCTCTTTGGGCCTGCATTGATGCGGCACGGTTCAGAGCTCAACGATGCAGAGCTCGCGCGCATTACATCTGAGACTTTTCCCGCACGGTCTTTTTGTATTGTAAGAATCTGGATGCTCATCGATGTTGAATTCACTCCACGCCTCGTCCGTCTGCTTGAAAAAGATGATTTGAGCCCAACAGTGCTTTATGCCAATTCGACTACCTACGCGGCCGATGCGCAGAGCGATACATCACATGGGGTTCTCTCGGGTTTTCAGAGAAAATACCAAGATTGTTTTTTCGAGACAGAAGACATGATTTATGTACTCGCGGGACGTGGGGCGCGGAAAAGCGCCGGCGTTCCCACTGTTTTTGCCTTGGCAGAAAAATGCGGTCGTGACTTCCGGAGGAACCATGACTAGCGATCTTCTGCCGATTCTGCGCGAACGCTATCCCTCGCTGCTGGGCGATCCAAATCTCTGTGAAATTGGATGTTTCCCAGGCTGGCTGACGCTTTTGGATGACCTGTGCGCAAAACTCAAAATTTATCTAGATGCGCATTCCGAAGTTCCAGCAATTACCGTAGTGCGGATCAAAGAAAAATGGGGCGAGCTGCGATTCATTTACCATGGCGGTGACGAGGTCTGCCGAGAAATGGTGAGGAGGGCGGTAGAGGCGTCGTTGACTGTCTGCGAGGTATGCAGTGCCACAGGAGAGTTGATTGGCGATCGTTGGTTTGGGGTTCGCTGTGCTGTCCATATCTCATGTTCACCTGTCCCTACCGCAGCGGAAACCAAGGAGGGCAGAGATGACGAATGATCGCACAGACGTGAGTGCGAACAGTCAATGTTGAACAGCGACATGCCGTGACGCAGGAGATGGAAGTGTTGACCCCATTGTCGATCTACCGCTAGAGGTTATGGTTGCTGCTAGTCTTAGTATCGGTGTGTTCGCATTCGACTTGACCAGCACACCGGAGTTAAGACCGGCAGAAAGCGACCCATAGCTGCCGATCAGATGAGGCAGAATTCGGGTCATTAGCAGACATCCTTTGCGAATGGCAATTCGATCACACCTACCACCTTACCAAACCCGTCGATCTTCTACAGACCGTAACATTCAAGTGTCGAGATTTTTCCTGGCGCACGTTTCGGATAGATGATGTCAAGCCAGCGAATAGCGGTGTCTGGGTCAAGCTGAACCTCCCTCATGTAAGGTAGTCGCGGGAAATCTACTGCGGCGGCGGCCAATGCTTCCTTCGCATATTGGAATTGACCTGCTACTCGGTACCGCTCTACCAGCGCGAGGGCCATACAAGCTTCGACCTGCAGTGGCACCTTGATTCCTGTGGGCTTGAAGCATTGACCGTAGTAGCCGTTCAGGTGCTTTAGGTGTTCAGAAGGTGGCCACTCTGTATCGGAACCCGCTATGGCCTGAGCAATCAGCGACTCCAGGCTAGGCTGGTTGAGAAGCTCGACATCACCCTTCTTCAGTGACGACTCACCTTGTTCGCAACCGAGGTAGTAATGCTTCAGGTAGATGAATGCCAAGAGAGCAATCTTCGGAGATTTTTTCAGTCCATGCTTGATTCTAATGCCAGCCTCTAATACCGGGCGCAAATTCTTCAATGGTTGATTGGGAAAGTCCGCCAAGGCTTGGCTAAGGAGTGTCACCAACCCTTCGAGGAATCGTGAGCAAGTTTCCGCCGCCAGGCCTGTGGGGGCATAGATCCACATAGAGGGATGCCATGTGATACCCAGCACGCTTGGATTCTGCACTGAACGCGGCGGCGGCGTCTTTCACAAGTGTGACGTGACAACCCATTTCCATGCCGTAGCGTCCAGTGGACTCAATGCAGGTAAGCGACCTAGCATTTCCCTCTCGCTGAGGCGACTCAGCCCCCCAATAATCTGATGATTGAAACCGCGCCGAGCACGACCAGTCTTGGCCGGGGACGCTAATCCTGAGCACATTCACAAATGACCAACTGCTTAAAACCGGAGTTGTACAACCCCTGTACATAAGATATTGTTTGTACAGATTTGTACGATTTTGAACAATGTCGCTGCAGTTAAGCAGCAGGAGTTACCCATGCAATTGATAAGCTTTGGATCTAATGACATCGAGAATACTCTCGCCAAGATGTCGGCTGGACAGCTCGACAAGGTTGCATTTGGCGCTATTCAGCTCGACGCATCCGGTAAAATCTTGCAGTACAACGCTGCGGAAGGGGACATTACCGGCCGCAAGCCGGGCGAAGTAATAGGTAAAAACTTTTTCCGTGATGTAGCACCTTGCACCAATCGACCCGAGTTCCAAGGCCGCTTTGCCGACGGCGTCAAGAATGGCAACCTCAATACGATGTTCGAATATGTCTTCGACTATCAAATGAAGCCCACCAAAGTAAAAGTGCACATGAAGAAGGCCTTAACCGGCGAAACCTATTGGGTTTTCGTCAAGCGTCTCTGACCCTTCTTTTACGTTAATCAGCCAGCAGGGATCATCTTGAACCGACTTGAACTGGATAAAGCCAGCATCCTGGCTGTCATAATCTCGCTACTGGCTGACGAGCTCAAAGCCCTGCGTCACCTATCTTCACACCAGACGGGTAGCGAGCGCTGGAGCGCGTCGACCCTGATAGGTGAAATGCAGGAAACATCCCCGCTCGACCAAGACGAGATAGCAATCGGCGCCGACTCACTGGAGCTCCTGAGTCTAGCGACGTGTGTCGCAATGTTCTTCAACATCTATGAGAGTGGTCTTGAAGACTATCTGCTGCGCTTTAAGACCCTAGGGGAGTGGGCAGATTTGGTTGCAACTGCCCGCCGTCGAGGAACTGAGAACGTTACGTTTGCTACGTCCGGAAGCACGGGTACACCTAAGCAATGCTTGCAGCAGTGGGATGCCCTAGTCACGGAGACATCTTTTTTTGCTGAGTACTTTGGCTCCAGCTCTAACCTGCCGACGCAACGAATCATCGCACTCAGTCCATGCCACCATATTTATGGCTTTATTTTCAGCATACTGTTGCCGCTACAGCTGCAATTACCAGCCGTAATACGCGCGCCGAAAGCACTCGCGATGATCCACCAGCGCAAACTGCGGGCAGGCGACTTGATGATTGGTTTTCCGTTTATCTGGCGACAACTAAGTCGTCAGGGCACCAGCTTTCCGGCGGGGACTAAAGCCATCACCTCTACTGGCCCATGCGACCCTACGATAATTCGCGAGTTGCAAAATCAAGGCATTGATTGCATGGTCGAGGTATATGGCTCAAGTGAGACAGCTGGAATTGGTGTTCGAAGCAATCCCGACTCACCCTTCCAATTACTTCCTCGATGGCAACGCGGTAATAATGCCACCACCTTGGCAGAGTGTGAAACTGGCACTGAATATGAATTGGACGATGAACTGAAGTGGCTGGGTCAGACACATTTTCTGCCTGAAGGTCGCCGCGATGAGTGTGTACAGGTGGGTGGGATCAATGTGTTTCCGTCCCGCATTACCGAGCGTTTGCAGAGTCTCCCCGAGGTTGCGGCTGCGGCTGTTCGGCTTATGTCTGCGCTCGAAGGTGAACGCCTGAAAGCCTTCATCGTGCCTGTCGAAGGTTATGTTGACCATGAGGCTCTAGAGGCGTTCCTACATGCCTGGTGCATACGTAATCTCATGGCAGTTGAACGCCCTAAAGCGTTCACTTTTGGCCTGACGCTGCCACATAACCTAATGGGTAAACAAAGCGACTGGCCGATAAAGGCGGGTATTTCGGCTGAAGCTTTACTCATGGAAATGATAGAGTGAAAAGCTATTTTTGAATTATTAACAGAACTTGTAGAGGCAACTGAAGACAGTTTACCTTTAGACAAGTGGCCGCTTTGTGCAGTCTTGATTTATGTTGATAAAAATCTGAATACTTTTAAAAGCGGTCTGAGCAACATGCCGACTGCAATGGTCACTCTAGTCCGGCCAAGAAAACCGGTTGGCCTATTACCTGAAGTTGAAGCTCATTGTATTTAGGCTCGTACTTGTTAGTGACCTACGGATTGCGCGGCGCCGACTTCTTCGGCATGAAGGCTTTCTGTTTTCTTTCGCAATACTATTTCAAAATTCACTCGGATGAATGGTATCTATATACATATATACTCCTAAGAGCATTGCGCAGAGTTTTATTCCTATGACATTATCCGAATCAGAAAATAGAGGTATTTAGGATATGATTCTAGTTCGGCAGTGTTCTTAATAGACAAGGGAGTAATATTGGCGTCAGTTTAAGGGCGCCAATTCTAGACTTATTTAAGGTCGGAAACTCACTTATCCAAATGGAGACATAGTTAATTGGTCTTATATCGTGGTGCCACCCGTTGTGAACTCTAATATTTACAGGACTATTTATGCGCCAAAACCTCCCTGTGACGGGACGTAATCTGGAACTGTCCCGGGACGACCGATCCTGAAGGCCATATCTCATACGTTAACCATGACTTCATCAATATCAGTGGTTTCACCGAAGCGGAGCTATTGGGACAATCACATAACATCGTAAGACACCCGGACATGCCCCCTGCCGCTTTTACGCACATGTGGGCTACGCTGAAAGCAGGTCGCTCATGGATGGGTTTAGTGAAAAACCGTTGCAAAAACGGTGACCATTACTGGGTCAGCGCCTTTGTCACACCTATCAGCAAGAATGGTAAAGTTGTTGAATGCCAGTCCATAAGAACCAAGCCAAAACCTGCGCAGATTCTGGCTGCGAAAAAGTTATACGCGCATTTGAGAGAGGGTAAATCACTACCAGGAAAGTGGTCGCCGGGTCTTGGGATTAAATTGGCTTTGCTTGTTTGGATGGGCAATCTGGTCAGCGTGGCAGTGGCAAATTTTATGATGCCTATGACTTTCAGCGGCACGATGCTTGCGATGCTCTTAGCTGGCGGCTTGAGCTCAGTCGCTATCGTGGCCTTGTTGTCTCCTCTGAATCGCCTCACTCTAAGGGCCCTGGCTATTGCAGATAATCCCCTTAGCCAGTTGCTCTACACAGGACGTAGCGATGAGTTCGGCCAAATAGACTTCGCCTTACAGATGATGGAGTCTTAAACAGGATCTATTATTGGACGCATTGGCGATGCGTCCAATCGACTGGGGGAGCACGCCAACCGGCTTCTTAGTGAGATCGAGATAAGCAACTTATTGACCGCCGAGCAACACGCAGAGACAGACCAAATTGCGACGGCTGTTAATCAGATGGCTGCTAGTATTCAGGAAGTGGCCGCCAACGCTCAACATGCTGCCGATAGAGCGGGAAGGGCTTACAGCGAAACCTCGTCGGGACAACGCTTGGTTGCTCATACCAGTCAGTCTATTACCGAACTGGAAGGTGAGATTCAGCAGGCCGCACAAGTTATTCATGAGCTTGAGGGTCAAAGCAATGAAATCTCGAAGGTGTTGGACGTAATTCGCAGTATTGCCGATCAGACCAACTTACTAGCCCTGAATGCTGCGATTGAGGCTGCTCGCGCCGGAGAGCAGGGGCGAGGGTTTGCCGTGGTGGCGGATGAAGTACGCAACCTTGCGGCCCGTACTCAGCAGTCAACGACAGATATCCAAGGCATGATCAGCGCTTTGCAAGAAAGGGCCCGCGCTGCCGTGACTGTGATGGAGCAGAGCAGCCAGCAAGCACACTCCAGTGTCAGTCATGCCCAAGACGCCGCCACCGCACTTAACGGTATCGGGAAGCGAGTAAATGAAATCACCGATATGAATGCGCAGATAGCGGCAGCTGTCGAGCAGCAAGGCGGGGTTAGTGAGGACATTAACCGCAGTATCAACAGCATTCGAGATACCGCTAATGCTAACGTCCAGACAGTACTGAGCAATTTCGAAAGCGCAGCAGCTGTTGCACAGTTATCTTCGACAATGAGCGAACTGGCCAAACAGTTTTGGGAGAAACGTCATTGATTCTATTCAGTCAATATCGCTGCGGTCGTCGATAACGTTAGCTCGAGGAGGGAAGGTCTAAATCCGCAGGTGCTAATCTAATCAATACATACTGACCAACTATGGCACATTGAGCGCCATTCACCGCAGTGTAATGTTTCGAGAATTATGATATGAAAATACGTAACGTAAGACTAGCCGCGAGAGCCCTTCTCAGTTTCGGCGTTATTTGTTCTATCTTGATCGCACTGGCCGTAACTGTTCTCTCTAAGCTTAACGACGTGCACAAGTCTGCGTCCCAGCTGCAGACCGATTGGCTTCCCAGTGTTTTACAGGCTGGAAAAATAGAAACGGCAGCACTGCTTTACCGCGTGGATAGTAGGCGCTACGTGATGGACGATGACAGATTGAGCGAAGGCTCTCTGCAAAAAATTGATCTCACGAAGCGCGCATTAACCCAAACGGCTGAAGCGTATACACATTTGGTTTCTAGTGTTGCCGAACAAGAATTATTCAATCAAGTGAAGGTAAATGTAGTCGCGTATCAAGCCAAGGTCGACGAACTTGTACAACTAAGCAAAATAGCGTCATATCCAGAGATGGCAGCTTTTGTCAAAAATACTACCAAACCTCAAGCTGTCGCATTGCAAGCCTCTATTGAGGAATTGATTGCTCTCAATGAGAAAGGTGCTGAGCAGTCAGGCAAAATTGCTGACGACAGCTTCAAAAGTGGATTGATGATTACCATTGTCCTGAGCGTCCTCGCTATTTTTTTCACCATCGTAGTTGCGGTCGTGTTTACTCGAAGTATCAGCCAACCGATCTTGGCACTGCTGCTCAGCACTCGCAAAATAGCTAACGGCGACTTGCGCACTCCCGTGGAGGTTGATGGTGCCGACGAGATAACTGACCTACAAAACGCAACCGCAGCGATGCGTTTAAGTCTCAAGAATACGATCCAACATATCTCTGAATCCTCCAGCCAATTGGCTTCAGCCGCCGAACAGATGAGCGCGATTACCAACGAGTCGAACGTTGGAATACAACGCCAAAGCCTGGAAACCGACCAGGCTGCTACAGCGGTCAATGAGATGACTGCTGCCGTCGAGGAAGTCGCACGCAACGCTGTCTCGGCCTCCAAATCCACCCAAGCCTCCGAACGTTCTGCCCATACTGGCCAGGAGCGTGTCGGCCGGACGATTGCTTCGCTTCAAAAGCTAAGTAGCACCGTTGGGCAGACCGGCGTGGAAGTCGAAGGTTTGGCAAATCAAACACAGAACATCGCTAAGGTTCTTGATGTGATTCGCTCAATTGCCGAGCAGACTAACCTCTTGGCTTTGAACGCTGCCATCGAAGCGGCACGTGCGGGAGAGCAGGGACGTGGATTCGCAGTGGTCGCCGATGAAGTCAGGGCGCTGGCGCACCGTACCCAGTCATCGACCCAAGAAATAGAGCAGATGATCCAAAGTATCCAGAAAGATTCCTCTACGGCCGTACAGTCAATGAAGCAAAGCAGCGAAGAAGCTGAGTCGACCCTGCTGATCGCCCGTGAGGCGGGGGTTGCGATTGAGCAAATAGCGGTCGCTATCTCCGAAATCAATGATCGAAATCTGATGATTGCTGCTGCTTCTGAGCAGCAAGCGCAGGTCGCTCGATCCGTAGATGAGAACCTTATCAGTATTCGAGACTTATCCATACAAAGCTCGTCTGCCGCCAGTCAAACATCAGCGGCCAGCTATGAACTTTCCTTACTTGCCGTTGACCTGAATCGATTGGTGGCAAGTTTTTCGGTGTAGACCTGGTTACGAGGGCCTACCACTGATTGTTCTGATTCGAACTTGGGCACCGCGATGTCTATTTCCAGATTGACCAACGCGGCATGCAGGCTTTTGAAATCACGAGAAACTCGGCATTGAAGCCGTGATTTTGCACTCCGTCTGAACGAAAAATCAAGAGAGCCGACTGGCTCACGATAATTTAAGACTGTTATTACCATGACGGATTTCAGCATGAAGAAGGGTAATCAGCCACCATTGTTGGGCGTCTATACATTAGGCACGTTTTTACTGAGTTTGGCGCCCCTCGCTGAGGAATTAAACGCTCAAGGCTCCACGCTCATAACCTGCACTGATGTTGAGTGCCTACCCTTATTGAGAAATAGCGATTGCCTGCTGTCCGAGCTGACTTGGCTTGAATCACTTGAAGATTTGCAACACACATTGCTATTGGACAAAACGCGTAACTGTAATGAGTGGATCGTGATCACCGATGATCACAGCACCGTAGTGCAACAACGCTATTGGATTGGCATGGGCGCCCACCATTTAATACATCAGCGTAGTTCGCTTGAGCAATTGATCGGCCGCCTCAACCTCAATCAGCCAGAAAAATCTGCACTGCCAAAGATATTACTTCTATCTGATGATGTGCATGCTGATCTGCTCGTCGATGCATTAAATGAAGAGGGTCTAGAGATCATTTTAAATCGCGAGGTAGATCATGCGCTGCAAACCCTAGGGCAGGTGCGACCGGACGTTCTTATTATTGATCTGACCGATGCATGCTCCCATGTGTTGGAGATAGCGGAGATCGCAAAACAATGGCCGGAAACTGATGACTTACCGGTAATTGCGTTGTTCAGTGAGGACTGCATATTCCAACTTCGTCAGGCCAAAGCGCTCGTTCTACTCGACTGGCATGCTAAGCAGATTGCCCCCGGACTGCTAGCCGACATTGCCAAACAACGCGCAGGGGCAGCGCAAAATCGTAGGAGGAGTCATCAAACATGTGTTAAGGACGCCGAGAGGGCCCGAGCGCGCTTGAAAAACTTTCGCCACGCGATCGACCAACACTCGACTGTCAGTTTGGCTGACACCCAAGGGCGCATTCTTCATGTAAGCCATAGTTTTTGTGAAATAAGCGGTTATAGCCGCGCAGAACTTATTGGGAAAACTCATCGCATTGTAAAGTCGGGTATACACCCTCACGAGTTTTACCAGGATATGTGGATGACTATTCGCTGCGGTAAAATCTGGCATGGCGAAGTCTGTAACCGACGTAAGGACGGGCAACTGTATTGGGTTGAGACCACCATCGTACCGTTCCTCAACGAGCAGGGGAAACCCATACAGTACATTTCCATACGCACTGACATGACTCAGCACAAAGCGAATGAGACGGCCCTCCGAGTCAGCCATGAATGTCTTCAGCGCAGCCAGATTGCGGGTCGAGTCGGCACATGGGAGTTTGACATGAGGTCGCGCGCCTTCCAGCTATCCTCTTCGATGATAGGTCTGTTTGGGCGCACAGAGGAATTTGCAGAAGTCAGCTACGAAACATTTTTGAGCCTTATTCATACGGATGATCTTCCGCATGTACTCAACAGTATTAATCGCATGCTTTCGAATATCGACACATACGAAGTCGAGCATCGAGCGATTTGGCCTGATGGGTCGTGGCACTGGTTACTTCAGCGTGGAGAGGCGGAGTTCGATGTCAATGGGCGAGCAATTCGGCTTTTTGGCGTCACTCAGGATATACATGCATTAAAAATCGTAGAGCAGACCCTTCAGGAGAGCGAATTGCGCTTTCGCAGCGCCTTCGACTCCTCTGGCATAGGCATGGCATTGATCGGTTTGGATGGCCGCTGGTTGCAGTTAAATCAAACGCTCTGTGCGATGTTTGATTTTAGCAACGATGAGTTGTTGAAAAGCTTCCCTCAAGCAATTATCCACCCTGATGATTTAAACCATTATCAAGAGGTTCTTAATCGTTTTATTTGTAATGACTGTGTGCCTCAACAATTTGAGAATCGGTACTTCACCAAGGGCGGACGGACGGTCATCGCCGAGCTTAATATTTCTTTGGTTCGCAATGCCGATCAGCAGCCGCTGCATTTTGTTTGCCAAGTTCAAGACATTACCCAGCGCAAAGCAGCAGAGCACCGACTTACCCTATTCGGGCAGATTTTTGAGTCTAGCGAGCAGTGCATCGGCATTTTCGATGATAGGTGTCATATGTTCTATCAAAACCGAGCGCTACGTATCGAGTTAGGATACGAAGATGTTGATCTCCTTGGGCAAAATTTCAAGAATTTCATCGTCGACAAAGAGTCGCCGTCGTCAAAAAAATTGCTGAGAAGCATTTCAGAAGGACGCAATTGGCAAGGACAGTTACCTCTTAGACGAAAAAATGGTTCTGAATTCATCTCTAATAGTTGTGTAGGTCTTGTTAAGGATGAACAAGGTCAGTTCCAGTACGGATTTAATATTTTTACTGACTTTAGCGAAGAAATTGCACGCCATAGAGAACTTGGCCAAGCCAAGGTGGCTGCCAATGCAGCTAATCAGGCTAAAACTGATTTTCTATCGAGCATGAGTCATGAATTGCGTACGCCGATGAATGCTATTCTCGGCTTCGCCCAAATGCTTGAGTGCGACGATAGTCTGGGTGCCGATCAACTTGATAGCGTCCGGGAGATTCTCAACGGCGGTGATCATCTGTTGGCGTTGATCAATGAAATTTTAGACTTAGCCAAAATTGAATCCAGCAGCCTCACCCTGTCTATAGAGCCTGTAGCACTTCACTGTATTGTGGCTGAGTGTTGGAGCCTTATTCAGCCTTTAGCAGATGCTCGCGACCTATCGACCCATTTTTTCATTTCCGAGGAAATCATTGTAAAAGCTGATCGCATGCGCTTGAAACAAGTGCTACTGAACTTGCTCTCAAATGCAGTGAAATACAATCGAGTTGGTGGTCAGATAACGCTAAAAGCGACCCCTTGCGATGTGGGCATGTTGCGTATTGAAGTCTCTGACACTGGGATGGGGATTCCCGCAACTCGTATCGATGAGTTATTTCAGCCATTCAGTCGACTTGATGCGGAATACAGCGAAATAGAAGGGACTGGCATTGGCTTGAGCATTGCCAAACGTCTGGTGAAACTCATGGGGGGTAGCATTGGCGTCAATAGCATTGAAGGTCAGGGCAGTACGTTCTGGCTTGAACTATATGCTGACGAAGCACTCACTCAAAGCACCACCATTGAGCCTGACTGCATCCGCATTCGGCAGGCTGGCAACAACTTTGCAGCTCAGCGCGTGCTGTGCGTGGACGACAATCCGATCAATCTGAAACTGATCAGCACGTATTTTAAAAAGCACCCTCATATTCAAGTCCTCACTGCTAGCTCCCCGGCGCAGGGACTCGAAATTGCCCTCACCCAGACACCCGATCTGATTTTGCTCGACATCAACATGCCGGAAATGGACGGCTACCAATTACTAGCCATTCTTCAGTCAGATCCCCGCACTCGCGTAGTGCCAGTCATTGCCGTCACGGCCAATGCCATGCCATCTGATGTTGAGCGAGCACAGCAAGCCGGATTCGATAGTTATCTAACCAAGCCGATAAACTTTCATCAGTTACTTGAAATATTGAACCGGCACCTTAATCTGGGCGTCGAGGAGTTGGCATGAGTCACCCACCTGTTATGCAGGCCCGTATATTTGCCGTAGACGACGAACCCAGTAATCTTAAGCTACTGGAAAAAATGCTCGTCCGTCAGGGCTATCCAGCCCCTGTCCTAATCCAAGACTCCCGGCAGGTTATTGCGCATTACCTAGAGGCACGTCCAGACCTCATTTTGCTTGATATCAACATGCCGTATCTTGACGGGTACAAGGTGTTGGAGCAGTTACAGGCACTGGATGACCCACTGCTGCCTCCTGTGATCATCCTGACCGCACAGAATGGTAAGGATGAGCTGTTGAAAGCGCTTGCTGCGGGCGCCCGCGACTTCGTCAGCAAACCATTCTCCCGTGTAGAGTTCTTGATGCGGGTGCGAAATTTGCTAGATGCGCAAATAGCTCATCGGCTTTTGCACGACAACCACACGCTATTAGAGCAATTGGTTCAGACGCGGACGCAGGAACTCAATAATGCTCGAATTCAGGCTGTGCAGTGTTTGGGACGTGCTGCCGAGTATAGAGACAACGAAACAGGTTTTCATATTCTGCGCATGAGTCAGTACAGCGCCTTGCTAGCTAAATATTTAGGCTGTTCTGACAAACAATGCGAGCTTTTGCAATACGCTAGCCAGATGCACGATATTGGAAAAATTGGTATTCCTGACCGAATTTTGCTCAAACCTGGAAATTTCAATGACGATGAATGGGAGATTATGAAAACCCATTCGCGTATCGGCGCGAAAATTCTTGAGCAAGGCGACGCTCCACTCATTTGTATGGCTCGCAGCATTGCGCTGACACATCATGAGAAGTGGGATGGCAGTGGCTATCCACAGGGGTTGTCGAGAGCCGCAATACCTCTGGAGGGGCGTATTGTTGCGGTTGCGGATGTATTCGATGCGCTGACTTCAAACCGCCCCTATAAAGTGGCCTGGTCAATCGATGATGCTGTCCAACATATAAATGACGGGGCTGGCGTACACTTTGACCCTGCTGTTGTGGCCATTTTCTTGGAGCATCTGGACGAAATACTTAAAATTCGTGATCGATATATGGAGTTATAAATCGACGTGTCGGCGTTTTTCAAAATACCTTGCTTAGCGTCCAACCGGGCCTTTTGTCCTTTTGCCGCCAGCACGACTCGGTAAGCTTGGGGACGTCCGGCTCTAGTTTTTTAAAGATACGCAAATCGCAGGTTTTTATCGTCCACGTTGCGGAAATTCGGTTTCCCTTTTCGCACAAGATTGGCGTGGATGCGGTGGCCCACGCGACGCTTGCGATAGACGCGCGGGGAGGGGATTCCACGGCCATTTGGCCACCCCTAAGGCAGGCAGCGAAGCAGGATTAATCCACTACTATCGACCTCTTTTATCGAAGCAAAGAGGTCGTCGTGGAAAGCTTATCCATGCGTAAGATTAGAGAAGTATTACGTCTCAAATTCGAGGTCGGCCTGTCTGCTCGCCAGATCGCCGTCAGCTTGCAAGTGAGTCGAGCCAGCGTCGGTGACTATCTCAATCGCTTTGCTGCCAGCGGGCTGATTTGGCCCTCGGCTGTGACCGATACCGAGCTGCAACGACGTCTTTTCCCACCACCGCCTGCGGTTCCCAGGGATCAACGTCCGATACCAAGGCTCACGCTGAACTGCGCCACCCCGGTGTCATGCTGGCTCTGCTCTGGCAAGAGTACCGCCTCAGCCATGAGTAGTCGTCTAAAGCGGCCCGACTGCGTCATAACGCTTGCCTAGAGGACATCGATTACCGCAGTCCCCGTGGCCCGGACAGTCACTGATCCTGCAACTGGGCAGCGGCCCCTGGTTACGGCCGGATACGCCAAGACAGATCTGCTGATCCTGGATGACTGGGGCTTGGCTCCGTTTACCGCTGCGCAACGGCGCAACATGCTGGAACTGCTGGACGACCTTTACGGCCATCGCTCAACACTGGTGACCAGCCAGATGCCGGTGGACAAATGGCACGAGCTGATCGGCAGCCGACCTTGGCCGACGCGATCCTCGACCGGGTAGTACACAACGCTTACCGCCTCGAACTGAAGGGCGAATCGATGCGCAGGCGCTCAACGAAATTGACGACAGCGGGTAAACAATGCAAATCTGCGTCGCTGCGCTCCGACTGCCCGGCCGGATAAGCGTGGAACAGGTGGCCCGATGTTAGTGGAATGAGTGGCCGAATGGCGTGGAATCCGTAGGCTAACTGACAACGCCCAGAAAAACTTGCTGACAGTAACCGGATGAGGCTCGATTTCGGTCATGCCTTTCTCCAAGCCTGTTTTGTAGCCCGTAAAACCATCGAAAACCACCTTGCCGTTCAAGTTGCGCGCATGCTCACCCGCGCGCCTCAGGCTGAGTTATACGGGGGGTAACTGGTGCGGCAATGGTTGGCGAACCGTCACCTATTACCTTTCCCACAGTGATAGGTGTTCGCGAGACAAACAACTAGAGTGTTAAATCTAACCCACCGGTATCTTCGCCATTAGTAAGGAGTCGAAAGCATCGCTCTCTAAAGGTCGGCTCAAGAAATACCCTTGGCCCTCATCGCAACAGACTGCTTTGAGTAAATCAAGATGCTCGATGGTTTCAATACCTTCCGCAGTTACAGTCAAAGACAATGCGCGGCCCAGGCCTACAATGGCTTGAATGATCGATCTATCGTCTTCGCTTTCACCCAGTCGGCTGACGAAACTGCGGTCTATTTTGAGCCCGTCGAACGGAAACGAACGTAGGTAGCTGAGGGATGAGTAGCCGGTTCCAAAGTCATCCATGGATATGCGCACGCCTAAATCTTTCAGAACTCGCATCACTTCAAGAGCTCCAGAAGCGTCTTCAAGCATAACGCTTTCGGTTACCTCTAACTCCAAGCGCTTCGCTTCGAGTCCAGTGTCCTCGATTGCTTTGCCGATTCGCTCAACCAAATTACCGCGTTGGAATTCGGTGGAAGATAAGTTAACCGACACAAAGAGGTTTTCTGGCCAGCGAGCTGCGGTTGCGCAGGCCGTTGTTAGCACCCAGTTGCTAAGTGGGAGGATGAGTCCGGTTTCTTCAGCGATAGGTATAAATGTATCCGGCGAAATCAGGCCTCGCTTGGGGTGCTGCCAGCGCACTAAAGCTTCCGCTCCAACCAGTTCTCCATTATTAATGCGGAAGCGGGGTTGGAAATGCAGGCGCAACTCTCCATGTTTTATCCCGTAACGAAGGTCGTTTTCGAGCTGGCGGCGTTCGATGATTTTTGTATTCATGTCGCTGGCATAGAATCGCCATGTATTGCGCCCTCCGGCTTTAGCCTCATACAACGCAATGTCGGCATACCGCAGCAGCTCCGCTGCCTGAATAGCGTCGTGGGGGGCCATGGCAATGCCAACGCTCGCACTCACAAAAACCTCCTGATCCTCAATCGCTATTGGCTGTTCAATAGAATCGATCAAGCGCCGACACGCCGCCTCCACCTCGTCTGGGGAGCTGACATCATTAAGAATCAATACAAACTCATCACCACCAATTCTCGCAACCAGGTCACCGCTGCGGACGCAGTCGCCCAACCGACGAGAGACTTCGTTAAGAACTTGATCACCGGCGGCATGGCCGAGCAGATCATTTACAGGCTTAAAGCGGTCAAGGTCGAGACTGAGCATCACCAAAGGCTGTTCTTGGGAGGGCGCAGACTTAAGTTTCCCGTCGAGGAACTCTTGTAGCCGAGTCCTGTTTGGCAGTCCGGTCAGAGCGTCGTGTTGCGACAGGTATTCAATACGCCGACGCGCTTCAACTTCGTCGGTTACGTCCGTTGCGGTGCCTCGAAATCCCTCACGGATTAATCCGCGTGCCGATAGTCGAGTAATTCGGGCGTTGTCTCTAATGTCAACGTAGCTACATTGCACGCTGATGTTGTGTCGACGGTTTGGGATGCTTAGCCATTGAGATATCGCGCCGAGGTCGGTATGGAGCAGGTCATCAATGGTTGCACCGATCCAATCGTCTCTGCGCAGCCCTGTCACACTTTCAAACCGCTCGGAAAGGTAAGTAAATCGCCAGTCTCTGTCGATTTCCCATATCCAGTCCGAGCTAGCCCCAACGACATCGCGAAAACGTGCTTCGCTGGTTGCAAGCGCCGCCTGACTTTGCTTCAGGGACTCAAAGCTCAAGTCCAAGGCGAGGGCAGCAACTGTTGTTCGGCGAAGTATCGCCCACGTCATGAGCCAAGCTAGAAAGGCGGCAACGGCGACAAGCGGCAGCATGAAACTAAGCAGGTGGCGGCCAGGCTTCGCAGGGTTCCAGTGAAGTCGGCCAGCGGCCCCGTCCTTACCCAGAGGCAGAATAGACGCCCCCTCAATCTCATCGGACGTGGACAAGTGCAACTCTTCAACCCCGTACTCTTTGCCTATCGTCTCCAATCTACTGCTATCCAGCGTTTCAACGAAGAACAAAACCGAGGCTGGCCCATCATCCCTCTCAACAGTCGGATCAGCCCCTGGCGTTAAAGCGGCCGCCACAACCAAAGCAGGCACACCACCAACATCGACAAATGTTGCCACCGGGGTCTCACTTCTCGCGCCTGCCCTAGCCCGATCAAGAAGGGCTCCGACGGGCTGTCCAAGCCAATCGGCAGCCTTGGTTGCAACTAGCTTTCCTCTTACCACCGAATAGACGGTGCGATCCAACGCGTTCACAACGAACACGCCTTGGACGCCAAAGTCAGAGTAGAGCGTCGATCCAAGGTTTTGCCTGCGGAAGGCCCAGTCGGTGTCTATGGCTGTATGCAAATGTTTGTAGGCATCGCCCCAAAAAGCGTAATCCTTGACAGTCATTACTAGGTTTTTCTGGAGAGTTTGCACCGCTTTCTTAGCGTAAAACGCGCTTTCTTGTTCTTCTGTGCTGTCGAGATTTTGCGCTACGTAGATAAGCAGACAGCTTGCAAGAACAAAAACAAAAGCCAACAGCCTCGCGAAATTGACCAGAGATCTTCTGACAAGCGCCACGCTTGTAAGAGTCGGGCTCCTATGGGATCCCTTGGGAAAGTTAGGCTGTGACATATCGTACCAAGCAATGAAAGGGGAGGCGTGCCTCTATCATCGATGTATCGGCAGTGGTTATAATTTTTTGAGCGACTGGTCAGACGTTCTCTACAGGCCCGCCGTGTGTTGGCTATCAGATGTTGTGGCTAAGTACGACGCTGGCAGTCGAAGTGCCGGGCGGTCGTACTCCTGGGTGACCTGAATTTTGAAGGATTTGGCGTAAGGGCGAAGTCGCGATTGCATGAGAGTGTACACGCCATCCGCTGACTTGCCATCGCTGACCGACAAGCACTATTCGGCCTGCTGTAACAGCTGCCCCTCAAGCCGTTGCACAGTGGACTTGAGGGGCAAGGTCAGGCATCTGCGCTATGTGGGGCCAGGGACACGAGATGTCTATGGGCAGACCAGCTCCAGCGGCATCGATTGCAGCGCCCCAATCACTGGCCTGGCGAATAAATAACCCTGCATGAGTTCAACTCCCAACTCCAGTAGGGCATCGCGCTCCTCGCTAGTCTCAATTCCCTCAGCAACAACGGTGATGTTCAGCCGGTTTGAAAGCAAAGCGATGCTTTCGACTATGGCGCGCCGCGCTCGGTCTTTGTCGATTCCGCGCGTGAGCGCCATATCGATCTTTATGACTTGCGGCTGGAACATCGCCAGAAAGTTGAGGCCAGAATAGCCAGATCCGAAGTCGTCGATAGCCGTGGTGAAGCCTTGGCGCTCGTACTCTTGGAAAATGGATTTCAAATGATCCGGATCATCCACGCGTTCGCCCTCTGTCACCTCAAACATAAGGCGATTGACCGGAAAGTCGAATATGCGAGCTGCTTCCAGGGTTGCGCGGATGCACGTCTCAGCCCTGTACACGGCATTGGGTAGAAAATTGATACTTAGCTTGCATTCGGGGATGGCAGGCAGGCCAAGGCGGGCGGCGAGTTCAATTGCCCTAACTCTGCAGGCCTGATCAAACCGATAGCGATTGGTGTCATTCACCAAGCCGAGGATGTGTGCGGCTGATTCACCATTGACACCACGTACTAATGCTTCGTAGGCGTAAGGTGCCCCTGTGCGGACATTGTAGATGGGTTGAAAAGCCATGGTGAATTCGAAGCCCAGACCTTCAAGATTTCGACATTCCGCGCATCCGACAGCCAGAGGTATAAGTTGCGTCATTGCTAGTCCCTTGATAAATCGACACTCGATATAATCGTTCTCGAATGGTTGGTATCTGCGTGGGTTGATACACGCGTGGCGAGCATTTATGGTGGGGCGTCGGAGATTATGAAGCGCTACTCAATGCTGAAACAGACTCACAATATGCCCAAGACGTTGCGCATCTTCTCCTGCCGCGCGACCACGTGCCAAGGTGCTTTCCGACAGCTTGGCGGTGTGTCCAGCAACGTTGGCTACATTGGTTATCCGCTGGTTGATTTCGTCACTTACCGTCGATTGCTCGCGGGCAGCTTCCGCAATGTGCAGGCTCATTTTCGATATGGAAGCCACTAACACGCTAATATTGATAAGGGCCTGACCTGCTGTTTCAACTCTAGCTACGCCATTTTCGGCGTGCTCACGGCTTTCCTGCATCACTTTTACAGCGTGTTGCGAGACACTTTGTAGTCGCTCAATCATGCTTTGGATTTCTTGTGTTGAGGCTTGCGTGCGGCTGGCCAGTGTCCGCACCTCATCGGCCACCACAGCGAATCCGCGCCCCTGTTCACCCGCACGCGCGGCTTCGATGGCAGCATTGAGTGCAAGTAGATTTGTCTGGTCAGCAATGTTGCGAATAACTTCAAGTACACCGCCGATGGACTGCGAATGCGTCTGCAGTGCTTGAATAACCTCGGCGGCTTCACGCATTTCTTCGGCCAAAGTGCGTATATCATCAATTGTTTGATTAACCACACCGATTGCGGTTTTCGCCTCACGATCAGCATCTTCTGTTTGAGCTGCGCTAGCTCGGGCATTGGAGGCGACACCTTGAACGGTGGCGGCCATTTGGTTGATGGCGGTGGCGACCTGTTCAATTTCGACCCGCAGTACTTCGGCGCTTTGCTCAGCCGCCAATGCATCCGAGACCAGATAGCCGGACGATTGCCCCAAGGTATTACCCACTTCGGCAACTGTTGCGATTTGCCCACGTAGCCCAGCGATGAACTGATTAAAATCGGCGACCACCACACCAATTTCATCATCATTCTCCTGATGCAAGACGACGCGTAGGTCACCGCTGCCAGCACTCAACTTTCGCAATGAACCCGACAAGTGATTTAGCGGCGGCAACACTCTTCGGTTGATCAGCCACAGCGTGATGAGCATGAATACCAGTACAAGCCCCCACGCCAGCAAATTATTAAGTTTGAGAGACTTACGTACTGCTGCTGTGACGTCCTGGTTCGCCTGATATTTTTTGACCAAAGGCTCATGAAGGGCAGAGAAATTTTCTATTACCTCTTCCGAGCGCTTGTCAAAATCCTCCATCACCTTATCGCCAGCGGCTTTGCCTGAGGCGCTGTAGGCCTGAAACATGCGGTCGCCGATGCGATCAAGCGCCTCTATAGGCCCACGAGAAATTTCCAGCTCACGGCCCAGTTCGGGTATCAACGTTTTTAGCTCATTCAGTTTTTCAACTGCCTGTAGAGAATTTTGATGACCTTGAACAACAGAGTCTCGCTCACTGGTCAAACTGGCATCCGTGTAGAACTGCTGGACTTGTGCAGCGTGATAACGAAGCTCTTGAACGACTTCGCGCGCCTCGCTGATTTTCTCTGATTGATAGCCAAGCTCATCCATCCTCTCAACCTGCGAAGACGTCCATAAAGAAAGACCTAACGCCACAAGAACCATTGTGGTCGCGCTGCCAAACATTAGGCGTGCAATATTGAGGTTCATTAATCGTCCTTCAGAGCGGTTTGGAGGTGGCCTTAAACTGTGAGCCCAAGAGCGCTAGAACCATGCCAGCACGAGGCCATGACTGATGATACGAACTTGCACATACTTGTACAATAGCTATGCATGGGTATCACTTGTGCATAGGGATCAGAAGCGTGGTTTCCCTCACCGTCGACTCTATCTGTTTGTAACCGCTCCATTATCTCGATGATTCCCTCAGGCGTGTTGAGCTTTACCAGCGCTTGGCACCTGCCGCCCTGCATGCTGCGATTGACTTCAGATGATGAGCCTCGGCAAGGTGAGGCCGCGAGCTCAGGAGATCCTAATGTTTCCAACGTATTGGATGTTCTCCACCGGGTCGAACTTCAGGCGATAGCATCCGGGATCCCCAGTCATAAATGAATCAACATATTAAAGCAGGGAATTTGCATCATTTTGATTGAATCCGAGCGGCCGCTAAGCGAAGAACCCGTGGGTCATTCGCTCAAGCTCATCCCTGACCAGTAGGTATCCTTCAGCCTCGCGTGCAAGCTCCAGAGGCGCTCGGTCACCGAAAGCTTTTTGGGCTGATTGAGCCAAGCATCTGCCTTTTCTTTGTTGCCAAAAGTCTGTTCGGCTTGGTGCTTTATCTGCTCTAGATAATTCATCTCTGACTTCCGTGGGATGGGCGCTTATTGGTAGGCGCGAGGTTCGCAGACGATTAAGCGATTGCTCAAGCAGCTTCGATTTTGATGATGGGGCGTTTATGTCACTTTACTCTCTCCCTGGCAGCCGCCGATCACAAGGCCGTACCGACTACTGCAGGCTGGGCAGTCAATGCGCGTGCGTCGGCAGAGTATCTCTAGAAGCATTTTACCAAGGCGGTAAAGGATGTCGGGAATTTGGCTTGCTACCTGGGTACCGACCCAGACTATAC
This sequence comes from Pseudomonas sp. AB6, assembly GCF_034314105.1. Classification (NCBI taxonomy): domain Bacteria; kingdom Pseudomonadati; phylum Pseudomonadota; class Gammaproteobacteria; order Pseudomonadales; family Pseudomonadaceae; genus Pseudomonas; species Pseudomonas sp. AB6. The sequence continues at coordinate 1,607,611 of NZ_JAVIWJ010000001.1, forward strand.
TGAGGTACATAATAGAGCTGATCGGAGATGTGTCAGTTTTTTTATATATGGAATTTAAGAGAATTAGCAATTGATTAATGATCTTCCGACGTCAGATGAGTTTTTTTCCGCAGGTAAAGAGTTGCTGGACTTTGCTTGGGGTACACTTTTTGATCTTTTCACTGATTTAGATCAAGCGGAGTATTTTGGCTATGATCAGGCGGAGATGTCTGAGCCGTATTGGATTGCAGCTAAACGCCGACTGAGCACCTCTCTTGCTGTTGCCCAGCAGGGTGTTGAACAATTGTTGAAGGGAAAAATATGCGAAATTTCCCCATTCCTTTTAATCAGTGAACCCCCTGCAAAATGGCCATCACCTTACGGAGGGAAGTCTATAAGCTTCAATACCTTCAGGATGCCTGATGCTCAAGACTTGCCCAGAATATATGATACTTTCTCCAGTTCTCCCTTATCTAAGAAGTTCGCGGAAGCTTTCCGCTCGCAACGTGAACAACGTAACGCTATTATGCATTCGACGGGTAAAGACTTTCGCATCCAGGCTACTGAAATCGTTGAGGTGATCCTGTTTTCTTACTCTGAACTTTGCCCGAACGAATCCTGGTTAGGTATTCGTAGAGATTTTTTGAAAACGGGGCCAGCATCTTAGCTTGGTAGCGGCGAATTTGCGACTAACCGAGTTTGTTGGGAAGCAAAGATCGCGATCGACAAACTTCCTCCGGCTTCGGTGTCTCGGTATTTTGGCATCGATAAGAAGCAACATCGCTTTTTTTGCCCACAGTGTATACAAGACGCTAGTTCCGACGATAGTTTTGAATACCCTTTGGCAGTGTTGAATCCTAAGGGGGCTAAGACAAGAAAATTGTATTGCCCTGTATGTGATTCCGAGCACAAAGTGAGGCGGAAGCCGTGCCCTGCTAATTGTGGCGCGAACGTTTTGGATGATGAGGGTACTTGCCTGCTTTGCAAGCAGTCGTGACTAACAGGGTTGATTATCGCTCTATTCGCCCGCGTCTGACTATCCGACAACCAAGGTCGGCCGTGGGCTCTGGGTCGTAAATACTGGTTATTTACTGTTTCACTACGTAGCGGAAAACGGGCGGCTGCGATTATGAATTTGATCCAATCGGGAAGGTTGAACGGGTATGATACATACTCCTATGTGATGGACGTTTTCACGCGTCCGCCAGCGCAGCGTGCAAGTGTTATTTCTGAATCGGTGCCGCACAGGTGGCGACCGGTAGTTATGAAAGTCGGATACCCAGGAACTTACCGTTTTTTTGGCAATGCTAACTTAGGGCAGGCTGGAGTACGCTTCTCTGCTCTGATATTTTCAGTGGCTAAGGCACTAGTCTGCCGCCTAAATACGCATGCGCTAGAGCGATGCCGAGGTATAGATAGAGCTGAAAAACATCAAAGACGGGAGAACAAGTGAGAAAGGAGTTTTTGAAGTCTGCAGAATCCGAGTGGAGGATAAAATCAGTATTGATATCGGAAGTTTTGGTATCTGCCTATCGTATATAGTACCCGCTCAGGTGGCATGCTGAGTATTTGTCAATCCGGATGGTCACTCACTTAATTTTGGCTCAAAGTGAAAATACCCGAACAATCCTTTGATATTCCAATGGTCTGTCCGGCTGCAGGGCGGGCGGTAGTAGAGAGGCATGGGTGCAGACGTCTTCGAGGAGATGCTTTTGCTAGTGAATTTGTAAACCTGCGCCCTTATACTTTAACAAAGACGCAAATTAAGCAACACCACCCGGCGAAAAACTAACGCCCTAGGAGCGAAGACAGTTCAATCAACGTCCCTAGGCCAGCGTTTGCTCTATGAGCCGCTCCAGAACCCCTTCCGAATCGTCAGCGACGCTTCCCTGTTTGCTGGCCCTCCATGAATGTATGCACGGGACAACCCTTGATTAAAGGTTTCGCATCCGATCTCAACCTGCACGCAGCCGCTGCAGGAGCTCCCCATGTCCGTGCACACCGGGTCGAAAGCACAGCTGAAGGCAAACATACTGGCATCGTCGAACCAACGCTTCAGGTAATGCTGAAAAAGAGTCAGCAGACCCCCTGCGGTATAGTTCTGGACTGATGAGACGTACAAGATCACTGACAAATCCATCGGCAGCAGGTATTCCTGAATACTCTTGGAGTCGTACCCCGTGTGGCGGCGCGCCGTGAGCATCAGGGAATGGCTGATTGAGTGCAACAGATGAAAAGGAGCACCTTTCTCCGGATGGGCCTGAGGGATCGCTTTCGCAACCATGCCCGGATGCAGCGACAGCGTCGGGTAATGGCTCAGGATATAGGCATGGCTCTTAGACCTGTCTACAAGTACATCATCGCCTGGTGTTTCCAGGTGCGCAGAGTCGATACACCATCGCAACACCCTGCAAGGATCTAGCCGGATCCAGAGCGCTTCAGTTTTTGCTGACATGGCATACACCGACGTTTTGCCTCTCATGGCCTCGTCTATCCGATCAGCAAACGCGTTGAGTACGACTGGCGGCACTCCTTCAGTGCCGGATGGGCTGCTTTTTTCACGTGTATACCCAAGTGTAGCCAAAACAACTCGCAAGTCCGGAATGTGAGAGATCGATTCAATTGCGTAACGCGCTTGTACGCTGCTCCATTGCTCGCTAAGGGCCGCGCGCTCCAACGGGTCAGTAGTCGCTGCGATTTGTTGCTCAACCGATATGCCGGTAACGTCATGCTGAAGGAAAACGGCCTCAAGTGATCGGCGGTGCTGCATCAATCCAATCAGCGTGCTCTCGTCTGGAACGAGGGAGCGCACCTCCTTAAAGCAACCTGATGAGCTAGCAAGCTTGGCGTCAATTTCCGCAATTTCTTTATTGGTGGACTTCAGCATCTCGGCCATGAACTCATCGGCTTTGGCCAGTTGGGTGAACCTGAGGACGCTTTCGTATTTTTTGGCTCTAATGGCCCGAAGCGCCTCTTGTTCGGCCTCATCTGCAACACTGGAGGACAACAGTTGTGAAAGTTTTTGTTCCAGCTCGCGTCCGGTGATTTTGCGTAGCAGGGCGAGCGCTACACCCTGCGCAATGTCTTGCGCGGGCCCGGTTCCTGCGGGCTGCTCGTCATGCAGACACTGCAGCAATTTCGCAATGAGCTTGCCTCGATCCTCGCTCAGTGCGATGTATTGGGTGCTTTGGGCGTAAAACGATTCTCCGCTCGTGAGCGGGGTGCCCCGCTTGTTGATTTCTTGTTGGTAGCGGTCGTTGCAGGCAGGGCAGTTGTCTTGAAGCGAACCTGCCAGCTTGTCGTTAGTTTCGACGTCAAAAAAAGAGGAGTGAATGAACGAGCCAGCATCTCGATACCCAATATTCCTGTTGCGCCGCGCCGAATGATGTATGTAGATCGGGCTGCCGTAGCCGCATCGATGTACTGCCAGATACGGAATCTGGATCATCTCTCCGGAGCATCCAGCGCGCTTGCAGGATATATAGCTTCGCCCGGCTCGATTCTTGATCCGAGATTCCATCTTAGAGAGCGCCTGGTCTTCGGTTAACCAAGAGTCGTGAAAGTCGATGACCTTGCATTTTTTGCAAGTAAGCATCAACGGCGCGGGAGTGACCGAGATTTCCGAAGGCGACTGAATTTCAAGTCGCTTCTTTTCAGCCGCTGTCATGAAAGTAGGGTCTACAACGCCGCCTAATCTAACCCAGTCGTTCACGAAGTTGAGCACGGCTTCACGCAGTTGCTCTTTGTCTACACCATCCAACGAGGAACCACTGCTAAGCACTCCAACCACACGGCCATAAGCTTGGTTTCGTAGTCGCGTGTAGGCACCAGGGAGAAAGGACTCTCTGAAGAGACGGCTGCGGCTCACATATTCCTTATCCATATTCGTATCCTTACCTGGCTAGGGCCATAAGAACCTGGTCAGCAGCGCTGTTGACCGGTTTGATCAAAATCTGGTTCTCAATATCGCGAAACGAACGGAAGGGCGCATAGCCAAATATGTCACCTAGCGCTTCGCTTATCGTTTGAGCATTTTTACTCCCGGGCCAGTTTTCCAGTTCAAAAAACGCATTGTCTACGCGCTCCTTGAGGGCGGTATTGAATCCGGATATGACGCGCTGATCGAACTTTCCCTGCAGCGATGCGGGGATACGTAGGGAATTGATGACCACGGTTTTGATTTGCTCAGCGATCGCTTTGCCACTGCTGCCGCGTAATAAAGAGACCAGTGGGCTTACATAGTTTGAGATATCTGATCCCCACGGTTGTTGCCGTGCCCAGTTCAGGATGATTGATGAGAGGATTCCCGGCAGTGTACGGTCGATGATATTGGGTGCAAACCGGTTGATCGGAACCGAGTCGACGAGGCGATCAAGGAAGGTGTGGTAGTCCCCAAAGTTCATGAATACGCCGGACTCGAAAAGTTGGTGCGAAGAAAGCACGCAAAATACGATTCCCGGATGTACGCGCCCACTCCGTGCAGATGCCTGGATATATTCAGCTGTGGATTTTGGCCATCCGGCCATGATCATAAAATTCAGTTCAGCGATATCCACCCTGTGTGATACCACGCTGGTGGCAATAATGTGCCGGCAGTTATCGTCCGGGGCTTTCGTTTCGACATGGCGGATGGCATCGAGGATCATGTCCAAACGGGTCTCACCGCCTAACAAGCGGGCGTTACGCTCTACCCCTGTTTTGTTGTTGACCTCTTCCATGTAGCGCATGATTTCCGTGATATTGCGCTTGCTGTTCGCATACACCAGATCAGTGTTGAGATTTTTCTCAATGTAGCGCAATGCGTCACCAGCTTGTGCCGCGGTGAGTTCCAACTGCGTGAGTAGGGAGGGATCGCCGGCGGCGAGGCGGATCCGCCATTGATCCACCTGATCCAGAAACCGAGAGCTGACTTCAGCCACCGCCTGCATCGCAATTCTTCCTCGGCCAATAGGAAGAATGCCAGCAAACCACCGACGAATCAGTGGTACTTCGGTTTCAGTATCCTGAACTTTACGCGCATAGAAAGACTCACCCTGATGTACCCCAGGGGCTGGGAATCTTACCGCCTTTCGCAGGTACAAATGATGGATATGGTCTTCGAAATCCTTGATCGTAGCCGTGGCCGCCAGCACTTTGGGGGCCCGACCATGGTGGCTGATCTGGAGGGTGCTCAACAGCGTTTCATAGTGCGCGTCGAAATTTCCCAGCGACTCGCGCAACAAGTGCAATTCGTCCTGCACGAGCAGGGCAAACCCAGGGTCTTTCATTGGCGGTACGGCGACCACTTTCAGTTCGCTTGTCCTGGTGTTATTGCCGCACTGGACACCTTCCCAAGCGTCGTTTTTCTTTACGATCCGACGATGCTCGCATTTGGATGCCTGCGTAAATCCATGCTCGGGACAAAAATAGCGCGCGCCGCCGAAATAATTCGCGAACCTTTTGTTGTGGCCAATCACCGCGAGCTTATCCACGGTGCCAACCAGAACCGAGGGCAGATATCGGTAGCATTCTTCATCTGATACGTAGATGCCGATTTCACCCCTGATCCCCTCGCCGTGGATCCCGGCGTCCGCTTCGGTGTTTGACCAACATCCCTCGTTGGTACACACATGCTTGATGCGTGCGCGAACCAGATCTTTCTCGATGCTTACAGAGCCCGATGAACCGCAGTAGGGACAGTCACTGATGAATTGATAGGCCTTCAGCCGTTCTTCGCTAATAGCAGGTAAAAAGCCTTTTTGTACGTCGTCCCCAAATGTGCTGCTAATGCGACTGGGCGTTCCGTCACCGGTGTAGTAGCCAATCGTCAGCGGCCAGCCGCCGAGGTTTTCACGCTGGCGGATCTTATTGGTTTGGGCTAGCACGAAGGAAAGTCGTTGGAATTGTTGCACCGACAACATGCGTAAAGGGAACCGTATCCATGCGGTGGTACCGTGATCCCGGCCTCTCATCCGTGCGAATAGCATCGCCATGCTGATGATGCCCAAGTACGCCTCTGTCTTACCGCCGCCGGTGGCAAACCATAGAACGTCTGCGGTTTCCATGCTGCCCCGAAGTTCTGTTACAGGAGCATGGCGTTCGTAGATCGAGCGTATTTGGGTCAGGATGAAGCCGAGCTGAAACAGATGCCAGCCGGCAAACTTCTTACCCTGCATTTTGATGGCCCGGGCCATGGCCTCGTTCATCCACTGGAAGCACTGGCGCAGATCGTCATGCTCTCGCAACAGGTCTACACCGTCTCGGATCCTGCTGATTTCAAATTGGAAGGAGTCCCGGTCTGCAATGGCTATATCACGATCTGCCATGAGCCCTGCTGACTCCAGAGAATGAATTCTAGAGGCCCACAGCCCCAAGTATTGTTCCTGGGCGTTGAGGAAACTTTCACAGACGACCAAAGGGTCGTGCGCGAGTCGTTTATAATCAGGAGCGTGCGTCATGCCCACATCGCCTGGCCGGGGTGCGTCAACCCGGGCCTGGGCTGAAGTGGGCATGCCATCGGTCATGAACTTATTGTCGTCGAGCTGAATAACACCGCAACTGACCCCATAACCCGGCAGACCGTCATCATCCCTGTACCGATAGTCCTCGGGCTGCAGGCGGTGAGGAACTTTGTGGCTTGTCCCGGCAGCCAGCTGTGCCACCAGGCGAGCATCGAGGAGGTATGGAAACTCGATACCGAAAGCACGGGCATTTGCGGTGGTGGTCTGGTTCTCCAAAAACAGCTCAAGCAAAAAGCGGCCTTCCATGTTCGCCCCAAAGGCAGTTGGCGCAGGGCGCAAACGACCGCGGAGGTTGATCTCATAGCTGAGAATCTCATTGGGGTCAGAGATAATTTGTTCATATACGGCGTAGTTCAGCCCTCGCTGATCAGCTAACGCAGCTTCACTCCATTCGAAACTGAGTCTGGCCCCCCCGTTGGGGTTCAGGCGGCAGCGGCGCATGATTCGGGGGTCGTCCAACCACCGATTTTTCTCTATGTTGAGGGTAGCGGTGACCACCGACTTGGCGGACATCCACTCGTTTGGCTTAGCTGGATCAAACGCGAGTGTGATTTCCGAAAAACAGACCGTGTATCGTTTGAACGTTACCGAAATGGTTTGGCTTCTGCGCGGCGTTGCACCGTCGAGAATGACGTCTCGCGCCATGCTGCGGATGTCCGGTATGTATCTGTGCACCAGATCAAATTGCCCGCTTAGTTCGCACTGGATTAGCCCTTCAGCGTCCGGCGAGACCAGCAGCACAATTCCCACCGAGTTAGGGGGCTGCGGCCCGGTGTAGTCAATGTCCGGTGCGGGGCCAATGCAGCCCACCAAGCTAAGCCGATTAGGCTCAGTGCCGTCATACAATTTGCCTTCAGGAGGCAGTACGTCCGCATCCTTGTCACTGAGTCGCAGGCGCATCTCACTGAGAAATGCGGCTGTCAGTCCCATTTCCTCTCGATAATTGAGCGTCATGGAGCTTCCTTAAGTCTGTGTGGTTTCCAGGTGTTTGCCAGCTTGATGAATGACGAGCAGCTGATCGTCCTCATCCCAGTCGAAATGGATGCGTAACGTGCGTGAAGGATCGCGTGCGTTGCCCAGACAAAAGTGCCTGTTGATATCGGCTGGCTTGCCTTTATATTTTCGGTTGTCGGAGTGCTGCCCCATCGTCACGGTGGACATCTTGGGTTGAAAGTCGATGCTTTCCTGTGTGAAGTTTTCGAGGACGTCGTGAAGACGCTCGGTTTTATTCCGATAGTGCTCGTAAAGCTTGGTGGCCATGAGCAATAGACATGCCCGAAACTTGGCGGTATCACGATAGACCGAATCACGCATCGATTTCAGGGCTGGGATCGTCAAATGGATGCGTTCCGGGTGCATCGCCAGGATGCTGTTCACTACATCCGACAGACCTTCATCCTTTACGGCGACAGCCTGAGTAACCGGCAGCCGGATTGATCTCACGGTGGCAATTTCAATCATGTCATCAAACGCATGCCCATCTAATGTGAGGGTGCCGATGGTGATGGTAGTGGCACCCTTGCTTCGATCAAGGAGGGCTTTTCTAAGCTGTTTACCCACCTGCTGATGAGCGCAACGTACTTGCTCGATAGCATTTGAAACGTAGACTGCAGCATTTTCCGGCTGCTTGACGCCTGCAAGACGCGCAAATACCAGCACAGCGGTACGATCTCGTGGGCCATACACGTTATGCCTGTACCAGTTCGAAACAGTTGCATCGCTGACGCTTACATTTTCCTTCTTCAAGTGAACTTGCACCTGAGATGGCTTGAAACGGGCTGAGACGGCGTCGACCATTAATTTCCATCGATCGGCCGCCCGAATCATTTGCTGCATGCCTTCCGAAAGGGCCACCATCTCGAAGAGTTTTTCCTGAGTTGCCAAGCGCTCATTGGTGTACTTGAGCAGGATGATCTGATCACCGGCCTCCAGTTGTTCCGCCGGAGTAGGGTGAATGTCCTCGTTTTGGAGAACCAACACTGGGCGTGTCTTACTCCACGGCAGGGGGGTAGGCGATTCATCAATCGTAATCCAGACAAGCTCCGGGCTTAAAACATCACCATCCTGGACTTCAGTCACGGGCTCAGCCGGCTGCTCCAGTAACAGCTCCAGCCAGTTATCCATTTCCATTTCGAGCGGGATTACCGCGTGATGTTTGCGTGGCGGATATTCGCTGTGATCAGATTCAGTGACAACGGTGAGTGCCAGAGATTAGGGCATTGTTTCACCGTCCTTGCAGCGAATGCCACCCCAATCTAGCTGCCAATGTCTTAACTTGTCGCCTCGGTCTGCGCTAGCCGTACCATGTTCCAACCACCAGCGCTGCAGCACGCGCACTATCTGGTCTGCCTCATAGGCATACACGGGTATTATCATTTTTTTGCACGGGATAGCGACCCAGTGTTGCCGCGTCGGCCACAGCATGCCGGTAATGATGACTTCATCGAGCATGCCGTGGTATTGCCGATAAGCTTTCACACCATCCATAGCCGTTAGCTGTATTATTTCGATCCACTCAGCATCGAGTATGTCATCCAGCCAATTGCCTAAGGCCAAAGCCTCGTGTGGGCTGCCACATAAGACGAGCGTTTTCACCTTGCCAGCCCGGGCTCTGATGAGGTGCTGCTTTAGCCACCCGGCCTTGCCTGAGACGGATTGCATCAGCAAGCCATGTAACTCAGAAATTTGCCTGATCAAATAGCGCGATGCCATTTCGGTCTCGCCATAGTGACATGTTCCTTTCTCCGCCATTTCCAGCCAGCGATACAGCGATCGCACAGGAAACAGGCCAGGGCGCGTCGCTGCCTGAAGGACTGCTTCAAGGCGCGCCAGAGGGACAATCAGCTCGTTTAGTCCGCGAAACAGCTTTCCGATAATGGCCAGCCGATCTTTGAGGGCAGGATCTTTGGAGCGTTCAAGTTCGCGTCGCAGCTGGAAAAAACGGGTAGCGATATCTGCGAGAGCTGCATTTGCGATGTCGTCGCTGATGGACGCCTGCTGGAAATCCAGCTGGGGAGGCGTCACGGAGTCTAGCGATGCCTTATCTGAAAGACGCATGATCCACAGATGGGTGCGAGTTCGATTCGTTCGCATTTTGGCGATTGCGTCGCTGTCGCCCAAGGATAGCAATACTATTCGGGGAGTCTGTGGGAAACACTCGTCAAGCGCACTGTCTACCGCCCAAGCGTTGTCATTACCGCCGCGCGTACCATCGACCACGATGACAAAAGGGCGAGAGCCTCGACTGATAAGGTCAGTGAGCTCCATCAGATCAGCGGATCCATCCACCACCAACGTCTGAGATGTGTGCGAGGTTTTGTGTTCCTTTAGGTTTGCGGGGCGAAGAACGCGAGTATGCAAGGCAGCAACTCGTGAAAGATCTTGGGCCCCAAGACGAGGCCTAGATATAAATACTATGTCTGGATACTGTTCCACGTTTCCGGGATTGAGCCATGGAGCCCGAATCCCGCCTTGAAGCGCATCCATCCGAATGCGATGCAAATACACCATTAGCCGTGTAATGCCTTCGCCACTCAATACGGGCAATGCGATGGCGATCGATTGCCCATACTTCAGCGCGCGCCCGGCCACGGCGAAGCTTGCTGCTTCCGCAGAGTCGGATGGCAACAAGCCTAAGGTGCCCCACGCGGTGGAGGAGGGGTTCAGCAAGTCGCCAGCGGGTACAGCGCCCCAAGACTCCCGCATTTGCGTAAGCCACTGAGCAGGGACTGCGATTTCCATGGCCATGATTAGGCCTTGGCTTCTTGGGTAGATTTAGACAGCAGCGCCGCCTTGATGCTTTCCGGTACTTTGTAGAAGTTTTTCTTGCTCTTCACGGGTGCGATCAACCGCAGACGAGACAACCAGCGAAGCGCGTCTTGCGGATTCACATCGGGGTAGACGTCCATGAGCTGAAGTGCGATGTCGTCTTCATCAAACTTTTCCTCTTCGCATACCGCGCTCAGCACAGATGTCGCCCAAGGAACAGCGGAAACGCCGGCCTTGACGAGAAATTCATCCATGCTCTTCGGCTTCGTTGCAGTAGCGACTGGTAGTTTTGCCCGAAGGCGCTGACGCGCACTACGTCAGGCTTTTTCTTTTTGGCCTCAAACAGCCTATCCAACGAGAAGTACCAGCCCTGACTGAATTTTTCGAGGGTGGTGACGGACGTTGAGGTGTTCTCCAGTTCCAGCTTGTTGAGGAGATGAGCGAGTGCGGTTGTTTTCCAAACGTCCAGCGCCACGAACGGCTGCATGGATTCACGTCCTGCCGTAAGCTCGGTATGACTTTCCCACTGCCACAGCGCCTTCGGTGTCATGAGGAAGATGACCCGCACGCGGTTGCGCTTAGCGTTGATGTTAAGTCGTGCTTCGTGGGCGATATCAAGCAAGTCCAGCGTTTTGCTAATAGGTTGATCACCGGTCAGTTCCACGAACAGCATGATATGTTTTTTAAGTGCTTGGACACCCAGAACGCTTTCGTTGAGAAGCTTTTTGAAGTCGCCCGCCGAGCCAAGGTCTGTGTCTTTTTTGTGAGCGGATTGATAGCGACCAAATGGATTGCCGTTGAGAACCGGTTCTTCTTCTCCGATCGCAAGAAGAGACTCCACCATCCAGAGGGGATTCAAACCGAGTGCCTCTGACCCGGTGATGACACCGACCGAGTAGTTGGACGATCTAGCCTCTACCGTGCTTTCTTGAGTTTTTTCGTTTTTTTCTTCGCTGATGAGGAGCTTTTCGTCCCGTAAGGTGAGAGGTGACGGGCGAACCGCTTTTTCAGGGAAGGCGTGTGCGGAAAGTGGATCATTTTCGTTAATCGCATCAATGGCTTCGAGGAGTTTGTCCTCGACTTTTTTCTGCGGGCCGCCGACCAGGTTCATGATGTTGGCGTTGCGCAGGGAGTATTCTTTGCCACCTTCGTTGCGCCGCGTGCATTGCAGCACCCCTAACCCGCACAACTCATCCAGAAATGCTTCAAACAGTGCGACGGTCATTGGTTCAAAAATATCGGGAGCCCACTCTTCGACAATCGCCTTGGCTCGGCTTGGCGAGAAGGTTCGTTTGCTCTGCGCGATCAGGCTGTAGGCGATCAGCTTGTAGCGCAGGTCAAGGTTGAGCGTGATGTCGAACCGATCACAAATCAGCTGGTTAATGTTGTGGTCACGCCGGATCTGCTCAATGTCATCCGTTGTGATGACGAGGCTGCCAACTTTGTTTTGATGGCGAGCACTCAAGGTCTGGATAAGTTCATGGCAAACGATATGAATCAGACCTGGGTGGCGGTTGGTCTCTACCAGGATACGGTTCATGAGAAGCGGTGTTTCGAACTCGTAGCCCAGATGACCCAAAGGCTCGCGAATTAACTGAAGAGCTTCGGTAGGAGTCATAATGGACACCTGGATCGCGCTCCCGAGCTGATGTAGCGGATAGTTTGGGGCGTCAGCGAAGCGACGTACGTTTTCCAAGCCTGCGATGACTACCTTGAAGCGCCCGTTACTATTGTTAACCAGACCGCTTAGTTCGCGGAAGATCCGGAAACCGTTAGCAGCGTCCAAACCAAGGATCGGATCGATTTCGTCGAGACACACCATGAACGCATCCGGGTTCTCTCGGCGGAAATAGTCCTGCAAAGCCGCAACCTGACCGGCTGTATCGATCCCATAGGTTTCATTGATCAGTTTGCTGGTCACGGCATAGTTATAAATAGTCTTCCAGACGAAAGCGCGATGCTTATCGAGTTCGTTACCCGACAGGTTGGCTCGGTCAAGATTGCCATCCATCTGGTGCAGGAAGGCGTGGGATCGTTGCTCAGGATTATGAAAGCGACGCTGTGTCTCATTGAGTAGTGTCGTCTTACCCAATTGCCGGCCGCCAAAGATCATCGCTGCGCCATTGCGCATCGTTGTCAGCATTTTGATGTCGTTCTCTCGACCGTAGCGCATCTCAGGGGGCGCCGGCTGCATCTGGTTACCCGTGTACGGATTAAAGAACGTCCACGGTAGACTCAGCTGCAAAAAGGTCTTAAGGCGCGAGGTTTCCTGGACGTTCAAACCTGCAAGGACGGTGAGCAAAATCGGGTCGACATGCAATAGCGTATGTCGTTCTCGTTTGGAGAAGCTTGCGAGGTCGTTACGCTCGTCGTTTGACAGATCTCGTCCTGAAATCAGGATCATTCGATCGTGTAAAAACTGGGTTTGTTCATTCAGAACTGTACGGAGTTCAGCAACCGTCCATTCCCCGGTCGCGACCAATACGTTTATAGCCTGCTCTTCAGATTTCTGGTTGAAGAAGACGATGCCTCGCCCAGTCTCTCGTCGCCGCACAGACATAGTGAGTCGGCAAAACTTGTTATGTGCGGTGAACCCTGTCTTATGGGGCATGGTGGTGTCGAACACCGGATAAACAGCCTCCAACCCTAGCGTATGGAGCACATGCACAAGCTGATCATAGGACAATTTATCCAGGGATTTTAGGCGTCCACGTAAGCCCACCAGGTCTTCAATTGCGCGTTTAAAATAGGAGGGGAGTGGGTCGAGCAACAACCCCTCAATTTCCTGAGCTGCGAGATATCGAGGGGTTGTGCCGAGATAAAGGAAATTTAGGACATTCGTTCTGTAACTGACTGTAATTACGTTGTTTTTTATTTATTCTCGTTGTGGCTTAAGCCAATACCCAAGAGGCTGTCATCCCGTATCTAGCTATGGCTTGCGCCGCAGTAAAGAGCCCGCAGCGTTCTCCTCGAAGGCTCTAGCCTCTTCGATATAACCGTGTACGGTGCCGTCATGCCGCCAGCCACCCTGACGTTTGATCTCGAGAAAGCCCGCCCCAGCCCGATGGGCGCTTGTGGCCAGTCCACGGCGTAGACTATGGCTGCTCATCTCGGGCACATACGACAGCCCTGCTGCTTCGGCACGTGCCGACAGGATGGCATTAACGCTACCTTCGTGCAGTCCAACCTCGCCGAGTACTCCCCAGCGACTGATGCGCCGGAACAGTGGACCTTGCTCGATCTGCGCCGTATCCAACCAGCCCCGTAGTGCCTTCGCTGGGCAGCATATGCTGTCGCCGAACGGGATCGCTTTGTCCAGTCCCTCGCCCTCCTGATCGGTCTTGGAGCGAGGCAGTGTGATCCGCAGTCCTTCCCGCTCCCACTGTAAATATTGCACTTCCAACATGACTAGCTCGCTGCGTCGGAACGCCCCGAAGTACCCCACTTGTAACAATGCGCTGTCACGAAGCGCGGTGAGCCCTTCAAGCGTGTCCAGGTGCGCCACGATGCGTTCTAGATCCTCCAGCAGCAGGGCCTTGGCTTTTTGTCGAGGGCGTCCGTGCACTCGCTCAATCCCACGCAAGGTTTTGCGTACGGTGGCGCTGGCGCCTGGGTCGGGAAAGCCCTGATAGCGATGCCATTGCGACAGCGCGGTCAGGCGCAGGGCCAAAGTGCGTGGGTTCAGCACTTCCGCGAAGGCCAGCAGGTAGCGAATCAGCGCGGCTTCATCGCACGGCAGCACGCCGCCCCAGGCGAGAAAGTGGCGAATGGCCGAGCGGTAGGTGCGCCGGGTGTTGTCGGCGGTGGCCGCCGCCAGAAAACGTTGGTGTTGCTCGGCCAACTGCGCGGGCGTGGCCAGCGTACCGGGGGTACGCGGGGGCACCGCGGGTGTGTCGAGCCACCTGGCGGGGAGATTTTCGTCGTGATGGCTGGCTGTCATCCCAAAACGCCTGTTTAGGCCGTGTGTACTGCGGATTATAGAAGCGCATGCCAAACCTGTGCACCTAACTCACGATAACCAAGCTTATCGTGGGTTAATTGGCGCTCTCGACGAGCTTAACTATTCTTTACTTAAATCGATGTATTACGTTTCCCATAATACGGTACGAAAAAATCTGAGGTGTTCGTTCATGGCCCGTTCCGGCGTCCTTTATGTGCATGTCGCCCATGCGGCGGCCCAGCTCGTCGCAGACGGCCGCAATCCGACGATTGACAGCATCCGCGCCGCCCTAGGCGAGACGGGCAGCAAAAGCACGATTGCCCCGTTGTTAAAACGTTGGAAAGCCGCGCATCCCGGCACGCTGGCGCAGGCCGAACTGGGGTTGCCCGCGGAGCTCGTCCTGGCGCTGAAGGGACTGTACGAAAAAGTTCAGGCGGAGGCGGCCATTCAACTCCAGCAGGCCGTAGAGGCTCACCAGTCAGAGACCGCCGCGTTGCAGGAGCAGTTGCAGCAAGCGTTTGTCGAGCGCGACGCGTCACTCAACGTTCAGAAGCAGCAGACCCATGCACTGGCCGCAGCCACTACCCGCAGCCAAGAGCTGGCTGACACCGTGCAGCGTCAGGAGATCGTCTTGGCCGGTCTAGGCAGTGAAAAGCTCGGGCTCGAACAGCGCCTGGCTGACCGCGCCGCCGAAGTCGCCTCGCTGACCCAGCAATTGCAACACTCGCGGGTGCAGTTCGAGCACTACCAGGCATCGGTCGCGCAACAACGCGCCGACGAGCGCCAGAGCGCTGAACAACGCCACCATCGCCTGGAACAGGAGCTGACAGAACTCCGCCAGCTCCGGCTCGCGCAGCAAACCCGCCTGGGTGAGCTGCAGGCACAGGAACAACGCCGGGCGCAGGACAATGATCTGCTCAAGGACGCCCTGCTCACGGCCGAGGAGGCGCTCACTCAGAGCCGCAGTGCGCAGGAGCACCTGACATATCAACTCACCGAACTGAAACAGGGCCATATGACTCTGCAACAGCACCATGCCCAGGGCGAGCAGTGTTTGGTCGAGACACTGACGCGCCTGGCCGTGATCGAGAGAGAACGGAGCTTTGTGGCGGAACGTTTAACTCAGGCCGAAACGCAATTGACTGAGCTGGCCACAGAAAAGCAGCTACTCCTGCAAGAAAAAGCAGTGCTATCCAGTCAGCTCGCGGAGTTCAGGAGGATGGAACCGACCCCGTCATCCTAACGCCCCAAGATCCGGGTGATGCATTCATCGATATAACAGAAAGCGCGCGCCGCACATGTGAACCGTGCGCGTTCAAGCGCTATCCACCGTTCGCAATCCGGAAACTCAAGTGGACGCTGGTTCTCTCTCCGTGCTGCTCAGACTGACCTGTAATGTTAGAGAATCTAAATCTGGTGACCGCCTCCTGTCTGAATCCTGCGCATGAACCCCAGTCTGAGGGCTGTGAAAAACCGTTTCACATGGTCGAGGCCAGCCGGTGAGCCAGCGGATACTCGAATCCGATCGGCCGGGAGTCAAGGTGCTGTCGGTCTTTGACTTTGGGCACCTGACCAGGCACAACAGCTTTTTCCATTCCTGAGGTTTGCTTTTGGGAGGCGAGAGTTCAGCCGGAGAATGCAAGACTGGCGGTGCCTAGCCTGCGATTCCTCACACGTCGGCTCAACCGTGATGAACTCAAGGCTCATCTGATCAGCACATTCCTGAAGGGGGAAAGGAATGGGTCAAGCAGAAAGCTGAGGATTCCAGGAGGGTGTTTTGGACTAGGCTGATGCGATAAGCAGGTTTACGATCAGTCGCGACCGAAGTCGAGTCCGGGGCGGTAGTAACGCTCTGTTCTGCTTTTCCAACCTTGGTGTTGCAACCTTTCGCCGATGGCCTCGGCATCAAGCTGATTGGCACCGAACTGGAGGTCATCGAAGGATTGCTGATAGGACATATCACCGGCAACAACTGTCGGTGCGAGAATAAAGTTCTTCGCCTTGAGGCTGTCTATGGTCCTCTGAGTCAGTCCGACTCAGAGCTTGGGGCGATACCCGGGTGATCGAGAACTGCTGGCCGCCCCGCAAGACGCCCATTGGCGGAATTTTCATCCGGCACGGCGCCGTGGACAACTGCACCTGCCGGCCATCAGATAGCCGGCTGGCGGCGGAATGAGCTGAGCTGCGTTGACTTTCGTAACGCGGCACGCTTAGAATTCACATATTGTAACAATTGAGGTCGTATTGTATTGGACAGTCATTGTCGTCACTCGGAGAAATTCTCCGCACAAGCTTGGCACGACCTCAGCTAGATTCCCTTAGCCAACGTCTTGCCAAGTGCAGGCGTTGCGCGCATCAGTATCAAACTCCTTCGCGTAACTAAAACATCAAGCCTGAGCGAGCAGATTTTTCTGTACTCGCCCTGATCGTCGCTTGCGTCTTGCGCTCGCTACGATCGCAGGTTTGTGCACCCATCGTCTGCCTCCGTTTGTGCAGCAGCGATTGTTTTAACGTGTTCGTACCACCGGGTACGTAAAGGAGGGCGTCATGCCACCCGAAAATAATCCAAGGCCATCTCAATATTTGAAGCTGTGCCTCCACGAAAAACATGAAGGAGAGACCTCTTATGGACCCCAGTAGTAGTAGTAGTAGTAGTAGTCCGGTCACTCTGATTGAAAGGGCGGCGTCTAGCGGGTAGCAGTACAACCATCACTGGCTGATCTCCTCCCTGTACTTCCCCCCGCATTTCTCTCCGCGTGACCTCTTCACGACCCTGACCACTTTTGGTCGACGGTTTAGTGCCCGTTTATTTCGCGCCCCTCAGCGCCAGGATGGCTGATTTTCCACTCTGATCCAGCTTTAGGCTTTGGTTTGCAGAGGGAAAGCACCTGCGCACCTGTCCGGCGGGAATCGAAAGCGGCATCCAGCGTTACGCTTTGGAGAGATTTCGTTATGTCCAACTTGAAGATTGAAATTGCTGTTCTTGACAGTGCCCACGTCGGAGACATCCGAGGAGCATTCGGCACCATCCGTCATGACGACATCGCCCCGCGCAATAGTTGGTGGCAACGCTTCAAAACACTGATGGCCATCCTCGGCCCCGGGTTGATCGTGATGGTCGGCGATAATGACGCCGGCGCATTCAGCACCTACGGCCAGGCCGGCCAGAACTACGGAACCATGCTGCTGTGGACCATGGCACTGTTGATCCCGGTGCTGTATGTCAACCAGGAAATGGTGCTGCGTCTGGGTGCTGTGACGGGTGTCGGCCACGCCCGGCTGATCATCGAACGCTTCGGCAAGTTCTGGGGTGCGTTTAGTGCGATCGACCTGTTCATCCTCAACGCGCTGACCATCGTCACCGAGTTCATCGGCATCAGCCTCGGGATGGAGTTTCTCGGTGTGCCCAAGGTGGCCGGTGTGTGCGTGGCAGCGGTGTTCATCATGCTCGCAGCCTGTACCGGCGACTTCCGGCGCTTCGAACGCTTCGCATTGATCCTGGTGATTGGCAGCCTGCTCTTGGTACCCATTTTCGTGATGATCCATCCACCGATGGCACAAGTCGCTCACGATTTTTTCATCCCGCAACTGCCGACTGATGGCAAATTGTCGGAGGTGTTGCTGCTGATCATCGGCATCGTGGGTACCACCGTCGCACCATGGCAGCTGTTCTTCCAGCAAAGCTACGTGATCGACAAACGTATCACCCCGCGCTTCATCAAGTACGAACGCGCCGATCTATGGCTGGGCATTGCGATGGTGGTGATTGGTGCAGTGGCCATGATCGCCTTCACCGCGCAAGTGTTTGTCGGTCACCCTGAGTTCGGCCAGTTCACCGATGCCGGCGCCATCGCCACAGGTATCGCCAAATATCACGGGCGCCTGCCGGGCGTATTGTTTGCCATCGCATTGATCGACGCCAGCATCATCGGTGCAATGGCGGTGTCGCTGTCGACCGCCTACGCACTGGGCGATGTACTGAACCTGAAACACTCGCTGCATCGTAAACCAAGCGATGCCAAGGGCTTTTACCTGATGTACTGCGGCTTGATCGCCCTCGCTGCGGCGCTGGTGTTGATTCCGGGTGTGCCGCTCGGTCTGCTGACCAACGCAGTACAGACGCTGGCGGGTGTACTGCTGCCAAGCGCCACCGTGTTCCTGTTGCTGCTGTGCAACGACAAGGAAGTGCTGGGCCCATGGACGAACAAGCGCTTCACCAACCTCATTACTGCGGTCATTGTCGCGGTACTCGTACTGCTGTCGATCGTCTTGACAGCTGCGGTGGCCTTCCCGGATATGTCCGGTGAAACCATCACCAACATCCTCATCGGTGGCGGCTTGGTGGGACTCGTCATCGCCATTGCGGTAAATGTGCTGCACGCTCGCAAAGAAGTCGACAACGGGGCGCTGCCTGAGAACACCGTTACCTTCACCCAACAAATGATGCACGCCTGGCGGATGCCTCCACTGGCACAACTGAAGCCGATGGTACTGTCGCAACGTAACCGTATCTGGATGGGCGTGCTGCGCGGCTATCTGGTGGTGGCAATGGTCATGGTGATTTACAAGGTCATTCAGCTGGCACTCGCTTAAATGTAAGCGTCGGTAAAGCCCGGACATGGTGTCCAACTAAATTGATTTGCCCCCCGAAAGCGATGCCCAACCTTCGGGGTCAGATCACACATTAGGTGGACACCATCACCCCAAGCGCTGAGATCATGAAGGTGTGTTGGCAGGACGGTTACAATGAAACAGCGCTTCGACAGAGCGTCCTTCTCCAGTAATTACAACTTCACCCGGATGTCACTCCTCGCGTAATCCAGCAGCGCGTTCGGGTTTCTTCGGCCAGTTATGCTTAGAACTCTCCTTTTGGAGGATGTCCTGATGTGTGGAAGACTGTCCCAGTACCACGGTATTCACGATTTCGTCGCCGCGCTGAGCATGCCAAACCCCGTGGTCAACTCAGTCGGAGAAGCACCGCTGGAACGGTACAACGTGGCGCCATCGACTCAAGTTGCCCTGCTTCATCTTGAAGATGAAACACTTCGTGCCGACCTGGTACGCTGGGGGTGGCACCCTCATTGGGCTACCGATCGTCTGCCGCCGATCAATGCCCGCGCCGAGAAAGTCGCACATGGCCTCTTCTTCCGGGCGATCTGGCCTCACCGCGCCATCGTGCCGATCGACAACTGGTTCGAATGGGTTGTTGAGAACGGAATAAAAAAACAACCCTATCTCATCCGGCACCGAGACAGATCGCCCATCCTGTGTGCGACCATCGGCCAGTTCCCTGACACAAATGAAGGCCCAGGGGAGCATGATGGATTTGTGATCATCACCGCCGACAGCGCCGGTGGCATGATCGACATTCACGACCGGCGCCCGGTGGTTCTGGAGCCAAAGTTAGCTCGGGAATGGCTGGACCCGACCACGTCAAAGGAGCGCGCAGAGCAGATGGTGCTGCGCCATGGCGATCCGACCGAGGCCTTTGAGTGGTTTAGGGTCAACCCCGGTGTTGGCAACGTGCGAAATCAGGGCGCAGGCTTGATCAAGCCTTTGACCAGCCTGTCATAAGCCGCCTCGCTGGCCTGTCCAGCTATTTGGGCTTTCAATGTAGAAATGAAAGGTCTTCTTGAGCATCTGCGGCGTTGGGCAAAAAACCTGAAACGGCAGACCATGATTCTATGGTTTTGCTACCACCACCCTCAAACGCCTTGGCTACCAAAATGGATTTCGGTTTCGTGATGACCTATGCGCTAAGTCCCATCGACCTCATTCCTGATTTCATCCCGAAGTTGGGGTATCTGGACGATGTAATCATTCTGCCACTCGGTATTCTGCTGGCGATTCGATTTATGCCCCCTTGGTTCTCGAGGAGTGCCAGCTAAAAGCGAGTGCGTGGGAACAAGATCAGGTGAAGCGCCGAGAGCGAGTTAGAGCCGGGTTAGAAAAAGTCGATATACTGTGTGAGAAACCTCGTGAGCACTACTATGACACTCACTGACGCTACTCTCGTGTTGCTCTTGGCGGCGCGCATTCATGGGACAGATGAGGCTGTCAGGGCCTCTGCGAAGAGCTGTGTAAAGAAGTTGCCGCGCGGCAAACGTGATCTCATTTACACGGTGATTAATAGCCGAAGCCCGCTCGAGCTAGTGGACTTTCTAGCGCAGAACCTCGATACGTGAGTTCTCTTACCGTGACCATCGTTGAGGTCCAGTCCTAAAAGTCAGGAGCAAGTGCTGCCAAAGGAGCCAGATGTTTAGAGCCTGTTTGCAAGCAAGAACACAGGGTAGAAATATCCTCTTGAAGGACCACCGCCTGTTCCCAAATACTGTCAACATCAGTGATAGCTACGGCGAGAGGAGAATCTTCCAATATCGTCATGGCCATGGCATGCAGACGTAAGAAGTTGTCCCGAATGCCGCCGATCCCACCAATTTCAGCAAGACAGGCATCTAGCCGGTCCACCAAATTAAGCAATTGAGAGGTGTCGTAGCTCACGCGTAGGGAATCGAGTGCCTTGGCATCAACTTCCCCATAGGGTGTCACTCGAAACGAAGCGGGTGGGATGTGCATCAGTTCGTCTCCTCAACTTTGCTATGGGACATCTGTTGCCCACGAATCGAACCCGCAGCCTGCTGGAAAATGGAGTCTTTGATCCAGGGCTCAGGGGGGCGCTTGAGGCTGAGATTGAATTCTCCAAAGCGTTTGACGTTGCTGGTCAGGTAGGGGCTGAGAAACGATACATCTTCATCGGTAAACTGCCAGCCGTCACGGGCGAGCTTCTGCAGGATGCGCATCATGTCAACGGTGTTCTGCAAGATCACTGAGGAAGCAATCATGTCGTTGTAACGCAAGCGCTTCTGTTGCTCATCTGGATCGTTCTCGGCGATGACATCGCCGCCGAAGGACAGCCACTTCGAGAAACCGTTGTAGGACTCGATCTTGTTGGTATTGGCGGTTACTTCTTGGCGCAACTCACGGTTGCCAATCCATTTGAGTAGGAAAATGGTCCGGATCACACATCCCAACTCCTGCGCTGCATGGTAGAGCTTGTTGCGCCTACTGTAAGAACCGAGTTTACGCAGCAGCATTGGCGAGGATATTTTGCCGGCCTGAATCGACAGCGCCACCTGCATCAGATCCTGCCAATGGGTTTCTATCTGGCTCCAGTTGACGGTATCAGTAAAGAGGCTGTTGATATGCTTGTACTTGACCGAGCGATCGGGCCGATACATTACTAGGTTGCGCCAGTTGCGAATGCGAGGCATTAGATTGATGCCCAGCAAATGGGTGAATGCAAACACTGTTGCGGACTGGCCTTGAGTGTCTGAATAAACCGTATTGACTTCAACGCTATGATCCGCTTTCAGCAGGCCCTCAATGACATAGATAGCCTCCCAGATGCCTGGAGGGATGAAGTGCTGAAAGACTGCGATGTAGTTATTTGCCACATGTCGGTAGGCGACCGCGCCCATCTTGCGATATCGGAAATGGTAGCCTGCGAGCAAGTTTTCATCGTAAAAGTCAAATTGTGTCCCGTCGGCCGCTACCGCCTTACCGTCGCCCCAGAGCTTGGGCAGATCAAGCTGGAGATAAAGCTCGACCAACTCCCGGTTAGCCTTATCCAGCTTGTCGAGTGGCAGGTGCCGACGATTGGTGTAAGACAGCATGTGTGGGGTCACGTTACCCGCCAGATGGCGAGCAGCCTGGTTCGGCCCTAGGTTGCAGCCCATGGCGAAGATCGTCATCAGGTAGCGCTCGGCCGGCTCCTTCAGTTTGGGATCGCTGCCGGACATCGGCCCGAAATGACGGGTGAACTGAATCCAGTGTTCGATGTTGGCCATGATGTCGAGCACATGCCTGGCAGGCATACGCTGTGTGATAGCCGTTTGTAACGAGATTGCTGAAGGCGGGATGTCACGGGCGACCACTCGGCGCAACACAGGATCACCGGCCTCATTAATCGACACATCACCGCGGCAACTGGGAAACTTGTCATCCAACTGCTGAGCAGTACTCTCAAGTTGCTCCTTCAAGCTGGCGACAAACTCTGTGGCCGTACTCGGCAGGCCGACCTTTTCGCAGTACTCCGGCAGACGAGCCAGACACTCATCCCAAGGCAGTAACTGTTTGCGGTAGTCAGCAAACGACTCCGAGCCAAGCACACAGATATCGCCAGAGCGAAGCTCATTGGCCAGATGGGAAAAAACGCAGACTTCCAGGAAGCGCCGATTGGTCGGTGGCCCTTCGCTGGGGGCACGACGGACAACTTTGATCCAGCGATCCGAGGCGAATGACAGGTCCACATGCTCGTCGATCCATTCCCTATGCAGGATCTCGTTGGCCTGGACCAAGTGCAGAGCCTCGATCAGCGAGCGATCCTGGGTTGTTGGCTCCAGTTGCAGCAGATGACTCAGGCGGAACAGCAATGATCGATGGGATTTGAAGTGCTTCCAGAGTAGCGGGAGATAGTTACTGCCGCCTGTGGCCTGGACTTCGGCGCAGGCCTCGCGAAGGTGATCAAGATTCCCTTCGGGGGACAGATACTCGCGAATCAAACTGCCAGCTTCCTGATCGCTTGGTTCTTGGCTGAGAATCTGAATCACACCATCCAAAGTGGCCACGAGCAGCTCTAGTTTTTTGCGCTGACGCTGCTGGATTTGCTCCAACTCATCCTTGGCTCGCTTGTGAATAGTCGCGATACGCTTGATGAACATCTCAGCAAGGTGATCCCGTGCTCGTACACGCATGAGGTAGATCAGAGCCAGCATCAAAGTGTAGCGCTTTGGAAGCGAACAATCCTTAAGTTCAGAAACATCCGCTTTCTCCGCTTGATTCGCAAAAAACCAAATCTTAGTATCAACGATCCCTTCAAAGATGGAGTCGAGATCACCGAATCCCTCCAACCAACTTAAGTGATCGATCAGTATCTCCAAGTGTTTGCGAGAGGGCTTTTTGGGGACATGCTTCAGGGCATTGAAGTCGCTTTGGCGACGACCGAAATCGGTGTCAAGAAGCTCTCTGAGACGGTAGATCACATCTATCGGAGCTCTATCGACGACTCGATTGAAAATCTTTTCCTGGAGAACAACTTGGGCGTCTTCAGCCGCGTCATTGAGCGTCGAGTAGGCCGGGAGTTCGTAGCCTCGCTCAAGCAGCTCGCCAATCAGGACATTGATGACGTCAACACGCTGATCAAGGATCACTACCGCTTCGTGGGCAGCTTCCTGCGCAATTTTTAGGGCATCGGTCCCATAAAATGGAGTGATCTGTAGGTATTGGCGGATAGCTGTTTGATGACGATACAGGGTTCGGGGGGTTGCATAACGAGGAACTATGCGCGCCCCGTAACTCAGGCAAGACCTGACATGGTTGACGATTTCAGCTGGAATTTCCTCGAAAACAGGGAAGTAATGAAGCTGTTGGAATGCTTTAAGCAGAACGGCTAACCCAATGGTAAGAGCAGGGCTTTTAGCCGTTCTAGAGAGCCATTCGAGCTCCGATTCTGAGAGCGAATAGCTCTGATGAAGTTCTTTCGACGACAGATTCGTCGGCAGCTTCGGATAGGCTGTCCGCTCCAGAGAGGCCATGGAGTTCTTCCCTCAAGAAAAAGCAAAAGCTTCAGCATAGACGGCTAAACTCGGGACGAGGAAAAGCAACACAGTAAAAAATTTAATATATATATATATATATATATCATACGGTTACATTAAGAGTGTCCTAATTTTCCTTTATCTCGGCATGACCCCGAGTTGATGCGGATCATCTTAAGATGCCTCACAAAAAGCGGTGGGTGCCGCACGCCCGCTTGAAAATCCCTGGACAGCATCGTCATGGGGAATCGGATAGTTGACTTCGCCGGACGCTTCGGATGTTCTAACGCGCGCTGCCGATGCAGCGGGCTAGTGAACTCGATTAGTTGCTGCCGCATAACTGGCAGCTACCTAAACTGGGTTAACTCACTAACCTAAGGGGATAGAATGCTCATTGTCTTCAGCGGACTTCCAGGTACCGGAAAAACGACTATCGCAAGTGACCTTGCTAGCAGAACGAGTGCCGTGTATCTGCGGGTCGATACGATTGAACAGGCTATTCGTGACTCCGGTGCTCCTGCAAAAGACGTAGGGCGGAGCGGTTACATGGTCGCCAATGAGCTTGCTCTGAGCAATCTTCGTTTTGGCAGCACTGTTATAGTTGACTGTGTTAACCCAGTAATCGAAAGCCGAAAGACGTGGAGTGATATCGCCACACGCTCTGGTGCTCCATTAGTGAACATCCAAGTGATCTGCTCTGATAAATATGAACACCAGCGCCGGGTAGAAACCAGAAAGATTGATATTCCTGGACTGACTCCACCAACCTGGCAGTCTGTACTGGATCATGAATACGAGGCGTGGGAAGCGCTCCGTTTAAGATAGACACAGCCCTGACGTCTCCGGCGCAGGCGGTGGCGGTGGCGATGATCACCGAACGATTTTTATCCAAGGAGTAGCGCCAGCTAAAAGCCAGGGTCGCAAGGTGTGATTAGCAGACGCTTACAGTGTTCATAGGTACTGCAACGTTAAAAAACTTCGCGGTCTGACGGCTCTTCGGACTCAGGATCAGCTTCATAGAGGGTGATCGGTAGCAATCCATGCTCGATGGATTTAGTCTGCGGATCGTAGTAAGCCTGATAGAAATTGAACGACTGAATGTCTTCCCGCTCGCAGTGGGCTCTGATGATTCGGATGCATTTCAGCTTGTCTTCCAGCGGAGTCTTGATGCCAAAAATCAGGCCATCCAGGCTTGTAAAACGGTACTTGAGGATCCGGTGCTTTTCGTCGGAAATATCGAGGTAGGAACTCAGCACCAGGCGATACTCTTTTTCTGATCCCCATTGAGGAAGCTTGGACGTCAGCGCGAAATCGACATTTTTGTGGTGCTCCATCCAAAGCTCATTCGAGTGGGATCTCAACCACTCGCTTTTGCTGCTGAGATTTCCTTGGGCATCGCTGTACCAGAAGCCACTCAGGGCTTCATTCGAAACGTTACCGAGGAATCTGAAGAAGTCCATCTCTGAAAATTCTCGATCATAAAACACCTCTTTAAAGCTCATGTTTTGGAAGCTGTGAGAGATACCGTTGTATCCTCTGCCGTCTGGCTTATTCATTTCCATTGTCATTGAGGGCGCGTCGCCGAGAACGCGATATCTCAAACAGATTCCCCTATGATTATCACCATAGCTACCCCAAATCGCCGAGTTATTGCACTCTTTCATGAAGCAGGCGACATACCATTGCGGGTGCATCAGTCGTTCGATCTGATCAGGTAGTGGGACACGAAAGCGGTGATTAATTCACGTGCCCCGATGTGACCACCTGGCATAACGTGCGCGGTTCTAATGGCGTATGTCGCATTGAGTAACGCCATTTTTTCATACGAGCCAGCGTCTCGAAGCGTGCCATCCTGAGCTTCGATGTTAGAGATGGCCTGAAGGTGTAGGTCGCGATCACCTAGCGGATCCTCGGACGTCTGGTCGGGGTACACACCAGACAGTCCGTGCTTGAAGTTGACGAGCAGCACGGTGGACAACAAGCGAGTGTGCAAGGTCGCAAGATAGAACGACAGCTCTGGCCTGTAGTGCCTCGCTTCATTCTTTGAAAGAGCGCGCACATAGCCTTGGATGACATCGCAGCCACCGATCAGCGCATCCATCTCTTGGTACCCGGCTTGGAAAGCTCCACGTAGGTTGGAGGGGTACTGCTCTATGGGAAGATTTTTTGGCAGGGGCGTTCCGAGTCGCACCGCTTCATCCAACTCCCAACTTCTGAGCGCCAGCACCAGGAGGTAGTGCCTGAAGAAGTTTCTCCATATGATCTCATCGCCTGCCCAGTAGATTTCTTTGTAGCCTTCTAGAGGATCATTGAGTTGTTCAGGTGGCGCAAAATAAATCTCAAGATTTTCTAGCTCGCCGGGGAGGCCTTTCTTGATGTCAGTAGCCTCATTCCCCAATAAGCGCTCCGCTGTCCGGAAGCGGTACAGGTGTCGTTCCATATAGGCTCGTCGATAGGTGGCTGGGAAAAATCGCTGGCATGTCTTGGTCTTTAACAGCGGGCCGGGCACTCGGGACTGTAGCCCACCAGATCGGCAGCCTGCCCATAAAAATGCCCGATGCTGCATCCTATCTGGGTTAGGGCGCTGCTGAAGAAGCGGGCTATGCAAGTCACTTTCGCCCGCGGAGATGGCTCCTCGTTCGCCACAAGCGTTCCGCGCCACTGAATAACCTACGCTGGATCAGGTTTCGACTAAGACTCCAAGACCACGCAAACGGATGGCCGCGGCGCTTTTAGAAACAGCAAAATATCGGCTCAGTGCGTCGAGCACCAGGTGGTAATTTCTGATGTTGTCCCGCTGGTCATCGAGAAAAAGGGCGCCATGTCCTCGGTTGCGAATATCGTGGTGCTCAACCAGAAGCGAGAAAGCTTCGAGAAAATGCCGTTCAGGCATCAGTAGGTAAGACGCAAATGTATTCGCTTGCCATTCGAGGCGTTCCAATTCGCTTTTGGGGACAGCGATGCGCTCAAGCTGATCAATGTCCTTCGAACGTAGGCTCTCCCGTGCAATGTAGCGGCCGTGATTGAGATAATAGTGCCCCAGCTCGTGAGCAAGCGTGAACCGGGTCATCGGGGCTGTTTTGTCGCGAGAATTGATTTTTATCTCCAAGGGGGCAAATGTGATCCTACCTAAAGCACCGTCTGGCTCATCTACGTAGCTAACGGTCAAGGCACTCGACGTGGTCGCACCAGCGACTACGGCTTCCAGATCTACTACCCCCCTTGTATAACCGGCAGATCGCAAAACCTGCTCTGACAGATTTTCAATTGCTCCCTTAGAGATATAGCCAATTCTGAGGACTGGCAGGTGAGGAGGCCGAATGATTTCCAATATGGCTGGATCGAAACTGCCAGCCAGATCAAGCCCTGTCCAGATCCCCCCCCAAGCATTAGTGTAGCCCCCAGGGGTAACAGCATAAGCTCCCGTGAGAGTCGGCCGGAAGCCAGGCTGGGTCAGAGCGTACTCAATTTCAGCACGCTTTCGCGACGACGCATTTCTCACTCCCGTGAGGAGGGCGCGAGCCAGCTCCCATTGGAAGCCTTCGTCCGGAAAATACCGAATAACACCGAAACCCTGATTCCTGGCGATGTTGATCGTGCCGGACTGGAAGGCGCTTGCCGATACGAATATCCCTTTTGCATTGAATCCTGTGACTTGGCGGATCTTGGTCCCAAACTCCTCGATATCTCCAACCGGAACGGTGCCCGCATAATTCTTACATTCGACAAGAACGATCATTGACGGCTTAGGTTGGCCAGGAAGGAAGATCTCTATGGCGATGTCAAAAACGATGTCGTCTTCTCGATCGCGAGAGTAATAGCGCCGCTTCCTGAAAATCCGGCAATGCTCAGGTCGGCAAAAAAACCGCCCCTCATCGATCTCGCGATTCAGGAATTGGAAAACCTGCTCCTCGAAGAGATCACCTTTGGCGAAAGTACTGAGCACTAGTGGTTCCATCTTGGTAATAGCGATCCTGATATTCTTGGATTAGCTGCGGCGCGAGCCCATGGACGCAGTTGACCCCTCGGCTTTATCGAACGCCCCGTGATCACCCTAGCTATGACTCCAGTTTACAGGCGAAGGGAAGGGGAGAACGTCCATTGGAGGCTCTCCTAGAAGCGCAGTTTTGGATATTCGCCGTTTTCGACAGCGAACCGAAATACGGCATGGCATGCAGAAAGGAAGGCTGCTTCAGTCTCGCACCGACGTGTTAGTACCTCCAGCTCGGGGTAGTCGAAGAACACCACAGGAACCTGATGTTTATCCATGAAAGCCAGAGCCCGCTCACTGTACTCCTCATACATGTCTGTGAAGAGCTCCTTCACGATCACTATGCCCACCATTGGCTTGTCAGAAAAATCGACTTGGATACTTTCACCGGATGGCAGTCTCAGTTGCTGAACCGGTGCCCGCAGAGCCGTCGAGAACGCGCCGCCAAGCTGGGATAACCCTCCAACGAGCTGGTTGAGCGATACCCGGCGTTTTCTGTCCATTGATCTATTGATCATCGCTTCCGTGTTGGGACTGTCCTTGGCCTGCAGGAAGAGATTTATTTCGCCGCCCAGAACGGCGACGTCGACAAGCTCTTCGTTGTCACTAGGCTTGATCGGGCCGTGAATGATTTCGTTGGCTGAGAACACCCGTTGCAAGAGAAACACGATATCCTGTTCCTGGTAACGGCCTGGCTCAGGGCGAACCAACGTGCTGGTCGAAAATCCGGATGATCCATGGAATGCGTGTTGATCTTCACGCAGATCGAAATATACGAAATCGCTAGGGAACAGCTCCTCACCAAGCAGAACGGGAAACGCTTCGCGGTCATCTGAATCAGTACGTATAGAGAACCATTGCTCCGCTTGATCAATCATCATGTGAGAATCGGGGTCACATAGCACCGGTAGGTCTCGAATTTTGGCCCGCAAATATGCGAGTGATGCGGATGCTCGACAGCTGAGCTGCTCCCTGTTGTGTTCATCGAGAAAGCAGACATCGAATTCGTCCGGTAGGTCAGCCAACGCTGAGCACAGGGAATCACTGGGCACTAACGGTGTAGTGATAGCGAGGGGATTGTCCAGATCGTCAAAAAATGCAGATATCAGAGCCAGGCCGTGCGTACCCTTCATCTCAACGGGAGCCAGGTACCACTTCAGCCCTTTTCGGGAGCGAGCCGTCAGTATGATCTCCTTCGACGTCTTTACTAGGAGTACGGCCCGTTGTTCCGTTAGATGATTTTCAGGCGCGACGGCGATGCCGCGGCCGAATGTGCGCATTGGCCCAAACAGATCCGGTCTCGTGAAGGTGAAATACATCCTTGCTCCTCAATGATGAATGCTCCGATTCGCACCGAATAGTAGATGGTGCTCACCGGCCACCCTCCCATGATTGTTTGAATTTTGTGACAGCCTGTGATGGGCCGTCAGCCAAGCCTGCGCCGGTGGCAATATTACTCTTCGCGTGGAGGGAGGCACCAATGGCAGTGTGGCAAGATTTCAGCCCGACGGTAGTCGTGGCGGGCACCAGAAGGAAGAAGAGGGCAGCTACGTCCTTATCGGCTTCGTGGAAAATGCTGCTTAGTGGATGCAAGGATGCCCACCCGAATAAGGGCGACTTCCAGCTGGAACACTGGCGCTTGGGCGCACGCTCCCCACGCTCTCTGGAACTGCCGAATTGTCCTCCCGTGCTGCGTGACGGCAAACAGCCCGACTAAGGATAGACAAACGTTCGTTCTGTTTGACCATCAAAAAAGGATGAGGGGTTGCGCCGTTACCCCGGCGGCGTTGGTTAAACGGGAAAGAGGGCTGCCATAGGCCCGGCAGTTTCCCTTGGCGTACGGCTGATTAGCCTCCAATAAACTGCGTTCGTAGGAGAGGGCTATAGCACTAGGTACCAGCACATTGAAACTTCTACGCCTTGACCAAGGTAAGGTCAGCTTCAGTTGCGAGTGCGTTTATGAACAGCTGAGGGATGTGCGACTCACCAGGATATGTCATAGCAAGTTGAGTGGTCGCCCGATTAAAGGCTTCACGAATATCCTGCCCAAAGCCAATTGACGCGTAAAACCGGGCGGCGAAGTCTTTAGCTGCCTCATCTGCTATGGCGCCGTCCATGCCAATGGCCGCGTGAACATGCACAGAACAACGTTCTGCCAGCTCCAAGGAATGGCAGCAATTGAAAACGGCTAGCTTCAGATAGCGGGCGCTCCCGGCTATTGCACGCAGCATTCCTTCCAGAGGTACCAGGTGGGGCTCACCATTTGGGCTCTCTAACACCAAATGTCCGGCACTTGTTCCATGCCCACTGAAGTGCATGACGGCCGGCTCATTTTCATCAAGCGCTTGGAGTAGATCCTCCGCACGAACAGCCCAGTGTGAGTTTACCTTCAGAGCGTCACGATGCTTAGAAGCGCGGATGTGGGCGTTCACCCCACGGATCTCGTTTTGGAGATCCAGTGCTTTTTCAGATTTGCGACCGGGATCAGCACCGAAAAATAAAATCAAAATTTGTTCAGGGAGTTGCTGAAGCTTGGCCACTTCACGCTCTAGATCGTCCGCTCGGGCCATTTGATTAGCTAGGCCAGATTGTAGGACGTTAAGTTGGCGGTTGCGTGACTGGATGTCTCGGTCGACCTGCTGATTTAGCCGTTGCTGTTCAGTTTGTCGCTTGCGGGCTGCTTCCTTTAGCTCCCGTTCCAAGGCTTTGTCGAGATGCTGCTGGTCTGCTAGAAGCCGAGCCATTTCACGGTTGATGTCGGCGACGATCTTCGCCGCGTCTACCTCAGCTTTGGTTCTCTGGCCGTCATACCGCTGCGCTTGTTGTTGCTTTGTTCTGACAGTCGACGCAGACTGGGCACGGGTCGCCTCCGTCTCGGCTTTACGGCTGGCTTCTCCATGCTTTGCCGCCTCGTGGAGTTTACGGGCGTGAGATTCCCTCAGGCGAGCAATGCGCTGTTGATGGGAACGTACCAAACCGCGATAGTGATTTGAGCTCATAATTCACCCCTTGGCTTCCTGGCATTCTGTACTGGCGC
The DNA here is from genome assembly GCF_034314105.1 of Pseudomonas sp. AB6. Classification (NCBI taxonomy): domain Bacteria; kingdom Pseudomonadati; phylum Pseudomonadota; class Gammaproteobacteria; order Pseudomonadales; family Pseudomonadaceae; genus Pseudomonas; species Pseudomonas sp. AB6. Next base: position 1,638,422 of record NZ_JAVIWJ010000001.1, read on the forward strand.
ACCACTCATAGACGCTTCGCTTGAGCATTAGTTTTCATATACGGCGGCTTCTAACCAAGCGCAGACAGACGGACGCTCTCATGGACGAAACCCTGACCTACCTGAAAGATCGCTATAAAGACGAGCAGGCGCGATTCGACCATTTCGAGAACAAATGCGCTAAGTTCCTCACTGCTGTGTCGATTGTGATCGTAGCTCTGACCGCTCTCGTGAGCGCAAAGGGGAAGGTGATTTTCGCTCTCCATGGCCCCCTGGATGTCTTGGCTTTTGGGTCGTTCATCGCCGCCGCGTTCTGCGTCGTGTGCTCTTGGGGCCACGCCTTGAATGCGCTCAGAATACGGGACTGCCCATCGCTGCCCTCAAGCCGTGAGACCGCAGAATGGATGAAAAACGCTGCCCCTAATGCTTATAAACAGCACCTCTTTAACTGCTACATAGACACCTTAGAAAAATTGAAGTCAGCTATCGACGAAAAATCCAAACCCTTAGACTTTGCCTACAGCGAAATGGTCTACGCCGCATGGGCGTTGTCGCTGTTGGCAGTAATCAGCATTGGCAGGGAGTTATATTCATGAGCAACGATCAAAAACCTAAGAATCAGGAAAACAAAACGCCTGCGCCGCCACCTACAACGGAGTATCAACGACGCTCTGAAGAGAGACCAATCAACCATAAGGATCACCCTAGTCGGCGTTAGCCCAGGGTTGTGGACGCCGGGTGGTCGGTCGTGCGGAGCAGGAGACTCATTAAGCCGTCCTACTAGTTCGATCAACGTCTTCACTGGCGGCCCTGTGATTGCAAAGCCTACAGCCGACCCTACGGGGCGCGCCCTTAATGATCTCTCGCCGCGTGCGTCGTAGAGAGGAGGGCGCTAGCTCCTAGATGTAGATATTACGGGGGCTGAGGCAAACCAGGCCCTTCAGTGGCCAAGCTCCCACAGTTAACTTTCTACCCTCAGTGGGTCTGAAACCACTGGGATTTCGATATATCTGGTCGAATGCCAATATCTGGCCAGATGTCTGCTTTAGCCCCAACATCCTGGGAGACGAAACTCTTCGGAATCCAGCCTGCGCGCTTTGCCGATTCACGCAGCTCGGCAAATGTAAGCGAGGCACTGGGCTCAAGCTTGTCCGAGCCTTTCCAGTGCATCCGAGCCGATGCAGGCCTGTCGCGAAGGACTTGTAAGATGCTGGTGGTAAAGTCGCTGAGCTTTTCAATGAGGCTGCCGTACCCATAAGCATCGACGCCACGCATCAAAGGAAGCAGGTAGCTATGAGGACTCAGCAATTGGTCATGCTGGTGCCTGAATTGCGCATAACGCTGGAAGTAGGGCTGGAATTGAGCAGAAAGGCGGAAGCGTCGACCAAGGTAAAGCGGACTTTCGAAAATCCCTGGCCCCTTGGCAATCCCCAGCTGTGAAGCCAGGTAAAAGCTCGCAAATTCAGTTTTGGGCTGGTTTTGTACTGGATCGGATACTTCGAAGTCTCGGGGTTTGAAGTAAGAGAACGTTGGCTTGATGGTCTGTGTGGCACCAAGCGCCTTCATGGGAATGTCCGAATGGAGGGCCGCTGCGACGACGAACAAAAACGGTTCCGATTTCTCACTATAGTTTGTGAGCGACTCCGCAATACCCATCAGGTCAGAGAGTTGTTCCAATGTGAAGATTGTCCGCCGATTTTCTGTACGGGCTTCGAAGTCTTTCGGCAATAAGTCCCTAAAGGGATTTTCAGTCTCGGTACCTGCGGCAGTGTTATCGTAGGCATCGGCGAGCGACTTGGGGCTTGGCAGAGAATCGGTGAAGGCGAAATACTCCCGTCCATGCGTTATGAACCAGTTCCGATGGTGTTTAGAACTCAGACCTGGATCATCGCCCGAGAAGGTCTGTCGGATGATCGGACGCCATAGCGGATCGAGAGGCTTCTCTGCGAAATTCCCGCGGGTCTTTTTGGAGTACCGGCTACAACCCGGTGTCGCTACCCACGCAACCGGCGGTCTCATGATGAACTCTATAAAAGTTTTTGCGTCGGTGCCGTTCCAATCATCCAAGGCTTTCCCTCGGATTGACCAACTCCAGTGCATCATCGACTCTAGGATCGGGCAAAGCACTTTGTAGTGCCGGTCTTGGAATCCAGGCCGTCGAGATTGTGAGATGAGAAAGGACATGCCCGTTCGCCAGGCGTTGAGCGCATTCAGGTGCTCGGGAATTGTCTTTAAGCGGCGCCGGACTTCCAGGTTTATCGGTTGTTCAACGTGAGCATGGTCGTTAAGCAGACCTAGGGGTGGGAACAGAGGATAAGGAACTGTGGGCTCAGCCATAGATATAAGTCCTATGCGAACACGGTGACCGCCTGAAGTAAGCGGGAACTGAGTGACTGGTTCAGCTTGGTTTACCAAGTAAACAAGTCACAGCATGTAGATCAGCGCACCGTGCGTAAACGTCATGGAAGGATTCCTTTTGGGGACTCATGACGGAGTGGATGCCCAAGACACAAGCTGCAGCGAATAGGCGCAATGAGTGGCCAAGGTTACTCATGGAAATCGCAAGCGCTGAACGGTCAATCGGTTCTTCATAGACAGCGTACACTCAAGTGAGAAGCACGACAAAGATCACATTGGCGAGTGTCTGACTAGGCTTAAGCAAAAATAGTTGGTGGCTTTGGAGTTGAGATTCGCCGTCTTGTTTTCAAATCTTAGGATTCGATAAATCAAATCTCGCAATCTCGAAAGGCTAGAAGGTAGGGCTCAGAAGCTGTTGATTTGGTTGGATTCTTATAATTCGAGGCAAAGTCCGGTTTTTACCGACTGGTGACAAGCGCGGTATCTGAGCTTGAGTTGAACGTAGTTTAACATAATATACATTATGCGAACCTTTAGGCTGTTCGCCTGTACGCCCAATGCTGCTGATTTGAGGCCTAGCAAACACGTGCTAAGCCCTTAACACTTGGCGTAACGATTCCGCACTCTGAACCGAGCCGCTTGTAGTCGTCACGAACGCTAACGTGCAAGCATTCACCAGAGACCGACGATGGTCTTCGTCGACAGCCGGACGCACTCTGCTTTATCAGCTATATACCAATGACTGAAAAATTTGGTTTGTCTAACGGAATCAGCCATATACCGCTTAAGCTCAAAAATCATGATTGGGTGGTCATCTATACGGACTTCAACACTTTCTTAAGTGTAGAGCCAACTCGAAAAGTAACTTTATCGTCTAGGTCAGCGCCAATTTTATCCATATCAAATCCAACATAACGATGAAAAATTACCATAACGTCTTAGATATGATGTCCAGCGGCTTGCTGGCGCGGATGGTGCGCGCCAGCACTTACCTCGATATGGCAATGCGCTTTAACTAAACCCCATACGCAAATCCCCCTCCCTTGCCAGAAACCGCCCTTCTCTTTTACCGCTCGCCTGGCCTTCGCTGTAACTCAACACGCCATTGACCCACACCCCATCAATTCCTTCCGCCGGCCGCTGCGGTTCATGGAAGTCCGCCATGTCGCGGATGGTCAGCGGATCAAACAACACCAGGTCCGCCCAATACCCTACGCGAATCTCGCCACGCTTTTTTAAGCCAAAACGTGTCGCCGACAATCCGGTCATTTTGTGCACGGCGGTGTGCAGCGGAAAAAGCCCCACATCACGGCTGAAATGCCCGAGTACTCGTGGAAATGCGCCCCACAAGCGCGGGTGCGGGAAAGGATCCTCCGGCAATCCGTCGGAGCCAATCATGGACAGTGGATGAGCAAGAATTCTTCGCACATCAGCCTCGTCCATGCCGTAGTACACCGCTCCAGCCGGTTGCAGCCGTTCGGCGGCATTGAGCAATGACACGCCCCACTCCGCAGCGATGTCGATCAGATCGAGGCCGCCCAGCTCGGGATGCGGCATGGACCAGGTAATTGTGATGCGATGGGCGGCGGTGACTTGCTTGAGGTCTAGGGTCGAAGAGCTGGCCGCGTAGGGATAACAATCGCAGCCCACCGGGTGGGTTTTCGCTGCATGCTCAAGGACCGCTAACAGCTGCGGGCTGCGGCCCCAGTTGCCGACACCGGCACACTTGAGGTGAGAAATGATCACTGGGACTTTCGCGTGACGACCTATCTGGAACGCTTCGTTCATGGCCTCCAGCACTGGTTCGAATTCGCTGCGCAAGTGGGTGGTGTAGACCGCGCCGAATGCCGTCAGCTCTTCAGTCAGTTGCAGCACTTCATCGGTGGACGCCGAAAATGCGCTCGCATAAGCCAGACCAGTAGACAATCCCAACGCGCCCGCTTCCAGGCTGTTACGCAGTTGCTCGCGCATCGCGCTGATTTCATCCGCAGTGGCGGTACGAAACAGGTCATCCAGGTGATTGCTGCGCAGTGCAGTGTGACCAACCAGCGCCGCCACGTTCAGCGTGGTGTTCGCCGCTTCGACGGCCGCTCGGTAATCGCTGAATTTCGGATAAACAAACGCCGCCGCCGTGCCAAGCAAGTTCATCGGGTCTGGCGGATCTGCAAGCAAACTGACCGGCGATGCACTGATCCCACAGTTGCCGACGATCACCGTGGTCACGCCCTGGCTGAGTTTGGGCAGCATCTGCGGCTGGCGGATCACCACCGTGTCGTCATGGGTGTGAACATCAATGAAGCCCGGCGCCAGCACTCGGCCCGCGGCGTCGACTTCTTCGATGGCAGTGGCGTCGTGCAAGTCGCCAATGAACGCGATGCGACCGTTCAGGATCGCCACGTCGGCGGGGTAACCGGGGCTGTTGCTGCCGTCGATAATCAGGGCGTTGCGGATCAGCGTATCGTACAACATGTCAGTCTCCCAACGGCAAGCGATCGTTGCCGCCACGGTAATCGTCCAGGGCCAGTTTGATCCGCCGCAGACGCTCTTGATTGTCTTCAGGATTTGCCAGTGCGAGTTCGGTGGCGAGTACATCAATGGCCAGCAACATGCCGTAGCGCGCCGCTGTGGGTTTATAAATAAACGATGTTTCAACGCCTTGCAGCGGCAGGAGCACATCAGCCTGTTGCGCCAGTGGTGAATCGGCGCGGGTGATGGCGAGAATCCGCGCGCCGTAGCTGCGCGCCAGCTCGACGGCTTCGATCAGTTCAGACGTTATGCCAGTCAGCGAGCAGGCGATCACGACGCGTTCGGTATCGAGGCTAGCGGCGGTGACACGCATCATTACCGGGTCATGGCACACCGCAATCGGGTAGCCAAATCGCACCAATCGCACTTGCAGCTCATCGCTGCACAACGATGAGCAGCCACCCATGCCGAAAGCGTGGATCATCCGCGCCTTGCCCAGTAATTTCACTGCATCGGCAAAGTGTGACTCATTGAAAGCTGCCAAGTGCTGACGCAAGGTCGATTCGATATCACCGACAATCTGGCCGTAAAACGCCGACTGCTCGGGTGTACCGGCCGGGTCGAGGAAACGGCTGCCGACGCCGCTGGCCTGGGCAAGTTGCAAACGTAAGTCGCGCAAGTCCCGACAGCCCACCGTGCGGGCAAAGCGCGACAGGGTGGCGGTGCTGACTTCCGCTCGCAGCGCCAATTCATCTAGGCTGGCAGAAGACGCAAATCCTACGTCATCGAGCATCAGCCGAGCGATGCGTCCTTCCCCGGCACTGAAGGAATCCTGGCGCGTGCGAATCTGGTAGAGGATGTCCATGGCGGCTCCGGCTATAGCAGGTAGGAAAGGCCCACGGTAAGGCCAAACGCGACCAGCGAAATAATCGTTTCGAGCACAGTCCAGGTCTTGAAGGTCTGGGCGACGGTCATGTTGAAGTATTCCTTGATCAACCAGAAGCCGCCGTCATTGACGTGGGAAAAGATAACCGATCCTGCGCCCGTCGCTAGCACCAGCAACTCTGGATGCGGATAACCCAGACCAATCGCCACCGGCGCGACAATCCCCGACGCCGTGGTCATTGCCACCGTCGCAGAACCGGTGGCAATGCGCATTAACGCGGCAAATAGCCAACCCATGATCAGCGGCGACAAGTGAAATTCATGGGCCAGGCTGACAATCTGATCGGTGACGCCGGCCTCCACCAGAATCCGGTTCAACCCACCGCCCGCCCCCACTAACAACGTGATACTGGCCGTCGGCGCCAGACATTCATTGGTAAATTTTAAAATCGATTCGCGGTTGAAGCCTTGGGCGATACCCAGCGTCCAGAAGCTCAGCAAAGTCGCCAGCAACAGCGCGATCACTGAGTTACCAATGAACAATAGAAACTGGTTCAGCCCGCTGCCCGGCGTGGAAATCAGATTCGCCCAGCCGCCGATTAGCATCAACACCACCGGCAGCAAAATAGTCGCCATGGTGATGCCAAAACTCGGAAGTTTGTCGCGCGGTTCACGGTCGAGGAACTGCCGTTCCAGCGGGTTCTGCGCCGGCAGTTGAATGCGCGGCACAATAAATTTTGCATAGAGTGGACCGGCGATGATTGCGGTCGGAATACCGATCAGAATCGCATACAGCAAGGTCTGCCCCACCGACGCCTGATAGGCCTGCACCGCCAGCATCGCCGCGGGGTGCGGCGGCACCAGTGCGTGCACCACCGAGAGCCCGGCGACCATCGGCAAACCGACCATCAGGATCGACACGCCGACACGCCGCGCTACGGTAAAGGCAATCGGCACCAGCAGTACAAAACCAACTTCGAAGAACAACGGCAGCCCGACCAAAAACGCGATACAGACCATCGCCCAGTGAGCGTTTTTCTCGCCGAAGCGGTCGATCAAGGTACGCGCTACCTGCTCGGCGCCGCCGGACTCGGCCATCATCTTGCCGAGCATCGTGCCCAGAGCCACGACTAGTGCGATATGCCCCAGAGTTTTACCCACCCCGGCCTCATAGGTGCCTACCACTCCGGACGCCGGCATTCCCGCCAGCAACGCAAGACCGATGGACACCAGGGTGATCACAATGAACGGATTGAGTCGGTAACGGGCGATCAGAACGATCAGCGCGATAATGGCGATGGCGGCATACACCAGCAGCCAATAGCCGAAGGATAGAGTCATGCGGTACTCCCCGAAAGGGTCACGTCGAATGGATTGTGAAATTCATAAATCATTTTTATGAATTATTTTCAAACAACGTGAAAGTAATTTTCGTAGACGGGTAAGAGTTGTCGCAAAGAGATATGGGTGGACGCAGTTTTTGAAACTCAGTTAGGCGGATTTTCATCGCCGGCCCTTGCTCACCGGCCAATGCGATACGTCAATGTAATCGCAGACACGTCCCACAACTTCTTGGCCTTTTGCACGTCAGCTGTAGTTCCGCATCCGCGGGCATACGTAAGAATGTTATCCCAAGGCATAAGGAGCGCTGATGCAAACACATTCGTTCCAGCCTCAACCTCTTTCCCCTTGCTTTTGCCATAACGGTGCAGGAGCAAATGTTCCAGCTCGCGCGCCGCGTCCAACCTGCTAATGACGCACTCTCGTCGACCTGTCGAAATGCGCACTCAAATGGCGGTAGTCGTCAGTAAGCAGAAACGCTAGTACTGACGTAGAGAAACGCCGGAGCCTTGTTATTGGCTAGAGAATAAGGCGGGAGTGATGAAAATCCGCTTGACCAAGTTTCAAAAACAGCGACTACCCGTATCTCTTTGCGACAACCCTTATCCCTGTACGAAAATTACTTTCTTTTCGTTTGAAAGTTGCGCCTCGAAATGTTTTATGAGTTTCACAACCTATTCGGCGTGACCCTTTCGAGGAGTACTGCATGACCCATTTCTTCGGCTATCGGCTGCTGGTGTATACCGTCACCGCCACCATCGCGCTGATAGCCCGTTACCGACTCAATCTGTTCATTGTGACAACCTTGGCGTACCGCAGGCCTTTTTACTTGATCTAGCGCTTAGAGCGCTGGTCGCTCGAACACTTCGCTCACCCCCCAGTTTCAATGCTGATGATCACCCATCAGGCGCGTCATTGTGCGCGTGAAACATAGGTGCCAGCGATGGATAGCGTTCGTTTTAACACTAAAAAACATAAGAAAATTACCTGGAGCACCGTATGTTTAAGCGAGTAATTCCCACCGCACTCTTATTGGCGACAAGTTCCATGTGCGCCCAGGCAGACAACACTACCGCGCACGGTTTTCTGGAAGACAGTAAAGCCAGTCTTTCGTTGCGCACCTTGTATTTCAACAGTGACAACCGCGACGGCACGGCAGCTCCTTCTAAGACCGAGGAGGCGGCACAGGGTTTTTTGCTGCGTTATGAGTCCGGATTTACCCAAGGCACCTTAGGATTCGGGCTTGATGCTCAGGCACTGCTGGGCATTACGCTGGACAGCGGACACGGACGCCATTTGGGCAGCGGCATGATCCCGACTGACGGCGATGATGCCGCCAATTCTTGGAGCAGCTTTGGCCCGACCGCAAAGATGCGCATTTCCAAAACAGAGTTTCGCTATGGCACGTTGCTGCCTAAGTTGCCGATCCTGCTGTCGAATGATGCCCGCCTCTTGCCGCAATCGTTCACCGGGGCTCAAGTCACCTCGAACGAAATCAATGGCCTGATGCTGACCGGCGGTGTGCTTGAACACGCGGTCGGCCGCGCGTCGACAGACCGGACCGGTTTGTCGGTGCCGGGTGGCACCCAAGACAGCAACAAATTCTACTTCGCTGGCGGTGACTACAACATCACCAAAGACCTGAAGGCGCAATACTACTTCGCGCAGTTGGAGGACTTCTACAACCAGAACTTCTTTGGCCTGACGCATGTATTGCCCATCGACGGCGAAAGTTCGTTTACCACCGACCTGCGTTACTTTCGCACCACCTCGACCGGTGCCAATAGTTCCGCCGCCGGCCGCTCGCAAGGCTACCAGACATCGGGTTACACCAAGGATAACAACGGCGAAATTGATAACAGCACCTGGGTGGGAATGGTGACCTACTTCAACAGTGGTCATGCGGTGTCACTGGGGCATCAACATGTGGGTGCCGGTAGTAACTTCACTCAGCCCAACCAGGGCGGCCTGGTCGATAAAGGCGCCGGCGGCGGCAGCGTTTATTTACCGACAGACCGTATGATCCAGAACTTTGGTCGAGCTGGGGAGCAGACCAATTTCGGCCAATACAGCTATGATTTCGCCCCGCTGGGTGTGCCGGGTTTAAGGGCGACTATCGTGTATCTGAAGGGGACGGACATCAAGGCACAAAACGCAGGTGATCAGTCCGAATGGGAGCGCGACATGACCGTTGACTACGTGCTGCAATCAGGCTCGCTCAAAGGGCTCGCTTTCAGTTTGCGCAACGGCAAGTCGAACACCGAAGCGGGCCGCAATGTGGAACAGAACCGCTTCATCATCAACTACACACTTTCGCTGCTTTAAGCGCCAACGCGATAAACAATCTGGTCAAGGGGATGATTGATGCCTAGCTTGAGTTGCGCTTCTGTGTTGGCACCGACGCCAAATTGATTCAGTTGCCTAGATATCGCTGACCCGGTCTGATTCCTTGGGAGCCATTATCTATAGTGGATTTAGGCTGGAGGCCTGGACGCATCAGGCCCACCTGCGCAACCTACTTGCACGGTTCAGATCATCTCTGCGCTAGCCAATGCGCTGTCGGGGAAATCGAGAGCGATGATCTGGCTTCCGTTCTGGGACTCGATAGCAGCTCACCTTCCCATCTGCCTGAGCCGCTGGGGGATGCGAAGTCGTACTTGAACAAATCACCCGTTCAGGCGCGGCAGTGTCCGAGATGATCCTTTAGTTGTCCGGCACGTTTTCTTGTACTAGCTAATGCGGCGCCCGTCCTGCAGGGACAACTTCTGCGGGAACTTTGGAGCGTGGGCGCTTAATACATTGTATGGTTAATCCCCCCGTATTTTCGTTGAGACAAACAGCAGCATGAACCAACTTCTGGCTATGCGCGCGTTCGTCCGAGTCATCGAAACCGGCTCATTCAGTCGCGCATCCGAACACCTAGCGTTACCTCGCTCCACTGTCAGCAAGCTGATTACTGATCTGGAAAAACATCTGGGCATCAGGTTGATTCAGCGCACCACCCGCGCCCTCACCCCGACGTCTGACGGTCTGGATTACCACAGGCATGCGTTGCGCATAGTCGCCGAGCTAGACGAGGTGGACAGCGCTGTGCGCGGCCGAAAGCTCAAAGCACACGGCCACTTGCGGGTGGATGCTCCGGCATCTTTCGCCAACTGCCTGCTGATCCCCGCGCTAGTGGATTTTCATCGTGAGTACCCTGACATAACCATTGCCCTAGGGATCAGTGACCGGGCTGTGAACCTTGTAGGTGAAGGAGTTGACTGCGTGATTCGAGCGGGAAAGCCAGAGGACATGACGATGATAAGTCGAAAGATCACCGCACTTGAATACATCACCTGCGCAGCCCCCAGCTATCTAAAGCGCATGGGAACGCCGCTCTCCCCCGATGACCTGCAGAAAAACCATCTCAGAGCGGGTTATTTTTTTACATCAAACACGCTGGAACCGCTGATTTTCCAGCGAGGTACGAGTCGGTATGAAGTGGGTAACTGTGCTTTTACGACTAACGAAGGTAATGGCCTCAAAGAAATGCTGCTCGCGGGCATGGGCGTCGGGCAGCACTTTCAAGCGATTGTTCAACATTACATAGATGAAGGCCGGTTAGTCCCGTTGTTGCAGGACTGGTCGCGACCCGCGATGCCGCTCCAGATTATGTACCCACCCAACCGTCATCAAAACGCTCGTTTAAAAGTGTTCATCGACTGGGTCATTCAACGGTTCGGCGTCACGGGATGACTGCCGTTACACGAATCTCAACGCGCATGGCTGGCAGCCCAAGGCATTCAACACCTACCTGTGTCCAGATCGGCGCATGGTTGGGCATGCAGTGTCGGAACCACTTGACCATCGCCTCGTTCACCTCGGGAGGAAAACCGCCAACATGGTACGAGTTGACGTGAATGACATGCTCCCAACCAGCCCCCGCAGTTGCCAAAGTACGTGTCAAATTGCCAAAGGCTTGAGCGACCTCATCCGCGACGAATTGCGGAAAGTTAAATTTCTCATCCCAGCCGCCTTGTCCTGATGTTTCAATGCGGTTGCCGATTTTGACTGCCTGGCTGTAGTGCAGGTTTTCGCGCAGATAGTCGCCATAACCCGGAGTGACGAAAAATTCAGACTTGCTCATGATGTTCCTTTGGTTGCAGTTCATTACCCAACAGATACTAGTGGACTATACGACGGAAAATAATCCCGGGTTTTTGACATCACTGTTCATGCACATGGACAGTGATGAATGATGCTGAACCACCGCTATTGTTGTGCCTGCCCCACTTGGAATTCCTGCTTTTTTAGACGCTTGGTAGGCGTGCTGACATTACCTACCGACCCAATCGCCGTAAGGGCATTCTCGTCATTGAGACATCTTAGTTATGCTCCCTAAGGTTCTATCGGATCGGCCCAATCCCGGAGGAACTCATCATCGGCGAAGGTGTTGGATCAATCGTGCAACGCCTTCGCCGCTGACAATAATCCGCGAAATTTCTCATAGCGCTGATTCAAGGCAGGCTGTTGCTCGGCCCGTGGAAAATATCGCGTTTTAATCGGCATCCCGGTGTGTAGCAGTGCGTCGCCCTGCCCGTTCGCTAAAAAGCCCAGCGTGGCCGCGCCGATGCAGGCGCTGAGTTCACTGCCGTGTAGCGTGTAGATTTCCCGGTCGAGGATGTTTGCCAACAACTGCGCCCAATATTCACTGCGCGCGCCGCCGCCCACCAATGCACAAGTATTCACTGCCGCGCCTGCCGATTGAACCGCGTTCATCGCGTCCAGCAAGCCAAAACCCACCCCTTCCAGTACCGCGTAACCCAGCATCGCAGGTGAACAGTCGTAGCCCAGGCCCATGAATCCACCGCGCAGTAACGGATCGTTATGTGGCGTGCGTTCGCCTGCGAGATAAGGCAGAAAAATCGGGTTGGAAACCGCTACCGGTTGATCGATGGGCACTACCTTATGCACCCGTTCCAACAACGTTTGCTCGTCGGAGAAGCCCAATAGCTGAGTCATCCAGCGCAAGCAACTGGCGCCCGCCAACATCGCGCCCATGGTGTACCAGCGCTGCGGTACTGCATGACAAAAACTGTGCACGGCGTGCGTAGGATGGCCAGCCATGTGATCGGTGATCGCAACAATCGCGGCACTGGTGCCCAGCGTGATAAACGCATCCCCGGCATGGATGGCGCCGATGCCCACCGCAGAAACCGGGTTGTCGCCACCGCCACCAGCGATGACCAGACCCACCGGCAAGCCCAAGCGTTGCGCCGCTGAGGCCTTGAGCCCGGCGGACACTGCGCGCCCTTCCACCAGCCGAGGCAATTGACAAAGCGCGAGCCCAGTTGCGCGAACCATCGGTTCAAACCAGTCACGCGTGGCCACGTCTAGCCACAAGGTTCCAGCAGCGTCCGAGACATCGCTGACCCGCTCGCCGCTTAGACGCAAGCGCAGGTAGTCCTTGGGCGACATCACGCAATCAATCTCGCTGAACACCTGGGGTTGATGCTGCTTAAGCCAAAGGATTTTGGGGGCGGTCAACCCGGCCATTGGCAGGCTGCCAGTCACATCGGAGAATTCAGGGTAATCCCGCGCCAATTGCTCCGCTTGGGCGCTAGCCCGTGAGTCATCCCAGAGCATGGCCGGATACACCACCCGGTTGTCATCGCCCAACAGCACCGCACCGTGCATTTGCCCCGACAAACCAATGCAGACAATGCGTGCATAAGCCTGCGGCTGAACCTGGCGCAATTGATCCAGGGCACTGAGACACGCCTGCCACCAGTCTTCGGGATGCTGTTCAGACCATCCCGGTTGTGGACGGCAAATCGTCAGTTTGGCGCCAACATGGGCCAGCACGATTCCACGCTCATCCAACAATACCGCCTTGAGTTCTGAGGTACCAAGATCGATCCCGAGCGAGACCGGATTGTTCATCACCATTTCAACGGCACCCACAGGAATTCCGAATCCGTAACGTAGGGGGTAACCGAACGGTTTGTCGTTTGCCCTCGGGTGATTCGATTCGTTTAAGCAGCAACTTCACCGCCCGTGCACCCAGCGCCTCCACCGGTTGCGCGATCACTGTCAGGCGCGGCACAAAAAAATCTGCCCAATCGAAATCGTCGAACCCCACCAGTGCCATCTGTTCGGGCACAGCAATGCCGGCGTCACGCAAGGCATGCATGGTGCCGATGGTCATCATGTTGTTAGCTGCCATGATCGCCGTGGGCGGTGAAGCCAACGTCAGCAATTGTCGTGTGGCCAACCGTGCAGGCTCACTGCTGGACTGGCCATTGACTAGTAATGCCGGATCAAACCGCAAACCCGCCGCACTCAACGCTGCCCGATAGCCTTCAATACGTTCCTCTGTGGTACTGAACCCGCGACGCCCGGCGACACAGGCAATGCGTTGATGACCATGTTCAATCAAATGCGCAACCAAGGCCTGAGAAGAGCGCTTGTTTTCTACGCCCATTTGGTCGAAGCCTTTTGCGGCAAACCTATCCACCAGCACTGTGGGAATCTCGTTGGCCTGCAAATACGCCAACGTCCGGTGGTGTTTAGTGTCCATGGACGGCGCCAGCAAGATGCCGTCTACCCGGCGATGATGTAGCGCTTTCACCACCCGCAGCTCCTGTTCGGGATCATCGTGGGTGTCTACAAATAACATCATGATTCCGTGCCTGGCCGACTCGGTTTCGATGGCATGCACCGTCTCGCTGAAATAGTGGTTGGACAGCGCCGAGATCGCCACACCAATGGTGTTGGTGGTCGAACGGGCTAACGAGCGCGCCAGCGTATTAGGGATGTAATCGAGGCACTGAACCGCCGACTCCACCGCACGCGCCGTCACCGGGCTAACCTTGCGCGTGCCGTTGAGCACGTGCGACACCGTTGATGTCGATACCTTGGCAAGTTTCGCTACATCATCCATCGTTACCACAGCGATTACTCCGCCCTTTCCATCACATTAAATGGGCCTTCTGTGGGAAGGCCCAGCTGTTAGTGCTTGGACCAACCGGTATACGAGGCAATGTTGTCCCGGGTAATCAGGGTCGGCGCTAGCAGTTTGATCTTGTCCGCCGGTGGCTTGCCGTTGAGCAGGTCGTAACCGATGGTCACCGCGTCCTGGGCCTGGGCCCACGGATCCTGGCTTGCGGAGGCCTGGATCGACGAATCGCTGGACTTCAGTGCCCCTTCGATATCCGGTGCGCCGTCAACTGAAGTGATGATGATGCCGCTGCGTTTCAGCTGCTTGGCGGCCAGGTCGCTGCCGATGGCCTGCGGGTCATTAATCGTGAACAACCCATCGATTTTAGGGAAACGCACCAGATAACCCTGCATGGCGTTCAAACCACCTTCCCGCGAGCCCTTGCCGTCTTGATCGTCAGACAAGACCTTGATCCCCGGCGCTGCCGCGAACACGGTTTTACAGCCATGAACTCGGTCGGTGACCGCAGTCACCTGCGGCCCATTCTGGATGATCACGTTGCCCTTGCCGGACAGTTTGTCGACGATGTACTGGCAGGCCAAACGGCCAGCCAAATCGTTATCGGTCTGCACAGTGGCATCCACACCCTTGGCGTCAACGTCAACAGCGACGACTACGATTCCGGCCTTGCGGGCTTTGCGGATGGCGGGTTCGATGGCAGAAGGATCCGTTGCGTTCAACAGGATCAAATCGACTCCGGCTGAAATAAAGTTATCAATTTGAGTAAATTGTTTGCTGAGGTCGTAATCCGCCGACACTGCGATCACTTTGGCTTTCGGATTGATCTCCATGGCCTTTGCCTTGGCACCCTCCACCAGCGCGACAAAATACGGATTACCCAACGAGCCAACCGTTATGCCAACCGCGTTCAGATCCCGAGCCTGGACACCTGCGGACAAGGTCGCGGCCAGCAATAACGTAGCAAAGGCAGGAAACTTCAACATGTAGTTCATGGCTTATCTCTTGTGATTATTGTGATAACGCTCGAGGTACAAAAATCAGGTTCGTGTGCCCGACTGACGATAACGGTCGAGTGCGACTGCGCCGATGATGACGATGCCTTT
Source organism: Pseudomonas sp. AB6 (assembly GCF_034314105.1). Lineage (NCBI taxonomy): Bacteria > Pseudomonadati > Pseudomonadota > Gammaproteobacteria > Pseudomonadales > Pseudomonadaceae > Pseudomonas > Pseudomonas sp. AB6. The sequence continues at coordinate 1,653,497 of NZ_JAVIWJ010000001.1, forward strand.
GATAATGTATTGCCAGATATCGGACACGCCCATTAACACTAGGCCGTTGGTCAGCACCGCGATAATCAAGGCCCCGATCAGCGTGCCACCAATGGTGCCGACCCCGCCGGTAAAGCTGGTCCCGCCGAGAATCACCGCCGCAATCGCATCGAGCTCATAGGATTGACCCAGCTGTAACCCGTTGGCCGCCGACAATCGCGAGGCCGTCATCACTGCCCCTAAACCCGCCAATGCCCCGGAGACCGCATAAACAAACAACAGCACTTTCCAGACTTTTATCCCAGATAAGCGCGCCGCTTCCGGGTTGCCGCCCACGGAGTAAATGTGCACCCCCATGACCGTGCGCCGCAAAATAAACCACGACAGTGCAACCACGCACAGCGCAATAATTATCAGCCACGGCACGCCCAACACTGAATCGTTTCCAATAAAGGCGAACGGTAAATCCGGGTTGAACACAGTTTTATCGTCAGCCATCAGGCGCGCCAAACCGCGCATCGCAGTCAAGGCGCCAAGCGTCACAATGAACGGCGGTAGCCGCATGAACGCTATAAGTCCACCGTTGACTAACCCCAGCAGCAACCCGAATCCAACTCCAGCGACGATCCCCAGCATGCCAAATTGAGGGGATGTCGACAGCAACATTGCGACCACCGCCGACGCCGCCAGAATGGCACCGACTGACAGATCAATCCCGGCGGTTAGGATCACAAAGGTCATGCCCGCCGCCAGCACCACATTAACTGAAGCCTGCTGGCTGATGATCGACAAGTTCTGCACCGTAAAGAAGTTTTCGCTCATCAGGGCGAACCCCGCCAGCAGTAGAATCAGCACCGGCAGCATGCCCACCGTACTCAGCCGCCCGCGAATTTTCTCGCCGATGCCACCCGCGACTGTCCCACGGGTTTCGCTGACAGGTACGCCCATGGCATTGGTTTTTTCGGTGTTTGGATTCATGGCAGTTCCACTTTGGGCGGTTATTTTTGTTTTATTCGATCAGGCGACGTGGTCTGCGACCTGCGCCGCGCCGGTGGCCAAATCAATGATGGTTTCTTGAGTGATCTCCCGCCCGGACATGCCGCCCAACTCAGCCACTAATTGACCTTCGCGCATGATCAATACCCGGTCAGAGGTGCCGATGATTTCCGGCAATTCACTGGAAATCAGCACAATTCCCACCCCGGCCTTGGCTAGCTCGTTGATGATTCGGTAGATTTCCGATTTCGAACCAATATCCACGCCACGGGTGGGTTCGTCGAGAATCAGCACATGGGGTTTGACTTCCAGCAAACGGGCCAGCAATACCTTTTGCTGGTTGCCACCCGACAAGGCGCCGACGTTAACCTTGCCCGAGCCAACCCGGATCGACAGCGAGCGAATGGCAGCGCTGGCGCGTTGCATGCCGTGATTGAGGTCAAGCACGCCGTAATGGGCGTCGGGCACGCAGGCACAGACGTTGATGTTGTCGCGGACACTCATGTCGAGAAACAACCCTTGGGCTTTTCGGTCCTCGGTGAGGTACACCACTCCGGCGCGGATCGCATCGGCGGGGTCACGCAACTGAGTAATGGCCTGGCCTGCAACTTCCAGCGTGCCGGATGTGCGAGGGTTCGCGGCGAAAATCAAGCGGGCCAATTCGGTACGGCCCGCCCCCACCAAGCCTGCGATGCCCAGCACTTCACCGGCGTGAACGTCAAAACTGCAACCGCGCACCCGTGCGCCATCGGCCATGTCGCGAACACGCATGACCACTGCCCCCGGATCGTACGGCGCGTGTTCCTTTTTATAGAAACCAGACAGGTCGCGCCCCACCATCATCTTCACCAGCACCTCGGCTGACAGGGCTTCGCGTTCGAGCATGCCGACGTGTTCGCCGTCGCGAAGCACTGAAACCCGGTCCGACAACTCATAGATTTCAGCCATACGGTGGCTGATATAGATGATTGCCAGCCCTTGACTGCGTAATTGCTTGATAAGCGCAAATAGACGGTCGGTCTCACGGGACGACAGCGGCGTGGTGGGCTCATCCATGACCAGAATTTTTGCATCGGCGTGCAGCGCGCGGGCGATTTCCACCAGCTGTCGCTCGGCAATCGACAATGTGCTGACTTTAGTCAGCGCCGTAAAATCTGCGCCGAGTCGGTTTAGCACCTCGACACAGCCCGCTAGCATCGCCTTGCGATTGACTATCAAGCCGGAACGTAGCTCGCGCCCGAGGTAGATATTCTCGGCCACACTTAGGTTCGGACACAGGCTCAACTCTTGGTAAATAACCGCAATGCCATGCGCTTTGGCAGTGCGTGGGTTGTAGCTGGAGACCGGTTGGCCGTCGATTCGAATCTCGCCCCCGGCGTCTGCCTGATAGGCGCCGGAGAGGATCTTCATCAACGTGGATTTGCCTGCGCCATTCTCGCCCATTAATGCGTGAACTTCGCCGGGATAAACGTTCAAATCAACGCTCTTCAGCACCCGCAAACCATTGAAGGTTTTGGAGATGCCGCGCATTTCGAGAAGAGGTAAGGGTGAGGAAAAACTCATGGGCGCGCCCTCAAATTTTTTATTTTTTTACGTGGGCGTGCATAGGCTTTGATCCTGATGCAACCTGATTGAGGTCGACTCTAGTCGATAAATCCATTTACGCAAGCGCTTGCGCAAGCACTTGCGTGGTCGCCGCGCGCTTTTATGGTTTCCTTCGCAAACAACTTCGCCGCGACAGAGATGGGCCGATCAGAAGGTTGATTGAACCTGCAGACCCGCTACTACGCCGTTCTGCACTTCGCGTACGCCGCCTGGGTGAGCGATGTATTGCACGTTAGGCCTGACGTTTAGCCATTGGGTGACTTGAATGCCATAGTTGAGTTCGAGGTTGTACTCAGTGTGTTGCTCTGGCACATAGGCGGCGTCGGCGTAATTAAGGCCGCTGACGTCGTTTGCTGTTTTGGCGTTACGCAGGTACAGGCTGCTGGCGTGCAAGCGAGCAACACCCAACCCCAAGGTGTCAGTCGGACGGGCGTCAAAAGGGCCCTTGTAAACCAACGTAACCTTCTGATAACTATCGATCGGCGTGGTAGCGCGGTCGTAGAAGCTGGCATTGGCCGAGAGGGTCAAACCTCGGGAGACATCGCCATTCACCGTGGTGAGTTGCTGCTTACCGGTCAACCACCAGCCATGGCGACTGGTATCGCTGCGGTAATCTTCACCGGATAACGCAGCCGGTTGATTGTTGGCATCCTTGTAAACATCGCTGGCTTTGGCGGTGCTGTAGTAATAACCGACGTGGTATTCACCCGGCAGATTATCAACCGTGGGCGCCCACACCAACTCAACTGGTATTAAGGCGCCGGTCGTGCCCGCGCCATTGAGTTTGAAGCCATTGTCGTTCTGTAGGTTGGATGGATTGACGTCAAACACGCCGACTTGTGCGTATGCCGAATCGGTCAGTTTGTATTTAGCTCGTGCTGCCCATTGGCTGATCGGGCTGTTATAGATGCTATCGACATAGTTACCTGGCTGTGAGCCACAAAACGCCAGGTTCTGGAATAGGCAATCCTCAACGCCAAACTCATCGCTGAACGCGAAACGGCCGGCTTTGATATTCAGCGCGGTATCGAACCAGCCCTTACTCAGCCACAACTCGCTGAGGCGACTCACGCTACCGGTGCCCTGCACTTCTTGGGTGGCGGAGAAGCTGCCCGCGCGCGGGTCGTTGAGGTTGTCGGTATTCAGGTTGTCGCCGTTGCGATTGGTGAGCTGAACCATAAATTGAGTGTCATTCCACCCCATCAGCTTATGCAGGTCGATAGCGGCACCTACGGTGAACTGGTCGGCATAGCGTGTAGTGTGATGCTTGTCGTAGCCGCCGCGCAGGTTCGAAGCTGATTCGCCGGTATAGCCCATTTGAACGTCAATACCTTTTTCCAACCACTCGGCGCGCAGTCCTCCCCAGTCACCGGTCATCCACTGTGAATCGGCTGAGAATGCGTCCTGTGCTTGTGCGCTAAGCGTCCAACTGGATGCGGCACACAGTGAAATAAGCACGCCAAAGACTTGCGGGCGCACGTGGCGGACGGTCGATCGAAGCATATGGTTTTTCCTGTATTTTCTATGACACAACGACGATATGGAGCTTTGTCGTCGCTATTCCCTAGGTTGCGCGGCCCCTGTAATGGAACGGAGCAGAATCAAAGCGAGCTCATGGTATAGATAAGTCCAAATATTTCAAATAGGAATATTTCTCATTTATCTGTGCGCCGCTATCCAAGGCCTAAAAGCGTATCGTCTGATCATGCTTTTCTACGGTAAAAAAGCACCGCGCAGTACTCGCGTTTCTGCTATCACTGGCCACTCAAGCCCGAAAAACACTCGCCGAGGGATTTACCCATGCCGCATTTACTGCATGTTGAAAGTTCGCCACGCAAGCAACGTTCAGCATCGATTGAAATCGCCCATGCATTTATCGACGCCTGGAAAAGTAAGCACTCGGGGGCCACAGTTGACACTCTCGACGTGTGGAATACCGCGTTACCGGAATTTGATGGCGAGGCGTTGGGCGCCAAGTACGCGGGCATTGAGGGTCGCGAACGGACCCCGGCCGAGCGGCAGGTCTGGACGGAAATAGAAGCGCTGGCTGAACGTTTCAAACGTGCGGACGTGATTGTATTCAGCGTGCCCATGTGGAACTTCGGCATTCCCTACCGGCTCAAGCACCTGATCGATGTGGTCAGTCAGAAAGACCTGTTGTTCACGTTTGATGACCGAGGCCTGAACGGTTTGCTAAACGGTCGCAAGATGTTGGTTATCGCGGCACGCGGCGCACAACTGGACCGTACGGAGCACCAAGTGTCCTATATGGCCAGTTGGTCAGAGATGGTCGGCATCGACGAACAACACACGGTCATTGTCGAAAAAACCCTGTATGGCCCAGAGGTTGATACTCAGGGCCGAAACGCCGCCAAAGCAGAAGCCGTGGCACTGGCTTCAACGATTTGATACCAGACGCTCAACTCAAACGGTAAATTTCATCACCAGACCGTTCAACTCAGTGGCGAGCCGTGACAGTTTGTGGCTTGCCGTTGACGTTTGCTCGGCTGCCGTTGACGACTCGGCAGACAGGTCACGAATACTGATCAGGTTCTTGTCCACCGACCTAGCCACTTGCGCTTGTTGCTCCGAGGCGGTGGCGATCAGCATGTTTCGCTCGGCAATGTTTACGATAGCGGCGGCGATTTCAACCAGTGCGGCACCCGCTTCGTGGGCGATCAATAAGGTTTTGTCGGCTTCAGTGCTGGTCAGAGTCATTGATGAAACGGCGTGTTCCGATCCCTCCTGGACGCCCCTAACGATTTGTTCGATTTCCAGAGTTGATTGTTGAGTACGGTGAGCCAAAGCCCGTACCTCATCGGCAACGACCGCGAATCCCGTACCCTGATCACCCGCCCTCGCAGCTTCAATAGCGGCGTTTAGCACCAGCAGACGCGCTCAATTTTTTCTGGCCGATGTCCGCGACGGGCTTGGACCTTATCTGGCCATTTATCTGCTAGCGGTTCATCACTGGGACCCGGCCAGCATCGGCGTGGTCATGACCCTGGCGGGAATTGCTGCGTTGATCACACAAGCGCCGGCGGGTGCGATGATCGACGGCATATGTGGTAAACGCGGCCATGTTGCCGTTGGTGAGCCAAAAACTGTCGCTGGTCAATTTGCAAATGGCTACCCCGTTGAGCGCGGCCTGCATTGTCGCCGCGCAACTGGTCATGGTTCCTGCCGCCTGGCTTGTCGGGACCAAGGCCGATCAGTGGGGACGAAAGCCGCTGTTGCTTGCCGGATTCTTGATCCTGCCCTTGCGTGGGGTGCTTTACACCCTGTCCGATGACCCCTATTGGCTGGTCGCCATCCAAATGCTGGACGGGGTTGGTGCCGGGTTATTTGGTGCGCTGTTTCCGTTGGTGGTGAAGGACCTGACACACCGCACTGGCCGATTCAATGTAAGCCTCGGCGCCCTGTCTACGGTGTTCGGTTTCGGCGCAGCGCTGAGTAACAGCCTCGCTGGGCTGGTGGTTCAACAGGCGGGCTACAGCGCGGCGTTTCTGACGCTGGCCGCAATAGCCAGCGTCGCGTTTGTTTTACTGTGGTGGGCGATCCCGGAAACCCTTCGCCAGTCAGATCGGTCCAGTACTGTCGACCTGAGCGCTTCCAGGGTCGCCCGATGACTAGGGCAACAGCCCCGCCGCTCGGTAAACTTCGATTGTCTCGTCGAACGCCGCGATGTCATTGCGGCCTCGCGACACCAGTTGAGCGCCTTCAACGGCCGAATAGATAGCCAGTGCCTTTTGCTGCAACGTTTTTAACGGGGCATCACCCTGTAGCAGGGACAGCACGGTTACCAGCCAGTTAACGTTCGCTTCAGTGAACGCATCCACTTCGGTTCTCACTTCAAGGGGCAGGTCCTGATACTCGGCGGCCATGATCCCGCACAGGCACATGCGATTGTCGTTGACCAGTGCCGAGCGAAAAATAGCGGTGTAGCCGTTTATCAAGAAGCGCGGATCTTGGGACTGCTCAGACAAACCTGTCAGGTATTTGACCCCATCTTCCGTATACCGCCGTGCGAGCGCAGCCCCCAAATCGCCCTTGGTGGGGAAGTGATGGTGAATGCTGGCGCTTTTGATTCCGACTTCCTTCGCGATCTCGCGAAAGCTCAGCGCGTTATAGCCGAGGGCTTGCACCCTGGCGCGGGCGATGCCCAGGATGGTTTCTTTGGTACTTGAGGTTGTCATTAAGAAACTCCCTACTGACAAAGACCTGATAAGAATACGTTGCTCGGCATTCTATCTATCTAGTGAAAGGTAGAACAGTGCCGCCGTAAAAATTATCCTGCCTAGAGTCGTTGGCAAATCCTTCACCAGGTCATACGAATCCCAACGTTGCCACTGATGCCTTTCAGGTCGTTGCTGTCCAGGTTGGCGTCATAGTCAGCGCCCAGGTAAACCGCGACCGTCGGCGATAGCTGCGCCACAACTCCCATGCCGACATCGGCGGAAGAGGCTTTATGCTGAGTTTTTATCCGGTCCACGTCGTCGTAGGTCACCGTATCCGAGCCGCCAAATGTCCGCCATACGTTGGCACGCAGATAAGGTTCGACCGGCGTATTGCTGACCCGATAGCGCCCATTCAAACGCACACCCAAACGCCCGGTGGTGTAGTTCTGGGAATCAAATGAAACCTCGGAAATTCCGTCGTTTTGATCGTCGAGGCTAATGTGCTGACTGATCAACTGCGCTTGCGGCTCAACACTCCAGTGATCGGACAGCGCTACCGGGTAGCCACCTTCCAGAGAAAACGTCAGCCCGTGGCCGTGGGTATCGAGCTTCACCCCTCTGTCCGACTGACTGTTTCCGTCTAAACGAGTGGCCATGGCCACCGCGTCCACATACCAGCCTGATCGGTCCGACAGGGTCCAATAAAGCCCGACATTATCGCCATCGAGCTTGGTCTGACCCGCTTGGCGCCCCTGAAAGCCTTCGGCAAATCCTTTTACGCTGCCGCGGAGGTGGGTTTGCCCCACAAAAAAACCAAAGCGTTGATAGCGTCCTTCACTTATTTCGGATGAGAAAAGGTCATTCCCGATCTGGAAGCCATCCAGAGAGCCATCAAGGCTGGGTGATACGGTTCCAGACCAGCTTTTCTTGAAGTCGTTGTTATAGAAGCGCCCCCATCCTGCAGACGCGAGACCGGTTTCGGTCAGCAGGCTTTGATCCCCCTGACGATCGTGAAATGTACCCAGGGCGTTGAGCATCAGGGTTTGCGCGGCCGGGACAACCACCGAATAGACCGGGACTTCCAACCTGAACAGCGGAATCGGCGCCGCCCCCGCCACGGCAGCAGGCAGCGCTGGCGTGGTGGCTGCCGGTGTCGGTGAAGCGTCGGCTGGGGAGTCAGCAGGAACTGTCGATGGCGGATCAGCGGGCGCCACGGGTGCGGCAGTCGGTGGTTCTACTGGCGGCTCGTCCGCCGCAACGATAGGCGCTGCGGGTGCTAAGGGCGGTGCAGATGGTGGCCGGATAATCACCGGCGGCGCGGCTGGCGGCGCAGCCCGAGGGGCGATTGCGATAACAGAAGAGCGCAGGTACCAGTTGTTCTCGGAGCCCGCAGTAACGCCGCCTTTGAACAAATAATATTGATAGGCACCGGCTGACACCGAGTTCTTCAGTGCAAACGCATCGGCGCTGCTGGTCGCACCGTTTTGCGCCTGCACGACCTCGATACCGTTTTGAAGGGTCAAGGCACCTTGACCGCCGAGGTTAGAAATCCCTACTTGGGTATTTCCACTGATTGCACCTTGGGAGACGATTAACTTGTCGCTGGCAGAGCTGTCGTCGCCTAACACTGTTTGAAGTAGCAATTGCCCGCCACGGCCGACATAGTTGCCATACACCGACAGCGTATCCGCAGCACTCGAACTTGCGCTGGTCATGTCAATAACACCAGCGTTGGTCAGGGTCGTAAGTTGCCCGGAGGTGTAGGGCCTGACCGCTCCATTGGTCACCTGCAATGCGCTGGTGCTGTCGATAGTGAAACTGCCGGTGCCACTGGAACTGTCACCCAGAAAGAAATCCCCGACCAAGTTAAACCGGCTGTTATTGGTGAGGTTGACTGACTCCCATCCGATGTACCGGGCGGCACCAGCAGATGAGCTGTTGTCAAAGGTCAAGGTGTCCTTACCCAGTCCGCCGTCCACCGAGGGTGTTAGAGACAACGTGTCTTCGGTCAAATGACTAATAAGCGCCGTGTCATTACCGTCCCCCATCAAAATAGACGACTTGATCAAACCTCCGGCGTTCCAAATAAACCCGTCATTACCGGTACCGGCGCGTATTTCACCGTTTATAACACCGCCGGTAACGGTAATACGGTCGTCGCCGCCACTGACGCTGATATTGCCGCCGATGGTGCCGCCGGACACAATAATCGTGTCATCGCCAAAGCCCGTCACCAAGTTACCCAAGATAGTGCCGCCCGACATATCAAAGAGGTTGTCGTCCAGCTTCATGTTGACGCGGCCGATAGTGCCACCGGTCATCTTGGCGATATCACCATCATCAAAACCGCCGACGATGGTGCCTCCGGTCATCAAAAAAACATCGCGACTGTTGCCCTGGGTCAGCGATGCAATAGTGCCCCCGGTCATTTGAAAATTATCAACACCGCTGCCCTGTGAAACGCCACCACTCACGGTTCCGGCGCTTATTTTAAATACGTTGGCGCCATCCCCTTGATCAACGGAGCCGAGGATTTTTCCCGAGTCCATTTGAATGACATCATTCTGCGGGCCAAAAATGATGTTTCCATTAACGGTGCCCGTACCGCCAACGGGAAATGCCAAACTGTTAGCGCCCGACAAATCGGTCAGTCCATTACTGGAACCGCTGCTGCAGCTATAGACGTCGTTGCCTGCCGATGCAATTAACGTACAGTCCGCCTTTGCCACCCCCGTTAGACTGATCGCGCACACTAAGGTCGCGGACCCTACTAACAGAACCGGCCCATGCACCGACACTGCGGTGTATTTAGCAGACCGCAAGACTTGGTTAAAGGTAAGCATCCCTGTTCTCCTAACCGGGCACTTACACTTGAACTTCGCCGTAAGTACCCTCCTTTATCTTCAACGGTTAGCGGGAGAGGCTTCTTTAAGCCAACCCGATCCTTGGGTTCTATTGACCCTAGTCGCACCCTTGAAATATCGCAACTTCCGGCCCCGAGCACATAACATGCGCATCTATTCATTGATTTATTGCGCATGCGCACTAAACTGACAACCCATTACCCACCGTCAAGGAGCGTTGGCCATGGCAAACGCAAGCACCGTCCACCCCGCCGTTCACAGCGTAGACACACCGGAGGCGGGCCGGGTGGCCTTGAAATTCTTCTTCGGTCTGATGGAGCATTGGGGTTGTTCGGCGGATCAGCAGCGAGCGCTATTGGGTTCGATCAGCACCACCACTTTTTATAAATACAAACGCCTGCCCAGTGTTCGACTGCCCCATGACACCTTGGAGCGGATCTCGTACCTGATGGGAATTCACAAGGCACTGAGCATTATTTTCAGCAACAACCATGATCGGGTGTACGCCTGGGTCAGCAGCCCCAACACTGCCGCGCCGTTTAATGGTCAAACGGCGCTTAAGTACATGCTGGCCGGTCGCGTTGTTGATATTGCAGATGTGCGCCGTTATCTGGATGGGGTACGCGGATGATCCTGCCGAAACAAGAGATACCCGCGTGGGACAACGCCTATCGAATCATCAGCAGCTCGTTCCCGCCGATCACCCTGTTCGAAGACATTCTGGACCCGTCAGAATTGCAGGTGGCCTACGCTTTGGAATCCCTCACCAATGATCGATTGGCTGAACAAGCGGGCGTCATCAGTCGGGTTAGCCCGGAAGATTGTGTGTCAGGCCCTGGTTCTACACCGGTGATGGCAGCTTTTACTCACATTGGCAGGGTCAGCCGGTTTACCGACGGGACGTTTGGCATTTATTACGCCGCCAACAGCCAGACCGCCGCCATCGCAGAAACAAGCTTTCATCAGGAACGATTTCTTGCCGCCACCCAAGAGCCTGACGTTGAACTGACCATGCGCACCTACGTCAATAAAGTGGTGAAGCCGATGCACGACATTCGTGCTGATTTCGGCCACTTGCATGACCCCGACCCCGCCCACTATGGGATTGCACAAGCGTTCGCGAAAAAGCTGCGTGAAGCAAAATCCTGGGGGATTTTGTACAACAGCGTCCGCGCCACTGGCCATGAATGCATTGCAGCGTTTCGCCCAACAGCGGTGTCAATTCCGGTGCAAGGCAAACATATTCGTTACGTGCGGGATGCCAAAAGCCAAAAAATCGGTTGCTTTTTTGAAATTACTCCAGTGATTTAAGGCGTCTGCGCTTTGAAGGTCATTACGGTGAAGGTATTTGGATGAAACACCGGGTCGGCCTTGCGGGCTGAAGGCGGGGTGAAGTCCATGTAGGCACGATGAAATTACCGTTCCCAGCATGATCGGGCCGTCGAGCTTGAGCGCCGCGACATCGCGTGAACCGCTGATGCGGTCGGTACGGGGGTCAAGAAAATACAGCGTCGAATGGTCGACCCGCCGGCCGCTGGTGAAGATCACCCGCAGGCTGCTCAGCGCGGGAAATTCGCCGACGGGGCTCATGGCGTCAGCCCCGCTTCAAGCAGCAGGCACTGGAACATCGCTTGGGCCATGTACTTCTTGACCCCTGCGCTCGGACACCCCGATCTATTCAGCAATTTCCCGGTACGTGTTGCCATACACCTGAGCCAACAGGGGGAGCCTACAGAATTCGGAAAAAATCGTACGCTAAGGTTTTTCGATCAGTCGTAGGCCCGCCAGTTGATGTGTTCCGTTCCTCTATCGGTCTTCGCGGGTGTGCCACAGGCGCAGCAGGTAGATAGTGGAATCCGCGATCTCGTAACGCATCTCGTATTGGCCGATCTGAATTCGGCGTACGTCCCTTGGCTCGAATTCCTCCAGGCGTTCTCCAATGCGCGGATTGGTCAGCAGCGTGGTAGGTGCGGTGGTGAGTTCCTGCACTGCTCGTGCGGCAGCAGGTTGATTCACCGAGGCCAGAAACTCGTATAGCCGGGTAATGTCGGAAAGCGCCTTGCTTGTCCACTTCAATTCCATCAGCGCGGCACCGGCAACGGAGTGTCGGTGCTGAGACTGTCAGCCCAGGCCTGGACGGCTTGGTGGTCAATAACGCGTCCAGCGTCAACATCAGCCAAAGCCTCACGGGTCAGGCGACTACGCTCTTCTTCTTGGTCTATCCAAGCGGACAGAGCTTGCTTGACGATCCAGTTCTTGGAGCGCTCCAGACGCTCAGCCATCAAATCGACTTTTTCCGCCAGTTGCACCGGAACGTGAGCTGTGACGGATCGGGTTTTGGCGGTGGTTGCCATATGTGGTTAATCCTGATTTATTTCGATTCAACCTAAATCATAGTGAATAATCACGCGTCGTCAAGCTTGTTGTCAGGTTGGGCTATACCCTAACCTGATGTCAGATTGAGTTATGCAACCATGTCAGATTAGAGTGCTTTTTCAAAAAAATTGACACTTGAAGCCCTGAAACCCTGCTGGACAATGGTCTTCAAACGCACGCTGAAGAGAAAGAGGGCTTTTTATGGCATTGCCATCGATGGCTCTCAACGGTCACGGCCTCGCACTGCGTAGCCTAAAATCGGCGAATACCGCCTCCGGCCAGTAACCACCAATCTAGGGAGGAACCTTGCAGGGACAACGTATCGGCTATGTCCGGGTCAGCAGTTACGACCAAAACCCGGAACGCCAACTGGAACAAACCGAGGTGAACAAGCTGTTCACCGACAAAGCCTCTGGCAAGGATACCCAGCGTCCGCAACTGGAGGCCATGCTCGGCTTCGTTCGCGAGGGTGACACCGTTGTGGTTCACAGCATGGATCGCTTGGCGCGCAACCTAGATGACCTTCGGCGCTTGGTACAAAAAGCTGACCAAGCGCGGTGTGCGTATCGAGTTTCTTAAGGAGAGCCTGACGTTTACCGGCGAGGACTCACCCATGGCCAACCTGATGTTATCGGTCATGGGAGCCTTCGCCGAGTTCGAGCGAGCGCTAATTCGCGAGCGACAGCGCGAGGGAATCGCCCTGGCCAAGCAACGTGGCGCTTACCGGGGCCGCAAGAAAGCTCTGTCTGACGAACAGACCGTCGCAGTCCGTCAACGGGTCGCTGCCGGCGAGCCGAAAGCCCAATTAGCCCGTGAGTTCGGTATAAGTAGGGAAACCCTCTACCAGTACCTACGCATGGATGACTGATACATGTCCCGTCGCTCGATACTCTCGGCCTCTGAGCGCGACACGCTGCTTGCGCTGCCGGAAAGCCAGGACGACCTGATCCGCTACTACACCTTCAAATGCGTCGTCGCGTGCATGCAGGTTTGAACAAGGAAGAGGCTCGCAATGCCTTGGCCAGGGCGGTGTTCTTCAACCGTTTCGGTGAAATCAGGGATCGGAGCTTCGAGCAGCAACGCTATCGGGCCAGCAGCCTGAACCTGGTGACCTCCGCCATTGTGCTATGGAACACGGTCTATCTGGAGCGGGCAACCCAAGGGCTGACTGACGCCGGAAAGCCGGTGAACACCGACCTGTTTCAATGCCTGTCGCCGTTGGGCTGGGAACACGTCAACCTGACCGGCGATTATGTCTGGCGGCAGAGCCGCAAGCACCCCAACAGGAAAGCGTGCCTAGCCTTGTCGGACAGGCGACGGAGCATCGCATCGATTCATGCAACGCCTGCAGCAGGATCGGGTGATGGCAGGGTCGTTAGAGGATGTGGGCATCGGCGAAGTCAAAATGGAATCTGGCGTGGAACAAGTTGATGCGGACAGTAACCAATCTCATTCGCGACGTCGACTCTCACTGCTCACTGCTCACTGCCGCGCTAAGATACCGACCAAGTGGCATAGTGGCAAAAGCAACGCAGTCAATCAGACGCAAATTCCAGACTGTCGGCCTGTGCTGACATCACGCCTTCGGAGATGCACATGATTATTGGTGAGAAGATCCTTCTAGAAGAATTTCTAGATGAAACAACCTCTACCTTCAGCTACTTGCTGGTTGATCGGTCAACACTACGCTGTGCGTTAGTCGACAGCGTTCTAGGTTACGACCCAAAGTCGGGTCACACAAATACCCAAGCGGCGGACCGCTTGATGGCGCGCGTGCTTGAACTGGGCGCTTCAGTGGAGTGGATACTGGAGACCCATGTGCATGCAGATCACCTTTCCGCAGCGACCTACTTGAAAGACAAGCTGGGCGGAAAAATCACCATTGGCAGTCACATCAAGCGGGTTCAGCAGGTATTTGGCGAGCTGTTCAATTCGGGTGAAGGCTTCAAACACGACGGCAGCCAATTTGACGTACTGCTCAATGACGACGACACCTTCACGATCGGAACGCTCGACGCGAGAGCGATGCATACACCAGGGCACACGCCTGCCTGCATGACCTACCTTGTTCAAAGCGAAGGCAGCTCGCTAGCCTTCGTCGGTGACACCTTATTCATGCCCGACTACGGCACCGCTCGCTGCGACTTCCCGGAGGGAGATGCTAGAACGTTGTTTCGCTCGATCAAAAAAATTCTCACATTACCCTCCGACACACGCATTTTAATGTGCCATGACTACTGCCCTAACGGCAGGCCCATCGCGTTCATGACCACTGTGGCAGATCAGCGCTCTAACAATATCCACGTCGGAGAAGGCATCGCTGAAGACGACTTCGTGAAGATGCGGGAGGCACGCGATGCCACGCTGGAGATGCCGGTTTTGATCCTGCCATCGGTGCAGGTCAACATGCGCAGCGGCCATCTGCCGGAACCAGAAGCAAACGGCATTCAGTACCTGAAAATCCCTATTAACGCCCTTGGAAAATCAGCAATTATCACCAGCGAGACAGCGACCAAATCACCTCCCCACGATACCTTTGTGCAGCACCAGATACTGATCATCGGCGCGGGCTCGGCGGGTATTGCGACGGCGTCGAGCTTGAAAGCCAGAGACCCGTCCGTCGACATCGCGATCATCGACCCTGCGGATCTGCACTACTACCAACCGGGTTGGACGATGGTCGGGGGCGGAATTTTTCATGTCAAATCCACCGTTCGCGCAATGGCCTCAGTGATACCTGACGACGTGCTGTGGATCAAAGCCGCCGTCGTCGCTTTTGAACCCAAGACCAATACCGTCGTGCTGGAAAACGGTCAGCTCATCGGCTATCAACAACTGATTGTCTGCCCTGGACTGAAGCTCGATTGGGCGGCCATACCGGGGTTAACTGAAACCTTGGGCGCCAACGGTGTAACGTCCAATTACCGCTACGATCTAGCGCCCTACACCTGGCAACTGGTAAAGGCACTGAAGCATGGCAGGGCACTGTTTACCCAGCCGCCAATGCCGATCAAGTGCGCAGGTGCGCCACAAAAAGCCTTGTACTTGTCGTGCGACTACTGGCGCAAAAACGGTCTTCAATCTCAGATCAACACTCACTTTTATTCAGCTGGCGCCACCCTCTTTGGTGTCGCTGACTATGTACCCGCACTGATGGTGTACATGCAGAAATACGCAGTCGAACTCAAATTCACGCACACGCTAGTGGCTGTCGACGGGCCAGGCAAGCTGGCGACATTCAAGCGCACTAGTCCCGATGGGAATACTGAGACGGTGGTTGAACCTTTCGACCTGCTGCATGTGGTCCCACCGCAAATTGCGCCAGACTTCATTCGCAACAGCCCGCTCGCCGATAAGGCCGGCTGGGTCGATGTAGACCCTGCTACCTTGACTCATCGCCAGTACGCCAATGTCCATGGGCTTGGCGATGTGACCAATACCAGTAACGCCAAAACCATGGCGGCCGCGCGCAAACAGGCGCCGGTCGTTGCACACAATGTGCTGGTGGCGTTAGGTCGCAGGCGTTCCTTGGCCATCTACGATGGTTACGGTTCATGCCCGCTGACCGTTGAGCGCGGCAAGATCGTGTTGGCGGAGTTTACCTACGGTGGCACCTTGGCCCCTACCTTTGCGCCATGGTTCATCAATGGTCTAAAACCTTCTCGTCTGGCCTGGTTTTTGAAAGAGCGACTGCTGCCGCCGTTATATTGGCATTGCATGCTCAAAGGCCATGAATGGCTGGCGGCGCCCTTTAAATCAGATACCGAGCACGAAAAATGATGGAGCATGATCTACTGGGCGCGGCGCTAGGTGCGGTCATTGGAGCTGTTCTGGCTCTGACCGGCGCTGGCGGGGGAATTCTTGCTGTTCCGGTTCTGGTATTTGGCCTCGGCCTGTCCATGGTGCAAGCTGCGCCGGTCGGGTTGTTAGCCGTTGGCTTGGCCGCGGCCTTGGGCGCAATCCTAGGCTTACGTCAGGGCATCGTCCGATACCGTGCAGCGGCTTTCATCTCCGGAATTGGCATCCTCGCGGCCCCGGTGGGCTTTTATATCGCCCACCGCGTATCTAATCAGCCGCTGGCGTTGGTGTTTTCTGCAGTGTTGCTCTACTCCAGTCTTCGAATGCTGCGAAAAGCCATTCGCGAAATTCGCCATGGTGCACCCGCGCCTCGAGCCGCGGCATTGCCGTGCGTGCTTAATCCGCTTCAAGGCAGACTGCGTTGGACCTTGCCCTGCGCACGCGCCTTGACGTTCACCGGCCTACTGTGTGGGCTGCTATCGGGACTGCTAGGGGTGGGTGGTGGATTTGTCATCATTCCGGCGCTAACGCGATATTCCAACCTTGAGATGAAAAGTATCGTAGCCACCTCGCTTGCCGTCATCGCACTAGTGTCGATAGGCAGCGTAACCACCGCCACACTGGCCGGGGTGATGTATTGGGAGGCAGGGATCCCCTTTGCCCTCGGTGCGATCGTGGGACTAATCGGCGGCAGACAAATCGCCCATCGTCTCGCTGGCCCTCGTCTGCAACAAGCCTTCGCCCTGGTGGGAGTAATAGCTTCGTTCCTGCTTGCGGCCAGCGCAGTGGGTGCGAAAATTTGAGCTGTGTTTTATCCCACACTAAATATTGCTACTTAGCTGACCACCGCAGACGAGTTCAGGCGCTTTTGAAAAAAGAAACGCTGGTGTCCGGGCGGAAAGTCTTCAACTTTAGCGAACTCGACGAACCCGTGTTTGCGGTAAAACTCGGGAGCTTGAAAGCTGAAGGTGTCCAGCCATATGCCTATGCAGTCTTGACTGCGCGCGTGGTCTTCGGCCATGTGCATCAGGCGCGACCCCATACCCTGCCCTCGACATTGCTCGGGCACAGCCAGCAACTCGACAAACAGCCAGCTGTATAAACTTCGTCCGTACAGGCCGCCAATGATTTCATCGCTCTGCTCGTCGCGAATCAGCAGTGCGAATCGCTCAGGCTTGGCATCGCCCGCTTGAGAAAAATTGTAAGCCCGCAACGGTTTTAGAATCGCCAAGTATTCAGTTTCACCTGGGCTTTGCGACACATCGATCCGAATACTCATCCGTAACTCCCTTGACCTGCCTATTTAAGCTCAGAACTTTACTTTGCGGCGCATGAAACCGTTGATAACAACCACTACGACTGCCACGGCTATGGCGATGTACTGAAAGGTTTTTTCCGTGATCGCACCGGTATTTTGCAGGTGTGACAAGCCCAGCATGATCGCCAGTACCACCAGGGCGATCACAATCGAATACGACAAGCGCTGTTTGTTGGTCATTACGGATTCCTGAATGTGCGTAGAAATCATCTGCAACTGCGCAAATGCTCGCCCATGGTACCGCTGATAGTCTGGTGTGGCACGATCGCTTTAATTTACTGCGCTTTGAGCTTTAAAAAGCCTGCCTCAGTGGCGATCTCGGAGTTTTCATCACGAGTGCCGGCGGCCGTACTCACTGCGGCATAGACCAATGCGACAGGAATTACTTCGTATACTTTTTGACCTGCGCGCCAGAGGGGGTTTCTGCTCACTCAGACGGCTGTAATTGCCTTTGTAAAAAGTCAGTTGGCTGACCCGTATCAGTGTGGTGCCGCAACAAAAAGGATAAACCTTCGTGCTCTAATGCCCCCCCGTTTTACGACAACATGCCTCAAAGGAGTCACCAATGCCCCACGAAGGTAACCTGCTGCAAGCCGCTGTTGTGTTTCTGCTTGCCGCAGTTGTGACCGTTCCCTTAGCTAAACGCCTGCAGTTAGGTGCAGTGCTGGGTTATTTGTTTGCCGGGGTAATCATCGGGCCTTCGGTATTGGGGCTTATCGATAATCCGCAAAGTGTCAGCGATATTTCCGAGTTGGGCGTTGTATTGCTGTTGTTTATCATCGGGCTTGAATTGTCGCCTCGGCGTTTGTGGGTGATGCGCAAGTCGGTGTTTGGCGTCGGGTTGGCACAAGTGCTAGTAACCGGCTTGGCGATCGGCAGCGTCGCGTTATTCGCTTTCGACCAGCCGTTCAATAGCGCGGTGGTGTTGGGACTTGGATTGGCGTTGTCGTCCACCGCGTTTGGACTGCAAAGCCTAGCCGAGCGCAAAGAGCTCAACAGCCCTCACGGACGCCTGGCCTTCGCCATTCTGCTGTTTCAGGACATCGCGGCTATTCCATTGATCGCAATGGTGCCGTTCCTCGCCGGAGTCAACGACCACGCTAGTCATGCTGACAATCTCACCCACGGTCTGCAGGTAGCAGGGAGTATTGTGATTCTGGTGATCGGCGGGCGTTATCTGTTGACGCCGGTATTTCGCATCGTGGCCAAAACCGGCTTGCAGGAAGTATCAACCGCTACCGCTTTGCTGGTGGTCATCGGTACTGCGTGGTTGATGAGTTTGGTGGGCGTTTCCATGGCCCTCGGGGCATTCCTCGCCGGATTACTGCTGGCTGATTCTGAATATCGCCACGAATTAGAGTCCCAGATTGAGCCGTTCAAGGGCTTATTGCTTGGACTGTTTTTCATCAGCGTCGGCATGGGCGCCAACATTGAGCTGTTGTTTAGAGTTCCCGGTGTGGTACTGGGTTTGATGCTGTTGTTGATGTTACTGAAGTTACCGCTGTTATTTTGTATCGGTCGATTGGCGGGTGACCTTAATCAGCAAAGTGCACTTCGCCTGGGTGTGGTGTTGGCAGCCGGCGGTGAGTTTGCTTTCGTAGTGTTTAAGATCGGCCGCGATCAAGGACTGTTCGAGCCTCGGTTGTACGACACTCTAGTATTGACCATTACCCTGTCCATGGCCCTGACGCCGATATTATTACTGCTGGTTTCACACCTGCTTAAACGAAAAGTCGTCGCGCAAGTCGTGCCGGAAAAATATCGCGATATCGAAAGCGATGCTCCCCGCGTGGTGATCGCGGGTATGGGCCGCATGGGGCAAATGATTGCCCGGATATTACGCGCTCAAAAAATATCTTTTGTCGCGCTGGACACCTCCGTGGAGTCCATCGAGTTCTCGCGAAGCTTTGGGCATATGCCGGTTTTTTATGGCGACCCGCTGCGCCCGGAGATCTTGCGCGCTGCCAAGGTCGATCAAGCGGAATTTTTTATCATCGCTACCGACGACCCTGACACAAATATCAAGACCGCCGAATTAGTACGCAAGTTATACCCAAAAATGAAAATCATCGCCAGAGCACGTAACCGCCAGCACGTGCATCGTTTGATGGATGTCGGTGCGCAGGCTGTGCGCGAAACCTTCTATTCCAGCCTGGAAATGAGCCGTCGCACGCTGGTCGGTTTAGGCCTTAGCCAGATTCAGGCCGACGCGCGAATAAACCGATTCAAACACCACGATGAACAAGTACTTAATGCGCAGCATCTGGTGTATGACGACGCTGCTAAAGTCATGCAAACCGCGCGTGAAGCCAGAGCTGAGTTGGCGAAACTCTTCGAAGCTGATCGGATGGATGAAGAATCGGTGAAGGACTAACCGGAGAGATGGCTTGCGCCAACCGTCTGCTGCATGTGCATCACCTTTTTAGCTAACGTGCTAGCGGAAGGTGTGTGGTGTCAGTCACGATACATCGCGAACAACTTCGCTCAGAAAGGATTGTGAATGGCACCAGTGTGTAGACGCTGTCAAAAGCTGCGATTGGCAGGAGCCAGCCGTGATGGTTAGTCAACGCCGGCTCAGGCAAAAACCTCACTTAACGGGATGAAATTCAACCAGTCACCTTCAGCAACGGTCGTGCCTTCTCGTACTTCGATTAGTCCATCAGCCCAAGCCGCGCTGCGCAAAACACCCGAACTTTGGTTGCGGTAATACACCGCTCGTCCGTGCTCCATTCGTCCGCGCAGGTATTCTCGTCGCTCACCGGGCTTGTTCCAAGTGAAGCCGGCAGGTACCAAAAATTGCAGCGGGGCCACATCCGTCACACCTTGGCGGCGCAGCAGATAAGGCCGGGCAAGGAGCGCAAAGGTCACCAATGTCGAAGCCGGATTGCCTGGTAGGCCGATTACCGGAATGCCTTGAAAATGGCCAAAGGTTAGGGGTTTACCCGGTTTTATCGCCAATTTCCACAATGACAACTCACCGTCTTCTCGCAAGGCGTGCCCGAGAAAGTCCGCTTCGCCCACCGACACGCCGCCAGTCGACAGGATCAAATCTACATGGCTGAGGCTTCCCAGTGCAGTTCGGGTTTTCTCGAGATCGTCTGGCAAGATCCCTGCGTCTACCACTTCACAACCCAGGCGCTGCAGCCAACTACACAGCAGCACCCGATTACTGTTGTAGATTTGCCCTGGTGCCAATGGAAGCCCAGGCTCGACAAGCTCGTCACCGGTAGATAACACCGCCACTCGCACACGACGGACAACGTTCAGATGCGCCAAGCCTAACGAGGCTGCAAGGCCCAATTCAATGGGCCCCATGCGCGTACCTGCCGTCAGCACTTGCTCGCCGACAGTCGTTTCCTGGCCTTGCGGTCGGATGTTTTGTTCAGCGCTCAGTGGCTGGATGAACCGCACCCGCTGATCAGCTAACACTTCGGCGTTTTCCTGCATCTCCACACAATTGGCACCCGCCGGAACCGGTGCGCCTGTGAATATGCGGGCGCAGGTGCCAGGGGATAACGGGCTTGGGGCTTGCCCGGCAAAGATCCGCTGGCTGACCGGCAATGGCTCACCTGTCCAATCAGACACCCTGAGTGCATAACCGTCCATGGCGCTGTTGGGCCATGGAGGTAAATCCAGAGTAGAAACCAATTCGTCAGCCAGCACCCGCCCCTGCGCATTGGCCAATGAAACTAGCTCACACTCAAGGATAGGCGTTGCGTCAGCCATCTCCAGCAAGCGCACAATGGCAACTTCGACTGGCATCAACGGCCGGACTTCAGTGCTTTTCATGTCGATTTACCCACGGGTTTCGCAGGGCTCAGCCTGCTTGAGATGGGTAACGAAATTACACGGGCGATGACGTGAATCCAATTGCTCGGCCAGGATACCGTCCCAGCCGGTGCGACACGCGTTGGTTGAACCCGGCAGGCAGCACACCAAAGTGCCATTGGCCAACCCGGCTAACGCACGGGATTGCACAGTTGAGCTACCAATATCGTCCCTGGATATCTGTCGAAACAACTCACCAAAGCCATTGACTTTTTTATCCAGCAAGCAACCCACCGCCTCCGGCGTGCTATCGCGCCCGGTAAAGCCGGTGCCACCCGTAATCAACACAACCTGAACGTCATCATCGGCAATCCAGGTCGCTACCTGAGCACGAATTTTGTACAGGTCGTCCTTGAGCAATATACGTTCGATCAAGCTGTGACCCGCTTCAGTCAGACGATCAACAAACACTTGACCTGACGTATCGGTTTCACGGGTACGGGTGTCACTGACCGTCAATACCGCGATATTCAAAGGAACAAAAGGTGTATCAGCCTTCGCTTTCATAGGCTCAATCCAGAGAGAGGGGAACAGCCAAGTGTTATATCACAGCGTTAAATTATCAGGCCCACCGGTTGTTATGCCGACGATTGAATACTCATTGCACCCTCCAGGGAACTTGCCGGTAATGTATACGTCTCAAGCTCGTAAGCTCGAACCCAAAAAGCATTCCCTCACGGAGACTTGTAATGACTCAACGGACCCTAACTGCCGCCTTCCTGCTCGCACTGAGCGTGGCCAGCCTGGCCGGCTGTGCTTCTCCTACGGTAATCACTCTAAATGACGGTCGCGAAATCCAGGCTGTTGATAAGCCAAAATTCGATGAAGACACCGGCTTCTATGAATTTAAGCAGCTAGATGGCAAAGAGACCCGGGTGAACAAAGACCAGGTTCGGACCGTTAAAGAGTTATAGGTTCAACAGTTCAATTTTTGACAGTATCGCTTGTGACTTGTGCTGCAAGTGAAACGACGCAACTGACCCGGAAGGTCAGTTAGGCGGGCCGGTATTTCGGGGTGTAGCGCAGCCCGGTAGCGCGTCTCGTTCGGGACGAGAAGGCCGCAGGTTCGAATCCTGTCTCCCCGACCATCTGAGCGTTCGGGTCTTTGGTACATCGCCCGAAACATTGAAAAACCCGCCATGTGCGGGTTTTTCTTTGCGTTAGTGCGACCTCAGTGCTCAAGCAAAAGCACTGACCTGCCCGGCTCGCTATGAACTAACAACGGCCGCTGAGGGTCCGACATGCCCATGTAGATTAAAAACGCCTCTGCCAATGGTCGTTTCAAACGGGTCATTGCAACACATCTGATTGCTCTAGCCATCCTTCGAAGCAGATAAACGTTTGTTGGGCTATCGCTACGGTTTGTGCAATGTCTTCAGGTTCTTGTATGCACGAAAGACAAGTTAAAAAACCTTGCCATAAATTTCTGGTCTCAGCGCCATAGACGTCCATGAATGCCCCACCCGTAGCGGATTCGACGCCAACCTTCGCTTTGATAATGCCCCGTAACACCTGACCACCCAACGTCGCACCCTCCACGACATACAGCGCACCTAGCGCTTGAGCCTGTGTTTCAACCCCCGGTAGAATTTTGCACAATGGCAGCGCGTCAATCTCCCCAAAGGTCAATCCAAGCGCGAGTAAATCCTGCTTTAAAATTGGAGTCTTAAGCCGTTGTGCCCAGCCCATACCCGGTATGGTCGACGCGGACGCGGCAAGCAGGGTTTCGAAGGGCAAATAGAACCCGTAGTAGGCCTGCATAATGCGCCGATACACGGCGATGTCAGTGGTGAAAAAAGGTAAACGTGCATCAAGGCGTCGATGCAGGTGAGAAGTAGCGGCACGCAGATCACTATGGACCGGCGGCACAGAAGGCTGCTGTTTTTTCATATGCCATCAAAGTAACAGCAACCCGATAACCAATGCACTTTCGTTCAACACAATTCACTAAATAGTGGCATCGCCACAGCGGAATGCAGCTTGTGCTCTCACCACTTCAGCTCAATACCGGTCTCGAAGAACCGAATGTCCCCGGATAATGGATCGATAAAGCGCAAGCCTTGGGCCAAGAGCTTCAAAGGTTGGTTGAAGTCATCCTCGACCGTTTTAACGACTTCTGGATAAAACGGGTCATTACAGATGGGTGCACCCAATGCGGCCATGTGCACGCGTAATTGATGCTTCTTGCCCGTCACCGGGTACAAGCCATAACGCCAAAATTCGCCATTGCGTTCACTGACCTCGATACGCGTTTCGGTATTACTCGTGCCCTCAGCTTCGCGCATTCGAAAAAATGGCTCTGCGGCTACCAAACGACTTGTATGCACCTGTGGAAATTCAACTTCAGGCAGCGCCCGCGCAATAGCTTCATAACGCTTATTGATTTGGCGGGTCGGAAACAACGACTGATACGCTGAGCGGCTGTTCTTGTTCGCCGAAAACAACACAAGACCCGCCGTGTGGCGGTCAATTCGATGAAGGGGAACCAGGTTGGGGTTATCCAATCGGCGAATCAACCGTCGCAGTAGCGTTTGCTCCACATACTCACCTGCAGGAGTCACCGGTAGAAAGTGCGGCTTGTCCGCCACCACCAAGTGCTCATCGGCATACAGGATATTCTCCAGCACCGGGATAGGTGTTTCGTTCAGGACTTCACGAAAATAGTGAATACGCAGGCCTTCTTTGTAGGATAGGGCCAAGCTGATAGGCAAGCCGTTGGCGTCCAGCACTCTGCCCCTGGCGATGCGATCCAGCCATTGCTCGTGACTGATTGCCGAAAAGTGCGCGCACAAACACTCCAGAACCGTGCCCCAAGGCCCCGCAGGCAAGTAAAGAGTACTGGCCTGAGCGTGAGCGGGGGAAAAATTTGACTCGGACATAAAATGGGCTCAGCAGCAGGCGGCCCTTAACTGGCCGGTTGCGCATTATCGCGCAACGGTTGACCTAAAATCTAATAGCCGCACCATCGCCAGGCTTTCAGCACCGGGCTAAAACGGGGCTTTGCGCTGCGGCGGCTTCGGTAAACTCTTTCAACCAACGCAACACATCCACCGCTTCCCAGCGCGCGGGGTCGTACAACGCATACAACAAGCCCTGATAACCGACCACATCCAGCTGACGGTGATACCCGGCACGCTGAAACAACGCTTCGATTTCTGCGAAACAGGTGTTGAAATGCACTTTGGTAAAGGGGGTTTTCCCTTCAGTAACCAAACCGTCCATGCGTAGCTCAAGCACAGCTTCGCTAACCACTTCGGTCGACATGCGATTCACGCTATTTTTCAATTGTTCAACATTGACCATGCTGTTGCTCTCTGTGTGTTCTTACATTCGTTCAATCGCGATTGGGCTGCGCTGTCAAGTGCCGAGCATAGCCGTTAGCAGTGCAGGACAGCTCGACAACGCGCGAATGCCGCACTCACGACGCGGGTGTCGGAATGGCGAACAGCATAGAAAAAATTCGCCAAACTGTATATACGTACAGCTAACGAATCAGAGATTGCAGACCAAGTGCTTGTGCAAGAATGTCGCAAAATAGCCGTTACAGTTGGCTATTCACTATCCCTACGAAGGTCTAACGAAGAAAAACCACAACCTGCTCGGCATCGAAAGGCCAATCGAGCTCGGCACCGGTATCGATACGCCTAAGCACCGGAATGCGCAGCCCGTAGTCTTCGAACAACGCTTCAGTTTCACCGATGTCGATCAGCTCGACCATCAAACCGTGCTCCACCAACGGCAGCAGTTCTGCTTCGGCGACTTCACACAAGTGACACCCGAGGGTGCCCAATAGCTGGCATTCAGGAGGCATGGATACACCTTTAAACAGAGATGTAGAAGGATTGTAGAGGCGCTATTTTAGGCCCGTGTTAATAAGTGAGTCGAGCTCAAATTCCCAATTCAATCCGGACTCGCCGACCCGATTTTGTGGGTCGACAGGTCGGCGCCGTAGTGCTCCTTTCCCCTGACCCAAGCGCAGCCCTGTCACCAGCTTGATCCCGCCATAAACGAGGAAGCCACCCAGTAAGGCCGCAAGCATGCCCGCGCACTGCCGATAATTCGTTCATAGGCTGATCCCGTCCATGGAGCGTAATGCAAAAAAATATTTTCTCGAAAAGCACCAAAACAGATCGGTGGTCATTGATACGCAACAAAACTGAGCTGTCTTGTCTCCCGGGTATTTTAGTGTGTATGAAATGGGCGCGAGTAAATCAGGCTGTCGTTCTTACTATTGGGATTTTCTAAAAAATTTTCAGTGGGAGCATCAGGTCTGGGTCATATTGCCATGGCCTTTGCCCTTATTAAGCGCGTTAGCGCTTCATGGCGCACCAATGAAAAGCAAGTCCGATACCCACCCATGCTGAGTTAGAGGCTTGCGATTGAAATGAACCTTCAGTAAACGGTTAGACTCGAAGCACCAGAAGCCACCAAACGGAGATAACCATGGCCCGCACTACAGCGCAGAACGCTCAGGAAATACTGATGGCTGACTTTCAGACGTTGGTCAGTGACACGGAAAAGCTGCTGGCACACACCGCGACGTTGGCGGGTGATCAGGCTGACGAGTTGCGGGGTCAGATACACGAAAGCCTGTTAAAGGCGCGGGAAACACTGAAACTAACCGAGGAATCCCTGCGCGAACGCGGCATGGCGGCGGTGGTGGCCACTGAAGACTATGTCCAGAGCAATCCATGGCAATCCGTTGGCATTGCAGCTGGCGTTGGGTTCTTGCTGGGTCTTCTGGCTACCAGGCGCTGACGGCGATGGCTTTGGGTACGGAATCAGGTCCACCACCGGCGGACCCTATATCTACGCCGCGGCGCTTGGGTGCTGCGTTTCTGGGCTTAATGCACAGCCATGTCGAACTGTTCGGCATTGAACTGCAAGAGCAAAAGTCACGCACTGTCAGCCTGTTCCTGTTTGCTGGCTTGGCGCTGGTGTTTGCATTATTGCTCTTCATTGGTTTGTCGGCGCTCGTACTGATATTGGTGTGGGACACCTACCGGCTCGCCGGCATTATGGGTTTGTGTGTTTTTTACACCTTAGCCGCGGCCTTCTGCGGCATGCGACTAAAATCGGCGATTTTTGATGAGTCATCGCCGTTTAACGCAACCCTAGAAGAATTGGCCAATGACCGCGAGCGACTGATGCCATGAGCCTAATTGAAGCGCAACCTAATTCTCGACGTGAACTTCGCAAGGCGCTGATCCGTTTACGGATGGAAATGCACCGCCAGGAAATTCGTCACGAGACGGGCCAATTGCTGCAACCCCTGCGTCGAGTACGCGGTATGAGTCAAGATTGGCAAGGCGTACTTGGAATTAAACATGCTCCGCTCTGGGGCATGGGCATTGTCGCCTTACTCGGTTTCCTCGGCGGCAAGGGAACTAAAGCTGGTGGCCTCAATAGCGTCTCTCGCCTAGTCAAGCTGGGCACCACTCTTATGCCGTTGATAAAACTGGTATTACAGGGTTCACCGCCCAAACGCTAATTGCTCTTTCTGGCTGCATTCTTGCTAAGCGTTACCTACTTGATCACCTTATGGCTCGCCATGAGGTGACGGGTCCTGCCCATTCGGCGGACCCTTTTTTGGACCCACTAAGGAGGTTCCGTGATCGATGGGCAACCGCTAGCCTGTTTTCAGCCGTTCATCGATACCGCAACAGGCCGAATTGCCGGTGTCGAAGCCTTGGGTCGCCTGCTTCAACCTGATGGTCAGCTGCTATCAGTCGGACCGTTATTCGCTGACCCCAGAATTTCTCCAGCCATTCTTCGCCGCCTTGATCGTGCCATTCGCGACAATGCTCTAAGCCGCTTGCATGAAGTCCCTGCCGACTGGTTTTTGAGCCTGAATATTTCGCCACGCTGGATCAGCCGATTGCGGCCAGGTCAGCCGTTACCTAGTCTTAAACAATTGCAGCGTCGTGGTGTGTCACCGCAGCGCATTGTCTTCGAGATCACAGAGCTAGTCGGCGACAGTCAGCGCTTGGCCAGCGTCGTCGCACAATATCGAGAAGCGGGCGCACGTATTGCTATCGACGATTTTGGCGCAGGCTATTCCCAGCTGGATCGGGTGCTGGCGTTACAACCAGACATTTTGAAACTAGACATGCGTCTGTTTCAGGCCGCCGCGAGGGGGGGGCCAAGTAGCGATGTGGTAAAAGCGCTGGCGCAAATGGCTGAAAAGACTGGATGCTGGATTATCGCCGAAGGCGTGGAAACCGATGCTGAATTGGATTTTGCCTTGGAGTGCGGGTCACGGTACGTACAAGGTTTTCTATTTGCCAAAGGCGAGTTGGATTTCTTCCCTACCGACGCGTTTGTCAGGCGATTCGGCGAACTGCGTGACCGCTATGTACTGAAAAAGGTGGAAGAGCGCGCACGACTCATGACGTTACGTCTGCAATTGAGCAAACTGATGAATCTGCTGCAAAGCTGGGCGGAAGGTCTCGCCCCCATTAGTGATCTACCGCAACTACATGACTACCCCTGGTTTCTGCGGTTCTACCAATGCGATCGTCACGGAACTCAATTGACGCCCAATTTGGAATGGCGCAACGGCGCATGGCAAGCAGATGCCAGTTACTTGGGTCACAACTGGTCGTGGCGCCCCTATTTTTATCAATTACTGGCAGAAGGATGGGATGACAGACGGTTGAACATGTCCAATACCTATCGCGACGCGACAAGTAACCAGTATTGCCTGACTGCCGGACAGTTTTTTGACAATGGTCAGCGGTTGCTGTTGATCGATATTGACGCTGCGGGGTTGTAACTCGAATGACAGGCGACTCCCGATGAGCATTATCACGCCCTTACGGCGCGATAATCCGACATCCGGGTACAGCGAGATCTTCTCCCAGCGCTTGCAGCTGAACGACCGAACCGGGAAGCTAGGCGCATTCAACAAGTGGAGTAAAGGTCTTGGATTGGGAAACCCTGTTAAACCGCGAGCGACTTGGCAAACCCGTACACAGCCCTCAGGAACTGGGCCGCAGTCCGTTCCATAAAGATCATGACCGCATCATTTTCTCCGGTGCGTTTCGACGCCTGGGCCGCAAGACTCAGGTCCATCCGGTTACCAGCAACGATCACATCCATACGCGCTTGACTCACTCGCTGGAAGTCAGTTGCGTCGGGCGTTCGCTAGGCATGCGAGTAGGCGAAACCATTCGTGATGCACTGCCCGACTGGTGTGAGCCCAGCGATCTTGGCATGGTCGTGCAATCGGCTTGCCTCGCTCACGATATCGGTAATCCACCGTTTGGCCATTCCGGTGAAGACGCCATTCGCCATTGGTTCTTGCAGGCCGCCGGGCGTGGTTGGTTAGACGCCATGAGCGAAGTTGAACGCAATGATTTTTTAAATTTCGAAGGTAATGCTCAAGGTTTCAGGGTACTCACTCAACTGGAATATCATCAATTCGACGGAGGAACCCGGCTGACGTATGCAACATTGGGCACTTACTTGAAGTACCCATGGACCGCGCGACATGCAGACTCCCTGGGTTACAAAAAACACAAATTTGGTTGCTATCAGAGCGAGTTAAGCATTCTGGAACAGATTGCGCACAAACTCGGCTTACCACAGCTCGAAGAGCAACGCTGGGCGCGCCATCCATTGGTTTACCTGATGGAAGCAGCGGATGACATCTGTTACGCCTTGATCGACCTCGAAGACGGTCTGGAGATGGATTTGCTCGACTATTCGGAAGTCGAGTCGTTACTTCTTGGATTGGTGGGTGATGATATTCCGGAAACCTATCGCCAGTTAGGGGCGAACGATTCACGTCGGCGCAAGCTGGCCATTCTGCGCGGAAAAGCCATCGAACACCTGACGAACGCTGCTGCCCGCGCGTTCGTCGAACAACAGGAGGCACTATTAGCCGGCACCCTGAGTGGCGATCTGGTGGAGCACATGCATGGTCCCGCCAAGCGATGTGTCCTTGATGCCAAAGACATGGCCCGAAAGAAAATCTTTCAGGACAAGCGCAAGACGCTGCATGAAATAGGTGCCTACACCACCCTTGAGGTTTTACTGAATGCTTTTTGCGGCGCGGCGCTTGAGCAATTTGGTGGTCGTACACCCTCATTCAAACACCGACGTATTCTTGACCTCCTCGGCAACAATGCACCTGACCCCCGCTGGCCGCTACACACCTCATTTCTGCGAATGATCGACTTTATTGCAGGCATGACCGACAGTTATGCCAGTGAGATGGCAGGTGAAATGACCGGCCGATCAGGGCCGGTTTAACCTCTTGAGCGGTGAGACCGGATGAGGCGTGTCCCAGTTTCCGCGCATAATCATCCGGCGGCCGATCTTTAACAAGGCTCCCCCGCCCTACAATTAAAGACACGACCTACATCGAGAACAGAAACGTCTTATCGCTCAATAAGCTCTGCTGCCGAATAATTCGAGCTAATCCTGGCCGTCGCCGGCTGGGCGAATTATTAACCAGACGCAGTGGTCGTATTCGATACCGACAGGCCATCAAGTACCTGAAGCTAACGAGCAACGACTGCTCTTGGTGGGTACGCGCATGTCGCGCCCTCGAATTAGCTCGGAATACTTTGATGTCAAAAACCAACCTGCGCATCCTGCTAGTCGAAGATCACCCTTTCCAACTGATTGCCACTCAAATACTCCTGAACAACCAAGGTTATTTCAGGCTAACCCCAGTGTTGAGTGCTGCTGAAGCGATGCAGGCCATGGAAACGACCACTGAGCCCTACGATATACTGCTTTGCGACCAGTGCTTGACTGACCTGACAGGCCTGGAGCTAATCATATTGGCCAGTCAACAAGGCCTGATTCACAGAGCGATATTGCTCAGTGGACTATGTGAGGAGCAACTCCTGGAGCTAGAGCAGGAAGCCCGATTGCTTCGCCTACCCTTGCTCGGTTGCTTAAGCAAACCGTTACAGGTTCAAGCCCTGACCGAATTACTGACAAGCACAGATGGGAACTACCATGGGCGGCCAAAATAGCGTCAACAGCCGGAATAAACACTTTCAACAACCGCTCATCTATCAGCGCCTAGGCGATTGCCAAAATAAACAACTCCTATATGTAGGCTGATACCTAAATATTTGTAGGATAATTCCGAAACGCTATAAACCGGGTGTTTTTCAATATCGAATCCACACAATATGACTACCCGAAATTAAACATCGCCTTAGGGATTTTGAGCATTTGTGTACGTAAGTACGTTAATTTTTGTAGGAAACTTCCTATATCCACTTAGCGGCCCTGTAGGTTCATGCGCCAACCCAAGCTTCTAAGCTAAGGTGCGCGCTTTACTCTTTGCTTGTATGGAAATTAACTATGCACTCGGTTTTTATCATCGACGATCATCCTGTTATTCGCCTCGCGGTCCGGATGTTATTGGAAAACGAAAATTATGAAGTGGTAGGAGAAACGGATAACGGCGTTGATGCCATGCAAATGGTCCGCGAATGCCTGCCAGACCTGATCATCCTCGACATCAGTATCCCCAAGCTCGACGGACTGGAGGTATTGGCTCGCTTCAACGCAATGAACTTGCCGTCAAAAATTCTAGTTTTGACAGCGCAAACCCCCAATCTTTTTGCTATACGTTGCATGCAATCAGGCGCTGCCGGTTATGTATGCAAGCAGGAAGACTTGAGTGAGTTACTCAGCTCGGTAAGAGCCGTATTATCGGGCTACAATTACTTTCCGAGCCAAGCTCTGAGTCCTGTATCTCGGGCAGAAGGACCGCCTTCTGAAATAGAGTTATTCAAACTGGTCAACGACCGCGAACTCATGGTATTGCAGCTGTTCGCCCAAGGCAGAACCAATAAGGAGATTGCCAAAGGAATGTTTCTTAGCAATAAGACCGTCAGCACCTACAAAACTCGCCTGATGCAAAAACTCAGGGTAAAAACCCTGGTAGAACTTATCGAGCTGGCAAAACGCAACGCGCTAGTGTGAGAGACCGGATGTCGAAGCACTTAATGGACTATATGAAGCTTTTCGGTTGCATGTGCTTGAGTGTCAGCGCGCAGGCAGCCAATCCTGTGCCTCAGAATTACGGGCTGTTAAGCCGCTCTAGCCCAAGCCATATGGATACCCGGCTCGACAGGGCGCAATGGCAATGGCTGCAAAACAAACGAGAGCTGAGGCTAGGGACCTCAGCTCCCGACTATCCGCCGTTCGACATGACACTCACTGGTCACGATTACGAAGGGTTTACGGCTGATTACGCTGGCATTCTTGCTCACGCACTGGATATGCAGATTAAGGTTTTGCGCTTTGAATCCAGAGAGGCGGCAATTGAGGCTTTAACCGAAGGACAGATTGACCTGCTCGGAAGCGCAAATGGTTTTGAAGCGCAAGGCAAGCACCTCACGCTGTCCCTGCCCTACGCCGTTGACCAACCTGTATTGGTTACCCGCACGGGAGAAACTCGCCCCCTTTCTGAGGGGTTGGCAGGCATGCGGGTAAGCATGGTTTATCACTATCTGCCGCGCGAGGAAGTCAAAGCGCTCTACCCCAACGCGCTCTTGCAGATCTACCCATCGTTTCAAAGCGCGATCAATGCAGTCGCTTTCAATCAGGCAGATGTTTTTCTGGGCGATACAATTTCAACCCATTACCTGATTAACAAGGGCTATCTGAACAACGTCCAGATGGCTAGTTTTGGTAAACATGAGGCGGACGGCTTCAGTTTTGCCATGCGCGACGACGATACCCAGTTATTGGATATCGTCAATAAAGTGCTCAAAGCGATTCCTATCGTCGAACGGGTAAGTATTTCAAAACGTTGGAATGCGGGCACCGATCTGCTCCTCACGGACCAAAAATTACAACTAACCCAGCGTGAAGAGCGCTGGATTGCACAACATCCAGTGGCGCATGTCCTCATTAACGAGGCCTATGCGCCCCTCACATTTCTGGACGCCAGCGGTAATTTTCGAGGAATTACCGCTGACGTACTTGATTTGATCAGACTCCGGACAGGGCTGAATTTCGAGGTCAAACGCGTTCCAAGCATGGCCGAAATGATGAAACAGGTCAGTGCAGGTCAAGCGGATATCATTGGCACAATGATCCCCAGCGATGAGCGGGAAAGCCGATTCAGCTTCACTCGCCCGTATCTGGACACGTCATTCGTTCTGGTCACTCGCCAAGAGCCTGATAGCCCAGTTCGCCTGGATCAGTTCGACGGCAAACGACTGGTTATTATTCAAGACAGTCCGACCTTACCCTTTATTCGGCGAGAACACCCTGGCATTCAGGTGGTGGAAACAGACAATCCTTTTCAGGCCTTGGACATGCTTGCTCAGCAGCAAGTCCAAGGCGCGGTTGTCTCGCTGCCCAGTGCTAACTATTTTTTGTCCTCACAATTGTTCGAGGATAAATTGCAGATGAGCGCCACGGTCGGTGACGACCAAGCCCGTATTTCGATGGCCACCGCACGTGATGCAACAGAACTCAGCTCGATTCTCGACAAGGCGCTCTCCAGCATTGCTCCTGAGGATTTGGCAATAATCAACAACCGATGGCGGGCTTATGTCCCTCCCAGTGGCGGTTATTGGCGTAATTACCATGAGCTGATTTATCAGATCGTGATCGGCACTGGGCTGTTATTGCTGGGCTCACTGGCGTGGAATGCCTACATGCGCCGCCAGATTAAAAAGCGCGAAGTGGCTGAGCGTGCATTAAATGATCAGTTTGAATTCATGCGTACGTTATTGAATGGCACGCCGCACCCTATTTATGTCCGTGACCGTGATGGGTTGCTGCAAACCTGTAACGACAGCTACCTGGCCGCATTTTCGGCTAAGCGTGAAGACGTTATAGGCAAGAATGTGATGGACGGCGGGTTGAGCAATGCATTCGAGGCGCGGGAGTTCGCCGCTGATTATCATCGGGTAATGGCGGAAGGTACTTCGTTGATTCTTGATCGCGCATTGCAGATCGGCGACCAGCAACTCACCATCTACCACTGGATTTTGCCTTTTCGCGATTCGCTCGGAGAAGTCCAGGGCGTCATCGGCGGCTGGATCGATATCAGCGAGCGCCGCCAATTGATGGAAGACCTGAGCTGGGCCAAGGATCAGGCGGACGCCGCCAGCCGAGCCAAAACGACCTTCCTGGCAACCATGAGCCATGAAATTCGCACGCCCATGAATGCGGTCATTGGCATGCTCGAACTTGCGCTAAAAAGGGCCGATCAAGGTCATCTGGACCGACCTGCCATTGAGGTGGCCTACACGTCTGCCCGCGATCTTTTGGAGTTGATTGGTGACATTCTAGATATCGCCCGGATTGAATCTGGCCGCCTGAGCCTCTGTCCTGAACGGGCGAATCTACGCGAGTTGGTGGAGTCGGTGGTACGCGTATTTGACGGCCTCGCCCGACAAAAAAGCCTGAACCTGCTGCTCGACCTCGATAGCCGTATCAATGTCGACGTTCTGCTCGACCCATTACGGTTTAAGCAGATCCTTTCAAACTTGCTCAGTAATGCCATCAAGTTCACCGAGCAGGGCCAAGTCAAAATAAGCGTGATCGTAGAGGACCGTTCCGACGCTCATGTATTGCATGTGCAATTGCTGATCCAGGACAGCGGAATTGGCATCACTGAAGAAGATCAACATCGATTGTTTCAACCCTTCGCTCAAGCTGATAATTCCGGGCACTTGGCCAGAAGCGGCGCGGGACTGGGGCTGGTTATCTGCCGCAGTCTGTGTGAAATGATGGGAGGACAGTTGAGTTTGAGCAGCCAGCCAGGTCAAGGCACATTGGTCCGGATTGCCTTGACGCTGACCACCCTGGAACCGCTCCATACTCCCGCGCAACGGCGAGATGAGATCGCTGAAATCAGCACGCCGCTGAACATTCTAATTGTCGATGATCATCCAGCAAACCGACTATTGATGTGTCAACAACTAGGCTTTCTGGGGCACCTTTTTCAGTCGGCAGAACATGGCGCGGATGGGCTACAAGTTTGGATTGATGGCCAGTTCGATCTGGTTCTGGCCGATTGCAACATGCCGGTTATGAATGGTTATGACCTGACCCGCGCCATCCGTACCCATGAACAGCAGTTCGCGCTTGAGCCCTGTACCGTTCTCGGTTTTACCGCCAATGCTCAATCTGAGGAGCACCAACGCTGTCGGGATGCCGGAATGGATGGTTGTTTATTCAAACCCGTCAGCCTGAACGAACTCAATCAAGCACTGGCCAACGTAAAACCAGGTGGTCGTTCGAAGTCATCGGCACCGTCCATCAAAACCGGCACTGCGGCATTCAGTGTCGAGGGCATCCAGGCTTTGACGGGTGGCAAGCCGCACATGATCCGTCGTTTACTGGCGCAATTGCTCAGCAGCAGCCAAGAGGATCGCATGGAGTTGGCGGCGATTGGGAACACTGACAATCGTCAAAGCCTCAGTGAAATGGCCCATAAAATCAAAGGGGCAGCAATGATCATCCAGGCACAAGAGGTGATTGAACACTGCGAAAAGTTAGAGGACGCCTGTGCTCAAGGGGCGTCAGAGGCAATCATCGAAGGGCATCGAAACGCGATTAACGCCGCAATGAAAGAACTGGAACACGACCTTTACCTGCAACAGATAGACGCTTATTAAGCCCCAACAAAAGGAATTGAACATGACCACCCAATGGATCGAGATGAATGCCGAGCAATTTCGTGGCTATGCGGCGCACTCCAGCGCCGGGTATGCCAACGATATTCAACTGACCTACAAGCAACCGCCCGACCTGACTCCATTGCAACAAAGCTGCTTGATGGACACGTTGCTTCCACAGGGGGTCAACACGCCGAATCACTACTTGTTTACGTTGCACTCCACTGAAGGCGAAGCCATTGGCGTGCTCTGGTTCGGCACCCACATGGAATACGGTGCCAAGACATTGTTTATTTATGACTTGGAAATCTACCCAAGAGCGCAGCGTCGCGGCCACGCGACTGAAGTGATGAGCATGCTTGAGTGTTGGGCTCGCACCAACGATGTCGATTGTCTGGAGCTCAATGTCTTCGCCCACAATAAGGCGGCCCAGGCGCTTTATCATTCTTGTGGACTGATTCCGTATGAGATAACCATGGGCAAGCAGTTGGATTAATCAGAAAAATCATCATTTAGCCACTATTCGGGCGATGTCCGTGACACTTGGCTATGCTGAAAAATTATGCAGCGCACGACTAAGGAGAGAATTGCGATGCCTCGGAACCTCCTGCCTGACCAACGCCGGCTCCCCCTGCATATTCATATCAGCCTCATGTTTACCGTGTTGCTACTGTTTACCGGTGTCGTATTGGGCATCTTCAATTACCGGCAGACTTCGCAGATCATTCTTTCCAGCAGTGAGACTCTGTTCAGCGCTATCGCCCAAGATGTGGAAGCCGATATCAATCGCACTTATCAACCGATCCGCCAACTGCTCAGCTTGTTGGCGGCCTACGATTTAAACTACGCCACCACGCTGGAACAAAGGCTGGCATTGCTCAAGCCCTTTACACAGGCATTGCAGGACGATCCCAATCTGGCTTCGTTGTACCTCGGCTATAACAATGGCGACTTCTTCATGGTCCGACCTTTGCGAACTGACACCGCTAAACAGTCCGTCCAGTCACCGGCGAACGCTTCATACCAGGTTTGGAGTATCGAACACATCACCGGCAACCCCTTGCCACGGTCGCAATCGCTGTTTTTCGACGCTGCACTGCACTTGATCAACAAGCACGAAAACCCTAAGGAACGCTTCGACCCGCGTGACCGGGAGTGGTTTAAGCGAGCCCGCGAAGGCACTGATCAGATCACCACCGAACCCTATGTCTTTTTTTCAAGTCACGTGCTGGGCACTACGTTGGCCCGTCGTAGCGGCACAGATAGTGTTATCGCAGCAGACCTGTCGCTTGATGCGCTGTCTGCAACGTTGGCCAAGCATAAGGCCACCGCCAGTACCGAGGTGGTGGTGTTCGACAATGATGGCAATGCTGTGGCTTACCCTGACAGTTCGAAGTTGATTATCGAAAGCGGTACGGCCCACCTTGCCAAAGCCAAAGACCTAAGCCCGGCGCTTAACCGGTTATTTCAATTGGGTGTCGATTACTCCAAACGCCTGACAGCAGGCAATCGCGAATGGATAGTCGCCCATAGTCCACTAAGTGAGGGAGGTTCATCCGGGTTGCAAATGGCGATGTTAGTGCCCGCAGATGAGCTGCTGGCTGACGCCATCCGGCTGCGATGGCAAGGGGCGCTGGTAGCATTGACCACCCTCCTGGTGTGTTTGCCGCTCGGCTGGGTGATTTCACGCATCATGGTCAAACCGTTACGAGAACTGGTAAGCGAAGCCGATGCGATTCGCGGCTTCGATTTTACTCATCCGGCCAGTCATCGATCGTTAGTGCTGGAAGTCGACCAACTGTCTTTGTCTATGGCGCGGATGAAGGCAACGCTGGTCAGTTTTCTACGAATCACCGCCAGCCTGTCTGCCGAAACTCATTTCGATACGTTGCTGCAAAAGCTTCTCTGCGAGACCGTGACGATCAATCAAGCCCAAGCGGGTTTGATTTACTTGGTCAATAGCGAAAGCGGATACCTGGAGCCTAGCGGCCTCATCGTGCTCGGCGTTCAAAACGAACCGCAGCGCTACGGCATAGGCGCCCATGATTTAAACAATCGTCAACTGCCAGGCTGGCTGCAACAGCTAATTACAGGCAAAAGCAGCACCGTAGTCGCATTGGGTTTCGAGCAAGCCGATGATCTGCAAGGTTTGATGCAGGCCATCGAGGCGCCTAGAGTTCATCTACTGGCTATTCACCTGAGCAATCAGCATGGAGAAACTATCGGTGTTCTAAATCTGATCCATACAGATACCGGAACCCGCTCGGATCTGGAGAAAATCAGCCCAGAGCGGGTTGCATTCACCGAGGCGGTCTCCGGGGCGGCGGCAATATGTATCGAAAGCCAACGCCTTCAGGCGCGCCAAAAACTGCTGCTGGATTCGTTCATCCAGCTAATTGCCGGTGCCATCGACGCTAAAAGCCCATACACCGGCGGCCATTGCCAGCGCGTTCCGGTATTGACGCTCATGTTGGCACGCGCCGCCGCTGCGAGCCAACAACCGGCATTTCTCGACTTTCACCCCACCGAAGACGAATGGGAAACCTTGCATATCGCCGCGTGGCTGCATGATTGCGGCAAAGTCACCACGCCCGAATATGTGGTCGACAAAGCCACCAAGCTTGAAACCTTACACAACCGCATTCATGAAATTCGCACTCGCTTCGAGGTGCTGAAACGCGACGCCTGGATCACCTATTGGCAAGGACTGGCAATGGGTGGTGACTCGCTTGAGCTGGCAACTACCCGGGACGTCGAACTGACCGAACTCGATGACGACTTCAGTTTTGTCGCTTGCAGTAATCTTGGGGCAGAGGCCATGGACGATTCGGATTTACATCGCTTGCAGCAAATTGCAGCCCGCAGCTGGATGCGTACGCTGGACGACAGAATCGGCGTTTCCTGGGAGGAGAACAACCGCCAGTCCCGTCAGCCTGTTACGGCGCTACCTGCAAGAGAGACCTTGCTGGCAGACCGGCCTGAGCACCTTATCGAACGGGCTGAGGCCGAAGATATACCCGCTGACAACCCCTGGGGTTTTAAACTGGATGTACCTAGGTACAAATTCAATCACGGCGAACTGTATAACCTGAGCATTCGTCGTGGCACGTTAACCCATGAGGAGCGCTACATCATTAACCATCACATGGTGCAAACCATACTGATGCTAAGTCGTCTACCGTTCCCTGCACACCTCAAAGGCGTTGCAGAAATCGCCGGCGGCCACCATGAAAAAATGGACGGCACAGGTTATCCCAAACGCTTGAAGCGCGCCGAAATGAGCATCGCCGCACGAATGATGGCCATCGCTGACATCTTTGAAGCGCTAACCGCCGCCGACCGGCCTTACAAAAAAGGTAAAAGCCTGAGTGAGGCGCTATCGATCATGGCTCAGATGTGTGTCGACGAGCACATTGATCCGCCACTGTTCGAGCTCTTCATTCAAGCGGATATTTTTCAGCGCTATGCGGAAAGCTTTTTACAGCCACAGCAAATCGATGCCGTCGATAAAACGAGTCTATTGAAAAAAGCGGGTGTGGAATCAAGGAATTAAACAGGAAGATCGCGAAGGCATTGCGCTCTTCGGAATAAAGCAGGCATTGAGCCTGCTTTATGTATCAGCGTTGATCAGGCAACCGGATTGATCGCCTTTTCCGGGTACCAAACGTCGATCAACGGGCTGACTGTCACTTCTGTCAGTTCGCTACGGGCTTTGAGCCACCCTTCGACTATTGCACGCTGCTCTGCGTTAACAGAGCCACGTTTCTTCAGGCACACCAGACCAAAGTCTTCACCGCCAACGTAGTTCAGATCGTTGGCATCCATGGCTTCCGTCAGGAATGCGTCGAGGAAGGCATCAATAGCCTCATCATCCAGGTCTTGTTTGAAGTCCAGGTTGAGTTCAAAACCAACCTCTTGGAATTCATCAACGCAGAGTTTTTTGCGCAGACGCTGGGAACGGTTAGTGGCCATGGAACAATCCTCATAAGTAATAACGGGCGGCACTCTACCAGCTTGGACGACTAAATGCCCGCCTCAGTGCTGGATGTTCATCCGGGAGGTCGCTCAAGGCCAAAAAAATAGCGAATTATCGAAGAAAAATTGCCGAATGGACGGTGTTTCATCGGCACAACTCACCCCAGGCTGGGGCATAATACCGCCCATTCCGGCGCCGAGGTGGTCCATTCTGCTGACACATCGACCGTCAATGGAGCAGCATTTTGAATCGCCGTCTTTACGTCGACACATCACTATCAACGAGGGAATCCATCCATGCCCTCTTCATTTCCCTTCTCAGCAGTAGGGCTTTATTTCCAATGATCAAATCTTTTCGCCCCTTGTTATTAGTCAGTCTTTTATTTCCCTTGGCCATGCCCGCCGCCGCCGCCCCGATCAGCACCTCGCTCCCGCCCAAAGTTCAACAGGCCCTGCAGGCCGCCAAACTTCGAAACGACGCACTTTCCTTAGTCACTTTGCCGCTCAGCGGACCGGGCATTGCTACAGTTTACAACGCTGATGTTTCGGTCAACCCGGCGTCGACCATGAAGCTGGTGACGACCTATGCCGCACTGGAATTACTTGGCCCGAACCACCAGTGGAGGACTGAGTTTTTTACTGACGGCACCGTAAGTAACGGCGTCCTGCACGGTAACCTCTACCTTAAAGGCGGCGGTGATCCTAAATTAAATATGGAAAAGCTCTGGCTGCTGCTGCGCGACTTACGCGCTAACGGTGTGCTGCAGGTCACGGGGGATTTGGTGCTGGATCGCAGTTATTTCATACGGCCGCTGTTGCCCGTGTTCAACGATGACGGCAATGACGAAAACCAACCATTCCTGGTCAAGCCCGACGCGCTGATGGTCAATCTCAAAGCGCTACGCTTTATTGCACATAACGACGCGGGCAAAGTGATGGTGTCCGTAGAGCCTCCAATTGCCAGCATCCATCTCGACAACCAGGTCAAGGCGCTGGCGTCTGACACTTGCACTGGCGACGTCCGTTACACCCCGACCCCTCGGGTCGATGGCAGCATCGACGTGATTATCAGTGGCCAACTTGGGCAGGGCTGTAGCTCTCAGACCTACCTGTCATTGCTGGACCACCCGACCTATACCGCCGGTGCGGTGCGTGCCATTTGGCAAGAGTTGGGCGGCAGTATTCTGGGCAGGGACCGCGAAGAAGTAGTGCCCAGTAACGCTCGATTGCTGGCCAAGGCCTATTCGCCGGATTTGGCTGAGATTATCCGTGACATCAATAAATTCAGTAACAACACCATGGCTCAGCAATTGTTTCTGAGCCTGGGGGCGAAATTTCGCAACGAAGCCGATGGGGACGACGCCAAGGCTGCGCAACGTGTGATTCGTCAGTGGCTGGCCAAGAAAGGCATCATCGCATCGCACTTGGTCATGGAAAATGGTTCAGGCCTTTCCCGCTCCGAACGCGTCAGCGCGAGAGAAATGGCGCAGATGCTCCAATCAGCGTGGCAGAGCCCATATGCCGCCGAATACATCAGCTCCCTGCCGCTGGCCGGGGTTGATGGCACCATGCGCAAACGTCTGAAAACTACGCAAATGCGTGGTGAGGCACATATCAAAACCGGCACCCTGAACAATGTGCGGGCCATTGCAGGCTTCAGCCGTGACAGTAATGGCAATACTTGGGCGGTGGTGGCAATTCTCAATGGATCGCAAGTCGGAGGTACGGCGTCCGTTTTAGACACCGTACTGCTTGATCTGTATCGCCAACCGAAATTGGCCAATACCTCGATCTCACTGCAACGGCCTTGATGGTCCGCTAAGCCGCCGGGCCGCGCCAACACCTGACCCATTCAGCCAGATGATGGGGCGACGATTACTTAGCGCGCAGTAATGCGCCAAGCCCGGTGGATCTTGGTGTTGCGGGCGAAGTCCGGGTCCACGGTTTGTGCGGTAATTTCTTCCACGGAATAACGCTCGCTCAAGTTTTCATCGAGCTGAAACTTGCGGAAGTTGTTAGAGAAATACAACACGCCACCAGGTGCCAAACGCGCCATCGCCAAATCAAGGAGCTGCACCTGATCTCGTTGCACGTCGAAAATCCCTTCCATACGCTTGGAGTTGGAGAACGTCGGCGGATCAATAAATATCAGGTCATATTCATCACGACTCGCGTCCAGCCACGCCATGACGTCGCCCTGCTCAAGTCGGTTTTTATCTGAGAAGCCATTGAGCGACAGATTGCGCCGCGCCCAATCCAGATACGTCTTCGACAGGTCTACGCTGGTGGTGGTCCGTGCTCCGCCTTTGGCCGCGTGCACGCTGGCGGTGCCGGTGTAGCTGTAAAGATTGAGAAAACGCTTACCTGCCGCTTCACGTTGAATACGCATGCGCATCGGACGGTGGTCAAGGAACAGCCCAGTGTCCAAGTAATCCGTCAGATTGACCAGCAACTTGACGCCACCTTCACTGACTTCGCGGAATTGGCCTTGGGCACTTTGACGCTCGTACTGCTTAGTGCCGCTCTGACGCTCGCGGCGCTTGATGACGACACGGCTCTTGTCGATGTTCAACGCTTGGGGAATGGCTGCCAGGGCATCAAACAAACGTGCCGAGGCCTTTTCCGGGTCAATCGACTTAGGCGCGGCGTATTCCTGAACGTGTACCCAGTCGTGATAGAGGTCGATAGCCAGAGAGTATTCCGGCATGTCGGCATCGTAAACGCGGTAGCAGTCAATGCCTTCACGACGCACCCACTTACCTAGCAATTTGAGATTTTTCTGCAGGCGGTTTGCGAACATCTGCCCGCCTTCGCTCAGGCGCGCTTGCTCAACGACTGGCTCAGGAGTTTTAATCGGATTGCCATTCTTGTTGTACTTCTCATATTTACCCGGTGCCTCGACTTCGGCTGACTCATTGGCGTCAGCTTCAACCTGATCGCGCTCGACCTGACGCTGCTCGGGCGTTCGGCGCTCTCCAGTGACGAATTGATCGGGCACCACCTTGATCAGCAGCAATTTGCACGGCAATGCACCGTTCCAAAACGCGTATTGCTTGTGACTGCGGATGCCCATGCGCTTGCCCAGGTCAGGCGCACCGGTAAACACCGCAGCTTCCCAATTTAGGCACGCCTGACGCAAACGCTCACCAAGGTTCTGGTAGAGATAAAGCAGGCTGGCTTCATCGCCCAAACGTTCACCGTAAGGAGGGTTGCAGATCACCAGACCTTTCTGGTTCTGGTCAGGACGCGGCTCAAAAGTCGCGACTTCACCTTGATAAACCTTGATCCATTCGCTTAAACCCGCGCGGTCAATGTTATTGCGCGCAGGCTGGATCAAACGGGGATCAGCTTCATAACCACGAATCCACAAAGGTGGCTTGGCCAAGCCGATGTCAGCCCGTGCCTGTGCTTCGTCGTGCAGTTTTTTCCATGTCGCCGGAATGTGCCCCAGCCAGGCAGAAAAGCCCCAGCGTTCGCGCTTGAGGTTCGGCGCGATGTCCGCCGCGATCATTGCACCTTCCACCAGGAAGGTTCCGACGCCGCACATCGGGTCAGTCAACGCCCCGCCTTGAGCAGCGATGCGCGGCCAACCGGCACGAATCAAAATCGCCGCCGCAAGGTTTTCTTTCAGCGGTGCGGCCCCCTGCTGCAAACGATAACCACGTTGATGCAGGCTGTGCCCGGACAGATCAAGCGACAAAATAGCTTCGCCGCGATCAAGGCGCAGGTGAACGCGTAAGTCCGGATTGAGTTTATCCACCGACGGGCGTAGGCCTGAGGGCGTACGCAGTTTGTCAACGATCGCATCCTTGACCTTTAATGCACCAAAGTGGGTGTTATCAATCCCCGAACCGTTTCCGCTGAACTCCACCGCAAGGCTGCCTTCGGCGTCCAGGTGATCTTCCCATTCAACGTCCAGCACACCGTGATACAAATCCTCGGCGTCTTTCATGGGAAAACGCTTGATGACCAGCAACACGCGGTTAGCCAAGCGCGACCAGAGGCACAGCCTGTAGGCAGTTTCCATGTCTGCCAAGCCGCGAATGGCCGAAGTATGTTCGCGGGTTTCCTCTAGACCA
This sequence comes from Pseudomonas sp. AB6, assembly GCF_034314105.1. Classification (NCBI taxonomy): domain Bacteria; kingdom Pseudomonadati; phylum Pseudomonadota; class Gammaproteobacteria; order Pseudomonadales; family Pseudomonadaceae; genus Pseudomonas; species Pseudomonas sp. AB6. The sequence continues at coordinate 1,696,106 of NZ_JAVIWJ010000001.1, forward strand.
AGCCCAGTCGCTTCTTCAGCGAGCAAGCCCTCCAGGCCTTTGGGACAAGTAAGGAAGAGTTCAAAACGGTCCGACATGATAATCCAACGCCTTTGGCGAGTAGCGGTGAGCAACGCGTTGCTTCACCAGATTTTAAACAAGCGCCTTTCTTGGAGAACGCCTGCCAGGCACACAAATTGTGCCGATCCACCCTGCAGAAACGAATTCATTCGCAAGGCAGTACTGCTGTATATCAGATAAACCGCGTCGTCCGCTTACCAATAGATTCGATTGCGTCGACCCAGCGAAAACTAAAACGTTGCAGCAATACCTTATATTTCGTGACCCTTCGTCGATTAAAAATTGGCGTCGATCCGACATCTTTTAAACGATAAAAGCGCCTCCCATTCCCAATCAAAGCCTCGGTTCAGGGGGGCTGTGGAAAAAATACAGTGCCAGCAACTGGGCTGCTTATGGCCCGAACACCCTTTTCGTTACGTTGTTATGACAAAACGGTCATTCACAGCGTCTTACGCATTCGTTAGAACTCAACACAGGTTGTCACCGCAATGGCGACAGCCCTAAGCCCGCGACGCCGGCAGCGGGTACTCACGGCAGAAGATTCTGCCCGACCTCGACATGAGGTCTCCAGGGACATAACAGTCAACAGACGAGGGCAATACCCTATGAGAAGACTTAAGCGTGATCCGTTGGAAAGAGCATTTTTACGCGGATATCAATTTGGTGTTCATGGTAAATCCCGTGAGCTTTGCCCCTTTACTCTACCGTCAGTACGCCAAGCCTGGATCAATGGCTGGCGAGAAGGACGCGGCGACAACTGGGACGGTATGACCGGCACTGCGGGCATCCACAGACTTAACGAACTTCATGCGGTCGGCTAACCAGGCACACTCCGACCAGATTTTTTAAATATGTTGCACATTTGACTAAACATGCACGCCCCATCCGGGCGGCGGGCTTGCGCCCAGGGGCTCCTTCTCAGGAGTCCCTATTTTTATCCGGCGTTGACCTCGCACTACTGATCAGCGGCGATTTATTGCCGCAATCGCATCAACCGACTGCCCAATTAGCGCCGGCCCTTTATAAATGAAACCAGAATAAATCTGCACCAAACTCGCCCCTGCCGCGATTTTTTCCGCAGCATGCCTGCCTTCGGTAATCCCGCCCGCGGCGATGATTGGTAATCGTCCAGCCAGTTCCCCTGCCAAAACCTTGACCGTATGGGTACTTTTTTCGCGAACCGGCGCTCCCGACAGTCCACCGACCTCATCGGCGTAGGGCATGCCTTCCACCCCTTTGCGGCTGAGCGTAGTGTTGGTAGCAATCACCGCGTCCATGCCCGAATCAATTAACGCAGCGGCCACTAGAACAGTTTCTTCGTCGGTCATGTCCGGTGCGATCTTGATCGCCAGCGGAACACGGCGGCCGTATTTCATGGCGAGGTCTTCCTGGCGCAGGCGCAGTGCTTCGAGCAATTGTTTTAGCGAATCTCCAAACTGCAAACTGCGCAGGCCTGGGGTGTTAGGCGAGCTAACGTTTACCGTCACGTAACTCGCGTGCTCGTAGACCTTATCCAGGCAGATCAGGTAGTCGTCCACGGCCCGCTCGACGGGCGTGTCAACGTTCTTGCCGATGTTGATTCCGAGTATTCCGCCGTACCGAGCGGCCTTGACGCGAGTGATCAGGTGATCGACGCCCAGGTTGTTAAACCCCATGCGGTTAATGATTGCCTCGGCGTGAGGCAAACGAAAAATTCGTGGTTTCGGATTACCAGGCTGAGGGCGTGGCGTCACTGTACCGACCTCAACAAAGCCAAAACCTAACTGCGCAAAACCAACGATGGCCGTACCGTTTTTGTCCAGCCCCGCTGCCAAGCCAACCGGATTCGGAAAGTTCAGACCCATCACCCTGACAGGCAACTGCGCAGGCGCCTTGCTTAACAACCCATTGAGACCCAACCGCCCACCCGCGCCTATTAAATCCAGCGACAGGTCATGGGAAGTTTCCGGGGAAAGTTTGAACAATAACTGGCGGGCCAGGTTATACATGGGCGGGAGTGGCTCGTGAGCGGCTGAATTCAGGGACGAGATTATAGACGGACCCGGCATAGGAGGCGAGACATGCCGCAATGTTTGCCGACGCTCGCGCCGAGAGTGGCATATGCATTGCTTCAAGACGCGTATGAATAAAGAGACGCGCTATGAATAAATCACCTAATAACGCTCTGGATTGGGTCGCAGGCAGCGATGCACCGGAAAAAAACACTATCGACTTAGGCTTTATCGCCCTGACTGATTGCGCACCGCTGGTAGTCGCTGCCACTCAGGGATTCGGTCAACCTTATGGACTCACGATGAACCTGAAACGGCAGTCATCGTGGTCCAATCTACGCGACAAGTTGGTTAACGGTGAACTAGACGCTGCCCACAGCCTCTATGGGCTGATCTACGCCGTACAGTTGGGGATCGGCGGCACCGGCCAGGTCGACATGGCGGTACTAATGGGCCTGAATCAAAACGGACAAAGCATCAATCTTTCAAAGGCCCTAAAAGAAGCCAACGTGGTCAGTCCTGACGCATTAGACAAACGCGTGCACCAAAGCCGTACAAAACTGACCTTCGCTCAAACTTTCCCCACTGGCAATCATGCTATGTGGCTGTATTACTGGCTGGCAAGTCAGGGCATCCACCCCTTGAATGACGTTGACAGCGTTGTGGTGCCTCCTTCGCAAATGGTCGCGCATTTGCAGGCCGGGCGTATTGACGGCTTTTGCGTTGGCGAGCCCTGGGGTGCTAGCGCGGTTAATCAAGGGCTCGGATTTACCCTTGCAACTACTCAGGCCATCTGGCCGGATCACCCGGAAAAAGTTCTGGGTTGCACCCGGGAGTTTGTCGAACAAAATCCGAACACCGCCCGCGCGCTAGTAATGGCGGTGCTCGAAGCCAGCAAGTTCATCGAACAAAACGACGAAAATCGACGTAGCACCGCTCAACTGCTCAGCGGCAGCGACTACTTGAATACGCCAGTGGGCCATATCGAGCCGCGGTTGATGGGCGATTACACAGACGGCCTCAACCATGAATGGCACGATCACCACGCGGTGCGCTTCCACGGCGCTGGCGAGGTAAACATGCCTTACCTGTCGGACGGAATGTGGTTCATGACGCAATTCCGTCGCTGGGGTTTGCTGCGCGAAGAACCTGATTATGTGGCGATCGCCACTCAGGTGCATCGACTAGAGCTCTACGAACAGGCCGCCGAGGCAGTGGGCGTCAAGGTACCTGAGTCGGCCATGCGCAGCAGCCAACTGATCGATGGAAAAATCTGGGATGGCAGTGACCCGACGGCATACGCCCACAGTTTCAAACTACATGCGCTGGTTGATGCTGCCCCCACTTTCATCCGTCGTTGAAGGAGCCTGCGAACATGCTGCGTATCCTGCTGATAAACGACACGCCCAAGAAAGTAGGTCGCCTCAAGGCCGCCCTTATAGAGGCAGGTTTTGAGGTCATTGATGAGTCCGGTTTGATTATTGACTTGCCCGCCCGGGTAGAAGCAGTTCAACCCGATGTAATTCTGATTGACACCGAATCACCGGGCCGCGACGTCATGGAGCAAGTGGTGCTCGTCAGCCGTGATCAGCCCAGACCCATTGTGATGTTCACTGACGAACATGACCCGCTGGTAATGCGCCAAGCAATAAAATCCGGCGTCAGCGCCTACATCGTCGAAGGCATTCTCGCTCAGCGCCTGCAACCGATTTTGGATGTGGCAATGGCCCGTTTTGAGAGCGATCAGGAACTTCGTGCCCAGATACAGGCACGGGATCAGCAGCTGGCTGAGCGCAAGCGCATCGAATTAGCCAAGGGCCTGCTGATGAAGATGAAGAATTGTAAAGAAGAAGAGGCCTACACCCTGATGCGTCGCCAAGCCATGAGCCGTCAGCAAAAGCTTATCCAGGTGGCTGAGCAAATCATCGCAATGAGTGAGTTACTGGGGTAGAAACGTGCCCTATAAGCGACTGAAATGGAAAGATAACTCAGTAAGAGCGCGTCTGGCAGTGATCAGCTACATAACCCTCGAAAATGGGCGATTCGGTTTCTTAGTTGATATCTATTTGAATATTTTTAGACCTTGTTGCCCTTCATTGCGCAAAAGCTCGCCACCTTGGATCGTCGTTATGGCTCGCAACTTGCTTATATCCTCGCACCGGTAGCCAAAGGCGGTTACCCCTTACACGACAAAGACGTCGCATTCCCTTCTCGCTCAGGCGAATCGGGTAGCGGCGTTTTTTGCGTTTTGGCCCATAGGCCGCGATTCTTTGTATGCAGATGAGGTGTTCTATGAATGCAAGCTTCTGGAAAGCGGGTCACCGACCAACGCTGTTCGCAGCCTTTCTGTATTTCGACCTGAGCTTCATGGTCTGGTACCTGCTTGGCCCAATGTCGGTGCAAATCGCCGCGGACTTGCACTTGACCACTCAACAACGCGGCTTAATGGTTGCTACGCCGATTCTGGCCGGCGCGTTTTTGCGAGTGCTGATGGGTCTGTTGGCGGACAAACTGTCGCCAAAGACCGCCGGAATCGTGGGCCAGGTCATCGTAATTGGCGCGTTGCTTGCTGCCTGGCAACTGGGGGTTCACAGCTATGAGCAAGCGCTGTTGCTGGGCTTGTTCCTAGGAATGGCTGGCGCTTCGTTCTCTGTCGCCCTTCCGCTAGCTTCACAATGGTACCCGCCAGAGCATCAAGGCAAAGCGATGGGCATCGCCGGTGCAGGCAACTCCGGCACCGTGTTCGCCGCACTGATCGCGCCGGCATTGGCCGTGGCATTTGGTTGGACCAACGTCTTCGGTTTTGCATTGATCCCACTGGCACTTGTTCTGATCGCCTTCAGCTTAATGGCGCGCAACTCACCACAGCGAGCAAAACCTAAATCCATGGCCGACTACTCAAAAGCGTTGGGTGACCGCGACACTTGGTGGTTCATGTTCTTTTACGCAGTGACCTTTGGTGGCTTCATCGGTTTGGCCAGCGCCCTGCCCGGCTACTTCAACGATCAATACGGCCTGAGCCCCGTAACAGCGGGTTATTACACGGCAGCCTGTGTGTTCGGCGGCAGCATGATGCGCCCTTTGGGCGGCGCTTTGGCGGACCGTTTTGGCGGGATTCGGACCTTGTCGGGCATGTATGGCGTAGCCGCAGTCTGCATCGCTGCTGTTGGCTTCAACCTGCCAAGCTCCTGGGCCGCGCTGGCGCTGTTTGTTGCCGCGATGCTTGGCCTTGGCGCGGGGAATGGTGCAGTGTTTCAATTGGTACCTCAACGCTTTCGTCAAGAGATCGGTGTCATGACCGGCCTGATCGGCATGGCAGGCGGCGTCGGTGGTTTTCTACTGGCGGCGGGTCTGGGTGCAATCAAACAAAACACCGGCGGCTATCAAATGGGCTTGTGGTTATTTGCCAGCCTGGGCGTCTTGGCCTGGTTCGGCTTGCACAACGTTAAGCGTCGCTGGAGAACCACTTGGGGTTCGGCGGCTGTGACCGCTGCTCGGGTATAACCGGTCAATGAGCTTGCAACTGAGTTTCGCCCATTTCAGCGCCAACGGTCCTCGCGCCGAGAATCAGGACGCGAGCCGTCAGATAACTCCGATGCCGGCGCTGGCCGCGAGCAAGGGTTACTTGTTCGCCCTCGCCGATGGGGTAAGTCAGTGCGTCGATGGCGGATTGGCGGCGCGCTCGACCTTGCAGGCATTGGCGCTGGATTACTACGCAACGCCTGAAACCTGGGGCGTTGCACAGTCCCTGGACCGCTTGCTGCTGGCGCAAAATCGCTGGCTGCAAGCCAACGGGTTACTCACTACGTTGAGTGCATTAGTGCTGCGCGGGCGCCGGTTTACCCTCGCCCACGTTGGCGATTGCCGAGCCTACCGTTGGCATGCTGGCCAATTGCAACGAGTGAGCGAAGACCACGTCTGGGATCAGCCCGAGATGCAGCATGTGCTCAAGCGCGCGCTGGGGCTTGATCAGCATTTGGTCATGGACTACCTGGACGGGGAATTGCGCGAGGGTGAACGCTGGTTGCTGCTAAGCGACGGTGTGTGGGCGACCTTGGGTGACGCCACAATTACCTCGATTCTGCGCGAGCAACATGACCTGCAGAGCGCAGTCAACACCTTGGTCGCCGCTGCGCACCTGGCGGGCAGTCAGGACAACGCCAGCGCGCTGCTGATTCAAGTCGACGGCTTGGGTGAAGATAACCTCGGCGATACCTTGGTCCAGTTGCAACAATGGCCGCTGCCCCCTGTCCTGCGACCGGACCAGCTGTTCGAGGGCTGGCAGGTGGAAACCCTGCTCGCGCAGTCGCGACAGTCGTTGTTGTATCGGGTGCGTGATCGGCAGCAGCAACCCTGGCTGTTGAAAACCCTGCCCGCCAGCCGTCATGCCGAAGCTAACGCCGAGCAAAGCCTGTTGCTGGAAGAATGGTTCTTACGCCGGGTCGCGGGGCGATACTTCCCGCAAGTTCATACCGCCACCGAACGTCAGCACCTGTATTACCTGATGCGCCAATACCCCGGCCAGACCTTGGCAGAGCTGTTCAGTAACCATGGCCCGCTGCCAATGGCTCAATGGCAAGGCGTAGCGACCCACTTGTTGCGTGCCGTGGGCTTGTTGCATCGGCGCAACATTTTTCACCGCGACATCAAGCCGGAAAACCTGCTACTCGACGATAACGGCGACCTGCGAATTCTGGATTTTGGCTTGGCTTTTTGTCCAGGGTTGTCGGTGGACACCGCTAACGATCTGCCGGGCACTCCGAGCTTCATTGCGCCCGAGGCGTTCGGCGGTGCCGCTCCCAGCGCGCAACAGGATTTGTACAGCGCCGGGGTGACGTTGTACTTCTTGCTTACCGGGCATTACCCCTACGGCGAAATCGAAGCGTTTCAACACCCGCGCTTCGGCAACGCAGTACCCGCCAGCCGCTACCGACCGGACGTGCCGGACTGGCTGGAACATTGCCTGAGCAAAGCCCTGCAAACCGACCCGGCGCAGCGCTATGAAACCGCCGAAGAGTGGTTAATAAACCTCGAAAAAGCGGAGTTAAACCCTGCCAATACCCGTCCGCGCCCACTGCTGGAGCGAGAACCGCTGAAGGTCTGGAGGACCGTGGCGTTAGTGTCGTTGTTGGTGAATTTGGTAGTGGTTGTGATGATGTTGCATCGGTGATCCCCTGAGGGATTAAACTTGCGCAAGAAGTTGCGCGATGCAATAAAACAAAAGCTGCGCAACATGCGCTCGAACAATCAAGGCAATATAAGTCTGGTTTTATTCTGCAATTGCTTGATTTTCAGACGCGTCCTACATCCTGCCGGATTCACTTTCCAATAAACTACCCTCCCATCAAAAGGAGAGGTAGTTATGGCTAAGCCTGCATACATGACAATTACCGGCAAGGCTCAAGGATTGATTTGGCAGGCTGCTCCAGTAAAGAGTCGATCGGCAACAAACACCAGTCAGCACATACCGACGAAATAATGGTGCTTTCTTATACTCGTAACCTGGCCAATTTTGAAAATAACAACCAGTCAACTCATGGCTTTATCATTATCTCCAAATACATTGATAAATTTTCGCCCTTATTGGAACAAGCACTGACCCGAAGAGAAGAGTTGGACTGCACGTTTGATTTTTATCAAACAACGCCCGCGGCTACCAGCGGCTATAGCTTTTGGGGTGAATAACGATGAGCGCCAGCCGTGATGATATCTGGGATGTCCACCAAGCAGCAGGACAACTGCAAGGACAAGCCATTAGTGTTAGCGCCCGACACCTTGATCAAGGTAATGGGCGCGTGTGGTTTATTCGGGAAGTGTCCTATTACGCCAAGCATATTATTGATGACGTTGAACTCGGTCGTAAAACCCCCACCCAGGGCATAGACGCCCTATTGAAAGAGCACCGCAGTCTCGCGAGTCAATCGCAAGCGTTGGCGCGCAATCGCCAGCGTGCCATAAGCGACAGCGTCAAACGCATCCCGGGGCCACGGCTCACCCAACCGGTTATGCGACCTGATCCCGAGCGCTTACTGCGTTATGTCTTTGCTCAACATCTCAAGGTGAGCAATGAAAAGACCCTGGCTACCCTGCACCTGCCCGTCCCGACGTCCATTTATAAACGTTACAGGCTTTTTCCTCCAGAGCTGCAATCAGAACCCATCGAACTGCACGACCCCGGGTTCTATATTGTCCCCAGAAGCACCACGGTTGAACGACTGGAAGCGCAGTTGTTCACCTCAGCCAGTTCTGCGGTCATTGCTAAATTCAGGATCCTAAACCCTGGGTTGGATCAGATAAAAGCCGGGCAAATGATCGTGCTCAGTGATCCCAATAATGGACAATGCACTGAGGAAGAAGCGCGCCTGATGGACGCGGCAAAAGTGGTGAATATGGCGTTGGAGGATCTTAGTCCTGAAGAAGCCGACTTCATGGTTCGCCACCGCGACGAAATCGAGTCTTTAATCAAGTACGGCTCTATTGGGACCAGCATGGCGGCGGCGGTTTACAAGGACAACATAGACGCGGTAGGAGAAATCCTGGAAGCCATTGAAGACCTGCACAAGCGCACCTTCAACCAACACGGGCACCTGCGATCCCCCGAGTTCTTTGCTGAACGCAAAGAACTGTTTGCTCAACTCGACACCCACCTCACCAAGCTGACCAAAAATACCATCGACTACCCTGACCACCCGAAACTGAAAACCGCCCTGGGTATTTCCAGCCGTAGTTTGGTGCATCGCTGGGGCCGGGCCGGTGCCCATGACATGAACCCTGGATATGCCACTCATCTGGCCAAAGTGGCCAAGGCCTCCAAGTACATAAATTACGGTGGTTGGGTGGGCACCGCTATTGGCGGCGGGGCTTCTTATATGAAAGTGCAGGATGTATGCCGGGCGGGGGATGCTGAGGCGTGTGAGAAGGTGAAATATACGGAGACCGGAGGGTTCGCAGGAGGGGCTGCGGGCGGTTTTGTCGCAGGCGGAGTTTTAAGCGCCGTCGGGACTGGAGCGATCTGCTTTGCTATCGGGGTTCCGACTGCTGGTGAACTGCGCCCCAAATGTTGGACACCCATCCAACTACCGGGGTGTTTTTCATGGGTAAATATTCAACGCAGTTCAAGCGGTCCGCCATCAATGCTTTCCTTGAGCGCGGTCAAGGTTTTCGTCACATAGCCGCTCAATTTCAGATGGACCCTACGTTGCTCCGTCGTTGGGTGGCGGCCTACGAGCTGCACGGGGAAGCCAGCCTGCAGGGGCGTATGAAGGAACATGGTCCCGAGTTCAAACTGTCCGTTGTCCAGCACATGGAGCGTGAGAAGTTGTCATTTCGGCAAACGGCTGCGATTTTCAATCTGGGCAATTCAACGCAGATAGGCAGATGGCAGCAGCAATATTACAGTGGCGGCATCGAAGCCCTGACGTCAGGGAAAAAAGGCCCACGTAACGTTATGCCAAAGCCCCCCGCCAAGCCCCGCAAACCGGCAGTGCTCACCGACGAAGAGCGCGCCCACAAAGAGTTGCTCGACGAACTTCAGTACCTGCGCATGGAGAACGCCTACCTAAAAAAGTTAAAGGTGTTAGGCGAGGAGGCGATGAGGCGGGACAAAGAAGCGAAGAAAAAGCCTGGGTAGTCACTGAGCTGAGGAGCGATTTTCCAATCGACGCCCTGCTCAAGCTGGTCGGCTTGGCACGCAGTACTTACTACTATCAGGTCAAGGTACTGGCTGCCGGGGATAAATTTGCTCCGCTGAAAGCCTCTATTCAGACTATCCAGGACCAGCATAAGGGCCGCTATGGCTATCGCCGGATGACCGCCACGCTGCTCAAGGGCGGGTGGATAGTGAACAGCAAAACGGTACGCAGGCTGATGGCCGAACTAAACCTCAAGTGCACGGTGCGAGCCAAGAAGTATAAATCGTACAAAGGCCCTGAGGGGCAGGTAGCACCTAACACGTTGGCTCGGCAATTCGAGGCCGACCAGCCGAATGAGAAATGGGTGACCGACGTTACCGAGTTCAAGGTAGCCGGTGAAAAGCTCTACCTGTCGCCGATACTGGACTTGTACAACGGAGAGATCGTGGCGTACCAGACAGACACCAGCCCTCGCTACGCCTTGGTGGGCAACATGCTGGAAAAGGCGTTGAAGCGCTTGCCAGAGGGCGCCAAACCGATGGTGCACTCGGATCAGGGCTGGCAGTACCGCTACCACATCTACCGAAATCGTCTGGAAGAAATGAGCTTGGAACAGAGTATGTCGCGCAAGGGTAACTGCCATGACAATGCCACGATGGAGAGCTTTTTCGGCACACTGAAATCAGAGTTTTTCTACCGGGAGCGCTTCGACAGCGTTGCTCAGTTAGAGGCTGGACTGGATGAATACATCCATTACTACAACCACGAACGTATCAAAATGAAGCTCAACGGCTTGAGTCCAGTGGCATACAGAACTCAGGCCGCGTAGCTTATTCAATCACTGTCCAACATTTGGGGCGCAGTTCATGGGGTGGGAGCGCTTGTATGCGGTGTTGTGGTCGTGGGGGGAGTTTCTTTCGCCTCAGGTTATTTAGGGGGAATGGGTGGTGAAAAGGCAGGCGAGTTGATTTACGAGGTCAGAAAATGAGCGTTAGTACCGCCGATAAAATTTACCTCTGTATTTGGTTAGTTTATTTTGCAAGCATGCTTGCTTGGATTGGGGCAGCGATGTATCTCGCCTACACCAAAATGGACCTGATGTTGGGCCACATGAAGAATAGTCCGATAATTATGATTCGCAGGTTTCTGATACACGCGGGTCCTTGGGGGCGGATGCATCTCTTTGGGGTAATAATGGGGATGATGGTCACGCCTGGTATGGCTCTTCGGAGGGGGGCGGTTAGCGCCGAGGATCTGAAGAATTTTCCTGCCGATCTGAAGCGCAAACTGATTGTGATGCAGTGGCTTGGTTGGGGGCTGCTTTTGGTTATGTGTGCACTTGCAGCATATGCAAAATTCGGTAATGCCTAGCTTTGCGGTTAGTTACTCGCCCTCGTCAACCGCGTTGAAGCGATAAGCGAAGTGAATTACGAGATCAGAATGAGCTTGGGTACTGCTGACAAAATATTCCTCACTGTTGGGTTAATAGATTTCAGTGGAGCTGTGATTTGTATTGGGGTTGCAGTACATATCGCCTATACAAAAATGGATATGCTATTGGATTGCTTCAGAAATAGCCCTGCTGTCAAAGCTCTAACGCCTCTACGTTTCGGAGGGGTGGGGGCGACTATTAATAGTTGGAGGGATTTCTGGCTTCGTTACCTTTTCCGATTTTTATATTAAGCGAGGCAGTATTAGTGCTGAGGATCTCAGTGGGTTGCCCGCAAATATTAAATGGAGACTATAGAGGAGCGTTTGTAGGTGGCGTTTTAATTATTGGCGAGGGGGCTTTGCAGCACAGATCTGCTGGAAAGGGATTGAAACGGCAGGCAAAGTGATTTACGAGGTCAGTAAATGAGTGTGAGTACCGCTGACAAAATTTTCCTTGGTGTCGCTCTGGTCGACTGTTGAGATGTTTCTGTTTGATAAGAAGGGTCACCACGTCTTCGACAAGGGGCCCGTCGCGGGCGAGCGCGCTCATCCAGTCCAAGTGTCGATATTTCAATAAATGTCTTGTTTGATGAGAGGGCGTTTTTATTCGCACCAACTCCGCGCAGTGGGCTTCAAAAAGGTGCAAAAAATTGCGAAAAATCTATCACCCGCCCCAATAAAAATAGGATAACCCGACTTGGCACAACCGCTGCATAGGTTGCAGTAAGTAATTACATCGTTGCAGCTTTCAACGTCGAAGGCTGCACTTCCCGAGAGAACGGGACCGGACAAAGGTGTCCTCGCCATTAACTGGCGGGACGCCTTTTTTTGTTTGCGCGGAATTGTCGAGCTTACCCCTAGCGGTTCTCGGAGGCCACATGAAACGACTCAAGCTGGTGATGATTGGGAATGGTATGGCGGGTGTCCGCACCCTTGAAGAGCTGATCAAACTGAGTCCGGACCTATACGACATCACCGTATTCGGCGCCGAGCCGCACCCAAACTACAACCGAATCCTGCTGTCGCCGGTCCTGGCCGGTGAGCAAAACTTTGAAGACATCGTGCTCAACGACCTGAGCTGGTACTTGGAAAACAACATCCACCTCCTGCTAAACCGCAAGGCCGTGAAGATCGACCGGACCAAACGCTTGGTCATCGCCGACGATGGCACCGAGGCCCATTACGATCGCCTGCTGATTGCCACCGGCTCGATACCATTCATATTGCCGATCCCGGGCAACACCTTGCAGGGCGTGATTGGCTACCGTGACATCGCCGACACCCAAACCATGATTAATACCGCCAAAACCCACACCCATGCCGTGGTGATTGGCGGCGGGCTGCTGGGTCTTGAAGCAGCCAACGGCCTCAGGTTGCGCGGCATGGACGTGACCGTGGTGCACATCGGCGAATGGCTGATGGAGCGTCAGCTGGACAAAGTTTCCGGGCAATTGCTGCAAACTGAACTGGAAACACGCGGACTGTCGTTCCGCCTGGAAGAATCGACCCAAGCGTTGCTCGACGACGGCAAAGGCCGCGTGAAGTCAGTGCAATTCAAAAATGGCGACGTGATCCCCGCAGACCTGGTGGTCATGGCGGCCGGTATCCGCCCCGCCACCGAACTCGCTGAGCAGTCAGGCATCCCGTGTAATCGCGGCGTCTTGGTCAGCGATACGATGCAAACCTACGACCCACGGGTCTACGCCATTGGCGAGTGCGCCAGCCATCGCGGCATCGCATACGGGCTGGTCGCTCCACTGTTTGAACAGGCAAAAGTCTGTGCGAACCATTTGGCGCAGCTAGGCTTTGCCCGTTACCAAGGCTCGGTTACCTCAACCAAATTAAAAGTGACAGGCGTCGATTTGTTTTCCGCTGGCGACTTCATGGGCGGCGAAGGCACAGAAACCATCACCCTCTCTGACCCGATTGGCCGGGTCTATAAAAAACTGGTGATCAAGGATGACGTGCTTGTAGGCGCCTGCTTGTATGGCGACACGGCAGATGGCGGCTGGTATTTCCGGCAAATTCGGGAAAACGCGCAGATCAATGAAATTCGCGATCACTTGATGTTTGGTGAAAACGCCTTGGGTGACGTCGGCCACCAAGGCCAAGATAAAGCCATGGGCATGGCAGACACCGCTGAAGTCTGCGGCTGCAACGGCGTGTGTAAAGGCACCATCGTCAAAGCGATTCAGGAACACGGGCTGTTTAGCGTCGACGACGTGAAAAAACACACCAAAGCCGCCAGCTCCTGCGGTTCCTGCGCAGGGCTGGTGGAACAGATTTTGATCAACACCGTCGGCGGCGCAGCGGATGTAAAACCGAAAAGCGAAAAAGCCATCTGCGGTTGCAGCGACTTAAACCACGGCCTGATCCGCGCGGCGATCCGCGAGCAGCATTTACTGACCATCGCCAGTGCGATGAGCTACATGAACTGGCGCACTCCCAACGGCTGCGCTACCTGCCGCCCAGCGCTGAACTACTACCTGATTTCTACTTGGCCGGGGGAAGCGAAGGACGATCCACAGTCGCGCCTGATCAACGAGCGCGCCCACGCCAACATTCAGAAAGACGGCACCTACTCGGTGGTTCCACGGATGTGGGGCGGCGTGACCAACCCGTCCGAACTGCGGCGTATCGCTGACGTGGCCGACAAATACAACGTGCCTATGGTCAAGGTCACCGGCGGTCAACGCATCGACTTGTTGGGGATCAAGAAGGAGGACTTGCCGGGAGTCTGGAAAGACCTCGACATGCCATCCGGCCATGCGTATGGCAAATCGATCCGCACGGTAAAAACCTGTGTCGGCAGCGAGTTTTGCCGCTTCGGCACGCAGAACTCGACGCAACTGGGCATTGAACTGGAACACGACCTGTTCAACATGTGGTCACCGCACAAGGTCAAGCTGGCCGTCTCCGGGTGCCCACGCAACTGTTCGGAAGCCGGCATCAAAGACGTCGGCATCATCGGTGTCGATTCCGGTTGGGAGATGTACATCGGCGGCAACGGCGGGATCAAAACCGAAGTCGCGGAGTTTTTTGTCAAACTCAAGACCGCCGAAGAAGTCCGCGAATACAACGGCGCGTTCCTGCAGCTGTACCGCGAAGAAGCGTTCTACCTCGAACGCACCGTGCATTTCCTGCAACGCGTCGGCATGGACTACATCAAGAAAGCCGTGCTGGAAGACGCTGATAAACGCCAGGCGCTGAACGCGCGCTTGCAGTTCTCGCTGTCGTTCGAACAAGACCCTTGGAAGGAACGCATTTCTCAGCCGCTGCTGAAGAAAGAATTCGAACGTATTCCCGTGGAGCTGCTGGCATGAACTGGTTTGACATCTGCGCCCTTGAAGACATCAACCCACTGGGTTCGCGCATCGTCGAAGGCCCCAAGGGCGACATCGCCATCTTTCGCACCAGCGACGACGACGTTTTTGCCCTCGACGACCGTTGCCCGCACAAGGGTGGTCCGCTGTCCCAAGGCTTGATCTACGGCAAGCGTGTTTCGTGCCCGTTGCATAACTGGCAAATCGACCTGGAAACCGGTGATGCACAAGCGCCTGACATCGGCTGCGCACACAAGCACTTGGCCCGAGTTGAAAATGGCCGGGTGCTGTTATCCCTCAAGGAAGCGGGCTGATGCGCCCGCCAGCTGCGACAGAATCCGCCACGCAGATTACGGCCTCGACCTGCTGCTATTGCGGTGTCGGTTGCGGCGTACTGATCGAACACGATGGCGAGCGCATTCTCGGTGTCAGCGGTGATCCGCAACACCCCGCCAACTTCGGCAAGCTCTGCAGCAAAGGCGCGAGCCTGCACCTGACTGGCGACGTCACGGCCCGAGCGCTGTACCCGGAATTGCGCTTGGGCAAAACCCTCGCGCGCAGCCCAACAGATTGGGACACCGCACTGGAGCATGCGGCCAATGTCTTCGCCGAGACCATTCGTGAGCACGGCCCAGACAGCGTTGCGTTCTATGTGTCAGGGCAACTCCTGACCGAAGACTATTACGCATTCAACAAGCTCGCGCGGGCCTTGGTCGGCACCAACAATATCGACAGTAATTCGCGGCTGTGCATGTCCTCCGCCGTGGTCGGCTACAAGCGCAGCCTGGGCGCGGACTCACCGCCGTGCAATTACGAAGACATCGAACTCAGCGATTGCGTGATGATCGTCGGCAGCAATATGGCCTACGCCCACCCGGTGTTGTTTCGCCGGTTGGAAGAAGCAAAAAGCTTACGGCCCGAGATGAAAATCATCGTCGTTGATCCGCGCCGCACCGACACCTGCGATTTGGCCGATATGCACCTGGCGATTCAGCCCGGCACCGACGTCGCGCTGTTTCACGGTATTTTGCACTTGCTGCTATGGGAAGACTGGGTTGACCGCAGCTTCATCAGTGCCCACACCCAAGGCTACGCCGAGCTGAAAAGCCTGGTCCGCGATTACACCCCACAGATGGTCTCGGAGATATGCGGTATACCGGTTGAGCAACTGCACGCCTGCGCACAATGGGTCGGCACCGCGCCAAGTTTTTTGTCGCTGTGGTGCATGGGATTAAACCAGTCCACCTCAGGCAGCGCGAAGAACAGCGCGCTGATCAATTTACACCTTGCTACCGGTCAGATCGGGCGCCCTGGCGCAGGGCCGTTCTCACTAACCGGTCAGCCTAACGCCATGGGCGGACGCGAAACCGGCAGCCTGTCGAACCTGTTGCCGGGCCACCGCGAAGCCGGCAACGCCGCGCATCGCGAGGAAGTCGCAGCCTACTGGGGCGTCGATGCATTGCCCGAAACACCCGGATTGTCAGCTATCGAGCTATTCGAACAGCTGCAAACCGGCAAAATCAAAGCGTTGTGGATCGCCTGCACTAACCCTGCACAGTCGCTACCGGATCAGCAGAAAATCCGCGAAGCCCTGACCACCTGCCCATTTGTGGTCTTGCAAGAAGCGTATAGAACTACCGAAACCTGCACGTTTGCCGACCTGCTGTTACCCGCCGCCAGTTGGGGCGAAAAAGACGGCACTGCGACTAATTCGGAACGACGCATTTCCCGTGTCCGCAAAGCGATAGCTGCGCCGGGTCAAGCACGCTCGGACTGGGCAATTACGGTTGATTTTGCTCAGCGGCTAGAGCAACGCCTGCGCCCTGGAAAAACCAGCCTGTTTGCTTTCGATGGGCCTCAAGCATTGTTCGATGAATACAAACAGCTGACCCGTGAGCGCGATCTGGACCTGTCAGGCATCAGCTATGCGCTGCTTGAACAGCGTGGCCCCCAACAATGGCCCTTCCCGGTGGGCGCCGAAACCGGGACAGCGCGCTTATACCTTGATGGGATTTTCCCGACGGAGTCCGGCCGCGCCACGTTCGTAACCGAACCCTACCGTGCAGCAAAGGAGCTGCGTGATGCGCGCTTTCCGCTGACCCTGAACACCGGACGCCTGCGTGATCAATGGCACGGCATGAGCCGCACCGGCACCGCTGCGCAGTTGTTCGGCCATGTCAGCGAAGCGGTTTTAAGCCTGCACCCGGATGAATTACGCCGCCATCGTCTACAGGCAGGCGATCTGGTCAGTCTGAAAAGCCGCCGTGGCAGCCTGATCGTGCCGGTCACCATTGATGACAGTATTCGTCCCGGCCAAGCATTCTTGCCCATGCATTGGGGTGATCGTTTCCTCAAGGGCGGTGTGAACATTCTGACCCAACCGGCCTTCGACCCCTTGTCGAAACAGCCGGAACTGAAACACACCGGCGTGCGCATCGAAGCCGTGAGTTTGCCGTGGCAGCTGTTTGCATTGGTGGAAGGTGACGTGCAAACCAAAATTGAGGCACTCAGACCCCTGTGTGAGGCATTTGCCTACGTCAGCCTCAGTTTGGCCGGACGTGAACGTCCAGCGCTGCTGATTCGAGCCGCAGGCGCTCAGGCACCCGACAATCAATTGCTGACCCAGATTGATCAACTACTGGGCCTGAATGAAGGTCCGGTGCTGTCTTACGACGACCCTCGCCGCTCGATTGGCAAGCGGGTGCGGATTGAACACGGCCGCATTATTGCCATTCGCTTGGCCGGAGAGACCATCGCCCGGCATTGGCTGCAAAGCCTTTGGCTCGAAGGCCGCGCCGACGAGCAATTACGCCGCTGGCTGTTGGCACCGATCAGCACTCCACCCGGTAACGCCGCCGCCATGCCGCACAGCAGCAAGGTCGTGTGCAACTGCATGAACGTCAGCGAAAGCGCGGTAGTGGGGGGCATTGGTCGCGGGCTGGATTTGATTCAACTGAAAACACAGCTGGGGTGCGGCAGCCAATGTGGCTCCTGCGTACCGGAAATCAAACGGCTGCTGGCGGTCAACCCGCTAGCGGTCGCGGTCCACCAATGAGGGGTGACGGCATGAGCGCAAAAGTCTGGCTGGTAGGTGCAGGTCCCGGCGACCCTGAGTTGTTGACACTCAAAGCTGTGCGCGCACTGCGCGAAGCGGATGTGGTACTGATCGATGATCTGGTCAACGTCGCGATCCTTGAGCACTGCGCTTCAGCCCGGGTCATTGCGGTCGGCAAACGCGGCGGCTGTCGCTCTACGCCGCAAGCGTTCATCCACCGACTGATGCTGCGTTACGCCCGCCAGGGTAAATGCGTGGTCCGACTGAAAGGGGGTGATCCATGTATTTTTGGACGCGGTGGCGAAGAGGCTGATTGGCTTCGGGCTCAAGGCATTGAAGTCGAACTGGTCAACGGCATAACGGCCGGACTGGCGGGGGCAACTCAATGTGGTATTTCACTGACACTGCGCGGCGTTAGCCGGGGCGTTACGCTGGTCACGGCTCACACTCAGGACGGCAGCAGCCTCAACTGGCAGGCCTTGGCGCAAAGCGGCACCACGCTGGTGGTATACATGGGCGTCGCCAAGCTCTCGGAAATCCGCGACAACCTGATGGCCGGTGGCTTGTCGGCGAACACGCCGGTGGCAATGATCGAAAACGCCTCGCTGCCCCATCAGCGCGAATGCCGTAGCACTCTGGCCGAAATGCAAACAGACGCCCTCGCTTTTGAGCTCAAAAGCCCGGCGATATTAGTGATTGGTGAAGTCGCGGCGAGTGCGGCGGCAGTGGTCGAACAGGCTCAGTTTGGTTAATGCGTCCATAACGTCTTGCGGGACGATTCTATAGCCAACCTGATGGCGAGGCGGGCACCACGGCGTGCTTGAAGCGCTGCGGTGTTTGTTATATCGCCAACAAATTGCAATTTGGTTGGAGACCCTTTACCCGCTTCCCGAATAAATTCGGTCCCACAGATGATGGCGATGCACAGATTCTGTAGGAGTTGTCGAAGGCTGCGATAAGTCCGCAGTACCTTTGTATTCATCAAATCGCACGCAAAGAAAAGCCCGGCCTGAGCCGGGCTTTTCTACGAGGCTTTAGCTACAAATTACTGAGCAGCTTTTGCTTCGACTGCAGCTTCTACGCGACGGTTGATTGCGCGGCCAGCTTCAGTTTTGTTGTCTGCAACTGGACGGGTTTTGCCGTAACCAACCGAGCTCACGCGACCAGCGCCAACACCGTACTGGCTAACCAAAACTTGTTTGACAGCGTTAGCGCGCTTCTCAGACAGTTTTTGGTTGTAAGCGTCAGGACCGACGGAGTCAGTGTGACCTTCAACAGTGGTGCTGGTTTGTGGGTACTGCTTCATGAAGTCAGCGAGGTTCTTGATGTCGGCGTAGCTGTTAGGCTTAACGACAGCTTTGTTGAAGTCAAATTTGACGTCCAACTGAACACGTACGACTTGTGGAGCAGCTTCCATTGGAGCTTCTACAGGCGCTTCAGCAACTGGCTGTGGAGCCGGTGCTGGAGCCGGTGCTGGCTTGGAGCCACCACCAAAGTTAACGCCCAAGCCGATGGTAGGAGCGTAGTCCCACTTGCCGTTATCCAGCTTGTAGTCAGCGTCTACGCCAGCACGTGCATACAAGTTGTCTGTGATGTACCACTTGGCACCAGCACCGATGGTTGCGAAGGTGGACGAGTCACGACCCTTGTAACCGTCAGCTTCAACGCCGGTCATGCTCTGGTGAGCAAAGCCGCCGGAAACGTATGGACGGATAGCATCACCAACGGTACCGAAGTGGTACATACCGGCCAGGGAGCTAGTGTCGCCATGAATCTTCTGGTTGCCGGTATCGCCGTTGGAACGCGTGTAATTAGTTTTGCCATAGCCCAGGATAACTTCAACGTCGTCGGTCAAGAAGTAGCCGATGGAAGCACCAGCGGTGCGGCCGTCTTCTACGTGGTTGACGCTGTCGTTGTAGTTCTTCTGGTAGAAGGCCTCACCCTCGACCGCGCCTTGGCCTTGCGCCAGAACGCCGAACGAAGCTACGGCAACAACAGAACCAATGGCAATGCCCAAGGTGTTTTTCAGTTTCATCCGTTAAATCCCCATCTGGTGATTGTTAAGAAGCCCTTCGTACTGAAGGACAACTCGACGACAAGTCTATCAGAACTTGTCTGCACGTTAGAGATATTTGCCCCGAGTTAAGTTTCGGTAATGCCCGCAAATTTCTCACGTAGTTTATCAAGCGCGCGTTTGTAGCGCATTTTTGTGGCACTCAGGCCCATGTGCATGATGTCCGCAATTTCTTGAAATTCTAGCTCTGCGACAAATCGTAGCACCAGAATTTCCCGATCGATTGGATTCACATGCACAAGCCAGCGATCAAGCCCGCCCTGCTCTTCAGGTGCAGGCGACTTGTCATCTGCCGCCTCCTCAAGTGGGTCCAGACTCAACGCGTCCATTAAGCGACGCTTCCGCCGTTCCTTCCTGTACTGCGTAATACATTCGTTGTAAGTGATGCTGTAGAGCCAGGTTTTGAACTTCGATTTTCCTTCGAAATTTTTCAAGCCATACAACACTTTAAGCATCACTTCCTGACAGACATCATCAGCATCGCGATCGTTCCCTAAATAACGTGCACATACGTTAAAAAGTGTTCGCTGGTAGCGTCGCATCAACTCTTCATATGCCCGAGTCACATGAAACAGCTCGACGTGCGACCGCGCCACCAACTCCTCATCAGAGAGTTCGCGGGGATCGTAGCGCATGGACAGCGATTGGGGCTTATTCAAAAAAACTCATGCCGACAGTAAGGTCTATCAGGTCAATGTCCGCCACTGCCATACTTCCAGCAATTTGTGGCGGCACAGGGTAGCAGAATTTGCCGGGTTAGCGGCTGAACACTTGCTGTTCGAGCAGAATTCGGTTGGACAAGGATACCAACTCCCCTTCATCGGTCAGCAGCGTCGTTTTTACCGTACCCATTTCTTCAATCTGCCCTTCGACTTCACCCACCCGCACTTGTTGCCCCACTTGATATAACTCACGCACATATATTCCCGCAAGAATTTGGCCTGCAATTTCACGACTGCCCAAGCCCATTGCCAGCGCGAATGCCAGACCAACGGTAATCAAGCCGATCACAATTACATGGTTGAGCAGGTCGGTTTTAACCTCTAACTGACTGATCGCGACCGAAATACTGATGATAATAACGAGCCCTTGGGCGATTCGTCCCAAGCCAGCGGAGTAATCAAGCCCTACACCCTCAGCGGCACCGCGTACAAGTCCATTGGCCAGTTGGGCCAAGAGTACCCCTACCAGCAATACCAACGCAGCGCCGAATACCTTTGGCAGATACAACGCCAACATATCCAACGTCGCCGATACCCGTTCAAGACCGAGCGACTCAGCAGCCGAGACAAGGAAAATAAGCAGCACGAACCAATAGACGATTTTGCCAATCAGCGTTGATATCGGCACCTGTACGCCAGCTCGCGCAATCAACTTGGTCAGGCCTGTACCGCCCATCAACCGATCAAGACCGAGTTTAGCCAGCAGTTTCGATAGCAGGGTGTCCAGCAGCTTGGCGACAACAAACCCGAGCAGCACCACAATTAGGGCGCCGAAAAGGTTTGGAATGAAATTAGCGACTTTAGTCCACAACACCGTCATGGCGGTGACTAGGCTCTGCGTCCAGAGGTTGAGTTCCATGTTCAATCAGCCTTATCAGCAGGGCGAGCAGAAGAAAGGGTACGGCGGGAAACCGGACTTACATGCGGTGAACCATTGTTCACTCCAATCATTAGAGCTTGGGACCAGCGACCTAACAGTTTGAATAAATCACCAGCACCTATCTGACGGTTCGCAGTTTTCAAAACGCGGCCCAGGCAAGCATCGTCATCCCTGTTAGAGGATGAGGCGTTGAGCATGTCGCGCAGTGATTTTTCGAAAGGGTCGTGC